>CANKYR010000005.1 GCA_947488195.1 Flavobacteriales bacterium
ACGGGTATTCATCATCCGTCTGGTGACTTAAAAAAGATTTCATTCGAAAACAATGCGGTTCCGCAGGGAACATGGTCTGGAGCGCAAACATGGGATGTGCAGCAATGGGATGATGGAATCACTGAAGGAGGGTCTTCAGGTTCGCCGTTATTTGATCAAAATCACAGAATTATTGGTCAATTGTTCGGTGGAGCTTCTGCTTGTAACGGTTCAACTGAAAACGGTCAGGGCGATTCCTACGGTAGATTTGGTGTGAGCTGGGACGCAGGTGCTTCAGCTTCATCTCGATTGAAAGAATGGCTTGATCCAGGAAATACAGGTGCACAAATTATGGATGGATATCCGACAGGTTCGGTAACGGTTCAGCTAGATGCCTCTGCTGCGAGTATTAGCAATGTCCCTTCCAACGTTTGTGGCAATTCGGTTTCTCCTGTTTTATCATTAATGAATAACGGAGCTACAACCCTAACATCTTGCACAATTCAGTATACTGTTAACGCAGGTTCGATTCAAACCATTAACTGGTCTGGATCAATTGCGCAGTATGCTTCGGCTAACGTAAATCTTCCAGCTATTGCACTGGTGAATGGCCCGAACACGATTAATGTGACTGTCGTTAATCCAAACGGTTCAACAGATCAGAATTCAAACAACAATTCTGTCTCGATCTCATGCAACGCTATAGTAGGCCCAACAGTAACCGTAACAGTGGACATCACTTTCGATGATTATTCGGAAGAAACTTCTTGGGAAATTCTTCAAAATGGAAACGTGCTGGCTTCATCAAATGGGTTATATCCTGCCGGAGGCACTTCAATAAGCGAATCAGTATGTCTTGCTCTGGGCTGCTATGACTTTGTAATTAGCGACGATTACGGCGATGGACTTTGCTGTGCATACGGTAATGGAAGCTACGAGGTTTCTAACGCAGCAGGAACTTCATTAGCTGCCGGTGGCACTTTCACAAATTCTGAAACAACCAACTTTTGTGTTTCAGGAAATGGCGTCGACAGTATGACTGAAACAGCCATTACACTTTATCCAAATCCTGCGCAAAATGAAATTCAATTGATCGGTGCTTTGGCAAACTCTGCCTTATACATAATTGATGTGGCTGGAAATGTTGTTGTTTCAACAAAAACATATAGCGCGAATGTTAGAGTAGACACGTCTTCTTTGGCTAACGGATATTATATCGTGAAGTTGGTTTCTACAGGTAAAGTAGATTCTCTTCCCCTTATCATTAAAAAGTAAATAGAATCGCGTGTTTTGTGAATAAATAGGGCCGGGTAACCGGCCTTTTTTATTGTTCGGAGCAAGTTGAAAGAGTAATTTCGCAGGACTCATGGAAAAAACATTCGCAATCTGGAATTTGAATTTCTCAACCATTGAATTGACACTGCTTTCTGTGGTGGCAATTTCATTTCTTGCTCAGTTGTATTACAATTTTAAGTATTTTCTATCTGCAACAAAGGGAAAGAAAGCAGAAGGAGATTCGCCAGACGGCGTGTCCGTAATTGTTTGTGCTCGAAACGAAGAGGCGAACTTAATGGAGTTGATTCCAATTATCATGGAGCAAGAGTTTCAGAAATTTCAGTTGATAGTTGTGAACGACAGCAGTTGGGATGACACCGCAGATATTCTGAAGGCACTGCAAGTCTCCTACCCAAGCATGCACATCATTGAAATAAATGAGGACAAGCAAATAATGCAAGGTAAAAAGTTTGCTTTAACCTTAGGTATTAAAGCGGCGATGTATGACGTTGTGCTTTTGACCGATGCCGATTGCAGACCCACAAGTAGCAATTGGATCACTGAAATGACAAAAGGGGTCGGAGAGAGAAAGGAAATTACATTGGGGTTTAGTGGCTACAAGAAATACCCAGGTTATTTGAATAAATTAATACGCTTTGATGCATTTATAACAGGGCTTAATTATTTAGGTTTCGCCAAAACAGGAAGGCCCTACATGGGAGTTGGAAGGAATTTGTGTTACACGAAAACGGCTTTTTTTCGAATTGGCGGATTCCGTGCGCATTACAAATTGGCTTCTGGAGATGATGATTTGTTCGTGAAGGAAGCGTCAACGGCAAGAAATACGCAGAATGTATTTCATTACGAAGCGCAGACTATTTCGGAACCACATAAGATATGGGCCAAATGGTCGTTTCAAAAGAAAAGACATTTTACTACGGCGCCTCTTTATAAGGGAAGTGTGAAGTTTTCTTTGATGCTTTGGCCATTGACGTATTTTCTTTTGTGGATAGCCGCCATAGCCCTTTCCATCATTTTTCCGAATCCAATCCTTTGGGCGGTTTTGGGCGGATTAATTTTCCTTCGATACCTCATTCAGTTTATTGTGTTAAATGTATCATGTAATAAGTTGAAAATTTCGAAAGATATTCTTTGGTTATTCCCCTTGTTAGAGCATCATCTTTTTTTAGTACATTCGGTCCTTTACCTGCATAACCTCGTTCGTAAACCACAGAAATGGAATTGACAGATCATTTATCGGATAAAGCCAAAAAGGATTACCAGCTTGTGCTTCGTGCGTTGAACGATAAAGATCAACGAGCATACACCGAAATAATGGGTAGGTACAAAGATTCAGTCTACTACATGTTGCTGAAGATGGTAAACAATTCTGATGATGCAGAAGACCTAACCATTGAAACGTTTAGTAAAGCATTCAAAAGGTTAGATCAATACACTCCTCAATTTGCGTTTTCAACATGGTTGTTCAAGATTGCTTCCAATCATTCCATTGATTTTATTCGAAAGAAAAGAATTAAAGCGATTTCAATCGATCAAGGATATTCGAATGAAGATGGCGAGTCATACGTAATTCCCGTAAAAGAAGATGGCCTCGATCCTGAAGAGTCCATGGAAAAAGACGAGCGAGTGCAGCGTATGCGCGATGTTGTTGAAAAATTGAAACCAAGGTACAAGCGCTTGGTTGAATTAAGATATTTTGAAGAAAAATCATACGAGGAAATCTCCGAGATTTTAGAATTACCCTTAGGAACGGTAAAAGCACAGCTCTTCCGTGCACGCGATTTCATGTTTGAATTAATGAAAACTACCAAGGGTAACTTTTAATGTCAATAAGAGAAAAACTATCTCCCTACTTCACCTTTACGGAAGTTCAATGGGAACAATTTCAAAAGTTAGAGGATGTTATTTTAGATTGGAACCAACGTGTCAACGTCGTTTCAAGAAAGGATACAAGTGAATTTGTTGAGCGGCATGTTTTGCATAGCCTCAGCATTTTTAAATTCTTACCCTTCACCCCGAAATCTCATATTCTTGATTTGGGAACAGGTGGTGGATTCCCTGGACTGCCCTTGGCAATAGCAAATCCAGAGTCGGAATTTCTATTGGTAGATAGTATCGGAAAGAAAATCATGGTCGTTAACGAAGCCATAGAATTCATAGGCCTGAAAAATGTAAAGACGATTCACGGCAGAGCAGAGGAGGTAAAGGGTCAATTCGATTTTGTGGTAAGTCGTGCTGTTTCGTCTGCTGAGGATCTTGTAACCTGGACCCAAGGCAAGTACAAAAAAGCCGATCAGAACGGTGTTCCGAACGGCTTAATTTGTTTGAAGGGAGGCGATTTAAAAGAAGAGCTTAAGTCACTTAAGAAACATGCTGAAATCTTCGATTTGTCTCAGTATTTCCCGCAAGAGTTATTCGAAACGAAGAAGCTCGTCTATATTCCTCAATAATTATTTTTGCTCAAGCGCATTTCTGAAATGGTAATGTTCCGTTACCCTGTCTTTATTTGCCTGATAAGGACGAATTGTTCCTTTTTCATCGCTAAAAAAGCAAGGGCTGAATTTTCCTTGGTGTCCAATAGACTTTACGGCTGAACCGCAAGATGCAAGTCCAGCGCTAATTACAACTGCTACAAAAGCTAAGGTTAGTTTGTTCATACTTGTTAAGTTTTAGATTATAAATGCTCTTCTACAAAAAAGGCACTCAAAAATTGAGAGCCTTTTCTGTAAACCTGCAAGGGAATTTTGAAACCAACACGCAGCTTGGACTGCGTAACCAACTTTAAGACGAAACGTTAAAGGCAGGGTTGCCTCTTTTTTAAAGAAATTTATAACCAACCCCGCGAATCGATAAAAATCGCTTGTCTGCATTGGGATGCGACTCGAAAATTTTCCGAAAATTTAAAATGAAATTGTCAATTGTGCGGTTGTGCGTAACCGTGTCATAACCCCAAACTTTTTCAAGAATTTCTTCTCGGCTAACGGCTTCACCCTGCTTGGAAACTAAGAGTTTTAACAACATCATTTCCCGTTTAGTAATGGCAACAAGGCCTTCTGGTGTTCCTACTTCATATTTATTGAAGTGAACGGTGCAAGGGCCAATGGTAAATGTCTCTAAGTCTTCAATGGTTCGGTGACCATCGGATTTTCGGACGATAAGTTTTTTGCTTCGAAGTAAAAGCTCCTCCCACTCAAAGGGCTTCGCTAAATAATCGTCGCCACCGACCTTAAGTCCTTCAACTTTGTCTTTGCCTGTGCCTTTGGCTGAAAGAAAGAGCACCGGAGTTTGATTACCACCAAGTCGAAGAGTTTCGCAAATGGAAACACCATCCATTTCAGGAAGCATAACGTCGAGAATGATTAAGTCGAAGAATTTTTCCTGAGCACTTTTGAGTGCCGACAGGCCATTCGATTCAACATGTACCTCAAATCCCTCTAATTCGAAATTGAGTTTTAACGTTTTTGCAATGGAATTCTCGTCCTCTGCAATCAATAACCGATAGATGTTCTGAGTGTTTTTCACACCGCAAATTTATGCTACCTTGCACGCAAATTACAGTTATGGAGCATAAATTCCATCCGGAAAATATGATTTCTCATTTAGGGATCGAAATATTGAAGAATGAGCCAGGTCGTGTTGAAGCAAGAATGCCCGTTGATAAACGAACCATTCAACCCTTCGGACTTCTTCATGGCGGAGCAAGTGCAGTATTGGCAGAAACAATTGGAAGCATTGGCGCTCACGAAGCGGTGAAGGCAGAGGGAGGCGTTGCAGTGGGACTAGAGCTAAACATTAATCATTTAAAATCTGCCACAACCGATTTTGTATACGGTATCGGTGAGCCTATTCATTTGGGCAGAAGCACCCAAGTGTGGGATGTGAAAATTCGCGATCATGCTGGTAGTCTAATTGCTATTGCCCGCTTAACAGTAATGGTGAAATACGCGAAATGAGTATTATTCGACTTCGACTTCCTCAAAATGGGTTTGAAAAAAACTCCGCTGCTGCACGTACGTTTGTTTTGAGAAGTGAATTTCGGGGTGAATTGAATTTTGTCAGTTCTGATGAACATTACATGCAGTCCGTTGAAAAAGGAATTGCCCTTATTGAGAAGGCTCAGGCAAAGAAAGTAGTATTAAGTCGAATTGTACCCTTTCCTCATCAAGGCCTTACTGCTGAGGGTATTTTTAATTCGTTCAATGAAAAATTCCCCGATGCAGCCGTGTTCGCTTTTACAGATGAGAATAACGCGCATTGGATAGGAGCAACACCCGAATTGTTGTTTCGAAAACGAGGAAACTCTTATTCAACAATAAGTCTAGCTGGAACCCGAAAGGCCGGAACGATAGAAGAATGGGGAAAGAAAGAAATAGAAGAGCAGCATCTAGTTACGGAATTCATTCAACAGGAATTGAAAGTAATCGGTGCGAGAAATATTCAATGCAACGAATTGCATACGCGCAATGCAGGTTCTATTGAGCATTTGTGCAATGAAATTTCATTTGAATACAGTGGCGATTGGAATGAAGTCATGAATACCCTCCATCCAACTCCTGCTGTCTGCGGAATGTCAAGGGAGCAAGCCAAGGGAATCATTGAAGACTTGGAAACACACGATAGGGAATACTATACGGGTCTCATTGGAATAGAACAGGGAGATAATGTCGATGTATATGTCATACTCCGTTGTTTGAAGTACAGCGAGGACCTGCTTCATGTTTTTGTCGGTGCTGGAATTACAGCAGAAAGTGTCCCAACGTTTGAAGCGCGAGAAACGCGTTGGAAGGCAGAATCGTTGACTAGCGTAATTTTTTAACTTTTGAACGATTCATTCGTCGCGGTGTTTCTATCTTCGTGGCCCGCATGAAAATCTCATCGAAAAAAGTAGTCTCCTATATCTTGGGTGCGCTGAAAAGTGCAGGCATAACCGATGTTGTGCTCACTCCCGGTTCTCGAAATGCGCCGTTCAGTATTTCAATAGCGAATGATTCTTTTTTCAATGTTTTTTCTATTGTCGATGAAAGATCAGCCGCATTTTTTGCAATGGGTCTTTCTCAGCAATCGAAGAGACCAACGGTTTTGATTTGCACAAGTGGAACGGCGTTGTTGAATTACGCTCCTGCCATTGCAGAAGCGTATTACCAGCGTATTCCATTGCTCGTGATTTCTGCCGATAGGCCAGAGGAGTGGATCGATAGAGGAGAGGGACAGAGCATTCGTCAGAACAATGTCTTTCAAAATTATTCAGATTATTCAGCGTGTTTGTTTGCCGATGAGAAAGAGGCTTCGATGCAGAATAGAGAAATAATTCAAAAGACTTTTCAATACCTTCTTTCGAACAACGGTCCCGTTCATTTGAATGTACCCTTTCAAGAACCGTTGTATGAATTAATCGATTGCGAAGAACTTCCTTCATTTCAATTTGAAACGAAAGAGAAAGCGATTGATGTGTTGAAGGAAGTAAACGAAAGTCTTGAAATAATTCAGCAAGCTGAGAGAATCATGGTTCTTGTTGGGCAGCACGTTTATGAGTATTTCTCGAAGGAATTGGAGCAATTCAACCAATTGCAACAAGTTGTTGTTCTAACTGAAACGCATGCCAATGTGAACATTGAAAACGCGTTTCCTTGTATCGATAGATTAATTATGGGTTTAGGCGGAAACGCCCAACAGACTTTGGCTCCAGATGTTTTGATTACGGTTGGAACGAATATCATTTCAAGAAAAATTAAAGCAATTTTAAGAAAGGCTAAGCCGAAGCATATTCAAGTGGGATTGAATGAAAAGAAGATGGACACATTTGATTGTCTTGAACTTCAATGCAATCTTACTCCACAAGAGTTTTACAATTCATTGAAAGAGATTGAAAGTAAATCTGAGTGGAAGAACAACTTACTTTCCATTCAAGAAAATCAAATTAAACAAGTGGAAGCTTGGTTGCCCAGTGCTCCGTTTTCCGACTTAACTGTTTTTTATTCTTTGTTGAAAGCTATTCCAAATGGAATGGATGTTCAAATGGGAAACAGTTCGGTGGTTCGATACATTCAACTTTTCAATCAGAATAAAAAGTTGACTTATTTTGGAAACCGAGGTGTCGCTGGAATAGACGGTTCAACAAGCACCGCCATTGGCGCGGCTTGGAAAACCAGGAAGCCTACTCTTTTGATTTCAGGAGATCTTTCTTTTCACTACGACAGCAATGCTTTCTGGAATAACTACCTTTCAAGTGAATTGAAAGTCATTGTCATTAACAACGGCGGTGGCGGAATTTTTAGGATTATTGACGGATCGAAAGACACCGAACATCTTGAACAGTTTTTTGAAACATCACATAGCAGCAAGTCCATCAAAGGCATTGCAGATTTATACAGCCTGAATTATTTCTGCGCAGCGAATAATGATGAATTGAATGAAGCGTTACCTTTGTTTTTTAACCAGAGCCATGTTTCTGTGTTGGAAATATTCACACCAAAAGAAGATAATCCGAAGGCATTGGACGCCTTCTTTCAACATACACAAAAGATATGAGTACACAATGGACATCCATAAAAACCTACGAGGATATTCGATTTGAATTCTATGAGGGTATAGCGAAAATTACAATCAATAGACCGCAAGTGTATAACGCTTTCAGACCACAAACCAATGTAGAAATGATTGAGGCCATGGACATTTGTCGCGAGCGTCAAGACATTGCCGTTGTAGTTTTAACCGGTGAAGGCGACAAAGCATTTTGTAGCGGCGGAGATCAAAACGTAAAAGGTGTTGGTGGTTATGTAGACGAGCGTGGAGTGCCTCGTTTGAATGTATTGGATTTACACAAGCGCATTCGTGAACTGCCTAAGCCCGTTATTGCTATGGTGAATGGTTATGCCATTGGAGGCGGACACGTGCTGCACGTTGTGTGTGATTTAACTATTGCTTCTGACAATGCTCGTTTCGGACAAACAGGTCCGAAGGTGGGAAGCTTCGACGCAGGCTTTGGATCGAGCTATTTGGCAAGACAAGTGGGGCAGAAGAAGGCAAGAGAGATTTGGTTTTTGTGTGAACAATACACCGCTGCTGAAGCTGAGGCAATGGGCATGGTGAACAAAGTTGTGAAGTTGGAAGAATTAGAAGCAACAACCGTTCAATGGTGCAAGACCATCATGAAAAGAAGTCCTTTGGCCATTCGCATGATTAAGCGCGGATTGAACGCTGAATTAGATGGACAACGAGGGCTAATGGAATTCGCAGGAGATGCGACATTACTTTATTATTTGACTGAAGAAGCACAAGAAGGAAAGAAAGCTTTTCTTGAAAAACGCGATCCCGATTTTCAACAATTTCCGAAGTTCCCATAATGGTGAAACATTGGATTACCGCCATGCGCTTGCGCACGCTTCCTTTAGCGGCAGCAGGTATCTTGGCAGGCAGTGCAGGATTGAAGGCTGAGATTTATTCGTCTTCGATTTTTGTATTTGCTCTATTAACCGCATTGGCTCTGCAAATTTTTTCGAATCTAGCAAATGACTACGGCGATTTTCAAAACGGTGCAGATGGAAAAGACCGCGTAGGTCCGGCGCGCATGGTTCAAAGTGGAAATATTTCCGCAGAACAAATGAAACGCGGACTTTATGTTTCAGGTGCCATTGCATTCGCATTGGGAGTTTTGTTGTTGAATGAGGTTTTTGTTGTGAAGAAAAACTGGCTTGGATTCGGAATTTATTTGGGTGTTGGAATCTCCGCTATTTGGGCGGCATTCAAATATACTGCGGGAAAGAATCCTTATGGATACAAGGGTCTTGGCGATTTGTTTGTCTTCTTGTTTTTCGGAGTGGTTTCAGTGTTGTCGATGTCATATTTCCTTTCGGGAAAGATTGGCTTAATAGCCATTTTGAATACAGTTATCGTTGGAATGTTAAGCATGGCTGTGTTGCACTTGAATAACCTACGCGATCACATTTCAGACGCGAAGGCAGGAAAGCTCACATTAGTGGTGAAGCTAGGTTTTGAAAAAGGAAAGAAATTGCATTTCGTTTGGTTGGGTTCTGCATTCCTAGCAGCGGTGGCTGAAGTATTCATTACCACTTCTCATTACGCATTCTATTTGCTTCCATTTGCTATACTTGTCGTGCATGCCAAAAAAGTATATTCCTGCACGAATCCGCAGCTTCTCGATTCAGAATTAAAGAAGGTAGCACTTTCAACATTCGCTATTGCACTGCTCTTGCTCATTTTTTTGCCGAATGTGTAAGTTCGAATTGTATATTTGAGCATGTCTTCAAACAGAGAAATCAAAGGAATAGCAATCTCTTACCTATTGGCAATTGTTGGTACAATATTGTCGAATGAAACATTTGTTCTCAAGGATATTATATATGTTCTAAAGTCAACTCCGCCATACAGAAATACGCAGGAGATTTATTTTATTTGGTTTGGATTTTTCCCGGCGCTTTTCCTTTTTTTAAACGGGTATACTATGACGCTCGCTTTTAAATCAAAAAAGCAGAGCTCAAGCCGATTAATGGGCCACTACAGCAGAAGAGGTTTGGTCCTTCTTGCATTGGGCTTATTGTTTGTGGATTTTTGGCCAGCGAATATTTTGATTATCGCAGGAATTTGTTTTTTTGTTTCGCCCTTGTTTATTCGTTGGGATGCTGTAATGCTTGAGATTTTGCTCTTTGCAATTGTCCTGCTTTCCTCGGTGTTAGGAAATATAGATATCCCCATATATCCATCTTTCGCAGGGTTCAAACTTCAGGACGTTAGTGCTATAAATATCGTTGGCTTTTTATTCTTTAACGGCTATTATTCAGTCTTTCCTTGGATTTCATTTTTTATTCTGGGTATTGTTTTCGGAAAATCTCGCGTAAAGGTGAGAGGTTGGTTTCCACCAATAGCTGTCTTTGGAGCTGTTATGACGATTGCAGGAATAGTGGTTCAACCGTTTCTGAACAATATGTTTGGAGATATCGGCGAGTTGAATGTTTTCTCGAACAACATCATGAGTATTCGCTTTCATAGTTTTTCTTTTATTCTGTTTGAGTCTGGGCTTGTATTAATGGCCGTCAGCGCGATGAATTATTTTGGAAAGAAATGGAATGAAACAATTTCAGGAGCTAAAATTATTGGATGGATAGATCGGTTCTCGTCTTCAAAATATACCTTGTACTTTTTTGTGTGTTTGGAAACAGGCATTCTCTGGTCGTTGGTGAAAGGAGGAAATCAAGCCAGAATTTATTGGTTTAAATCGGCATATATCCTAATCCCAACTTCACTAGTCATGTTAGCTTTTTCGTTTCTTCTGGTTATTTGGTGGAAGAAGAAAGTCACCGATAAAGCCCCTGTTGAGTGGTTGCTCAAGAACATTTCAGGTTCTAGGAAATGAGATGGATATTTTCTCATCGAATCCTTCAGTTCAATAAACCGGCAAAGACAAGTCGAGATGTTCTCTTCACTCGTGATAGTTGGATACTCCAGTTAGTAGATTCAGATGCAAGTATCTTGGGTGAAGGAGAGGTTGCTCCGTTGTGGGGATTAAGCAAAGAGTCGAAAGAAGAAGTCTTGTCTGAATTAGATCGCATAGCCAACATAGAGGATAGCAATGTGTCTTCATACGTTTCTTCAGTGCAATGCGCCATAGATGCGGCACTAGCAGGATTCCATTCGAAACAAATAGATTTCCCTTTCCTTCCGAAAAATGAATTGGGTGCCATTCCAATCAATGGACTCATTTGGATGAATGATATTGAGGAGATGCGAATGGAAGCGAGAAGAAAATTCGATGAAGGAAGCAGATGCATTAAATTGAAAATTGGAGCATTGAATTTCAATGACGAATTGAATTTGATTCGTGAAATTCGGTCATGGGGAAATGAAGAGGAGTTAACGATACGTGTCGATGCAAACGGAGCTTTTGCATTAGAAGACGCATTAGATAAATTGAATCAGCTTTCGGAATTTAACTTGCACAGTATTGAGCAACCCATTAAGGCTGGGCAATTAGAGTCCATGTTTAAATTGTGCGCGGAATCGCCTGTTCCCGTTGCTTTCGATGAAGAACTGATTGGAATCAATCCAGAAGATTTTGAATCGTTTTTAGAATTGGGCAAGCCTGCTTTTATTGTGGTGAAGCCATCGCTTCATGGCGGATATACGGCTGCTGAAAAATGGAAGGCCTGGGCCGATAAGCATGGAATTAGTTTTTGGATAACCTCTTCCTTAGAGAGCAATGTTGGTTTAAATCATCTTGCGAATTGGGTGTGTAAAATGAAGTTGGAACGAGTTCAAGGTTTGGGCACGGGAAGCCTATTCAGCAACAACAGTGAAGCGAAGTGGAAGGTGGAAGGCGAATTACTTATTCCGATTGAATCATGATTAACCTTGCACTTTCAGGAAGCGATATGATTTTGGCTTACGCTGAAATTGAAAAAGAATGGAACGAGTCAGAATTAATTTCCTTTCAAACTTCCGGTTCTACAGGAACACCGAAAGTGGTCACATTTAAGAAGGAGCAGGTCATTCGTTCGGCGCAACGAACAGCATCTTCCTTCAACCTAAACAAAAACGCTGAAGTTTTCTGTGCATTGCCTCCCATTTATGTAGCTGGAAAAATGATGGCTTTGCGCGCAATCATAAATGAATGGAACCTCACTTGGCAATCGCCTTCAACCCATCCTGAAATTTTAAAGCCCTTTGATTTTGCAGCCTTTACGTCGCAGCAGTGCGCTCAAATAATTGGAAGTTCTTCGTCTGCATTAAATAACATTAAACACATTTTGCTTGGAGGTGGTTCCGTTTCAAATCAAATAATTCAATTCGCAAATGGCGTTGCATCAAATATTTGGGAAGGATACGGCATGACAGAAACCCTTACCCACGTTGCCATGCGAGACGTTAAAGCCCAAACGTTTTTCAGAGCGCTCAAGGGTGTTCAGTTTTCACAAGGCGAAAGAGGAAATTTAATCATTGAAGATTCGTGGTTGAAACTTCCTTCCTTCGAAACAAACGATACCGTTGAATTGGTTGAAGACGGATTTGTGGTGAAAGGAAGAACGGATCATGTAATTATTTCTGGAGGGGTGAAGTTATTTCCGGAAGAAATCGAAAGTATTCTTTCGACAATCATTCTTCAACCTTACTACATCTCTTCATTACCCGACGAAGTTCTCGGGCAAAAGGTCGTGCTGTATGTGGAAGGCGACACGCAACATTTCCAACTAGAAAGAATAAATCAATTGGATTTGGGCATTCGTAAGCCACGAGAAATAATTTTCAAACCGAAGTTCAATCGAACCGCTAGCGGTAAAATCATTCGCGAATCATGAAAATAGTATTTGCCTCAGGAAATAAAAAGAAACTTCAAGAGATTCAAGCGGCTTTGCCTTCGGGCATTGAAGTGGTTTCCATGCGCGACGTTGGGGTAAATGAAGAGATTCCTGAAACCACAGGAACGTTGGAGGGGAATGCGGAACAGAAAGCGCGGTACGTTTTTGAAAAAATGGGACTGGCTTGTTTTTCAGACGACACTGGATTAGAGATTGAAACATTGAATGGAAGGCCGGGGGTAGACTCGGCTATTTACGCAGGAGAACCTCGCTCAAACGAACGGAACATAGAAAAGGTGTTGGAGGAAATGGAAGGTCAAACCAACAGGAATGCGCAATTTAGATCGGTGTTCTGTTATTGTACTGCGCAAGGAACGCATTATTTCGAAGGAATTGTAAGAGGAAAATTGGGTGTTGAAATTCGTGGTGCAGATGGTTTTGGGTACGACGGAATCTTTCATCCAGATGGAAATTCACGAACATTCGCTGAAATGACAATTGAAGAAAAGAAATTTTTGAGTCATCGAGCAAAAGCACTGAAAAAGTTCCTCGAATTTATCGCACACAACTCATAGCAGTTATGTGTATTTTTGTCTTTCCAATTTGAAACTATGGAAATTTATTTAGAATTTGAATCCCCGATAAAAGAACTTCGTCAACAAATTGAGAAGTTAAAAGAGAGCGAAACGAAGAACGGGGTTGATGTGCACACTGCTATTGAAGATTTAGAGCGTGCAGTAGTAGAAAAAACCAACGAGATTTATTCGAATCTTACCCCATGGCAACGTGTGCTCGTAAGCCGTCACCCTGAAAGACCTTATACCCTTCAATACATTGAAACAATGACTGAAGGTACTTGGGTTGAGCAGCACGGAGACCGCACCGTTAAAGATGATAAGGCCATGGTTGGCGGATTCGGATCTATCGACGGAAGAAGCATGATGTTCATTGGTCAGCAAAAGGGAGCAAACACTAAAATGCGTAGCTACCGGAATTTTGGAATGGCTAATCCCGAAGGATACCGCAAGGCACTTCGTCTGATGAAGTTGGCTGAAAAATTCAATAAGCCTATTGTCACTCTCATCGATACTCCAGGCGCTTTTCCCGGATTGGAAGCAGAAGAGCGCGGACAAGGTGAAGCAATTGCGCGAAATTTATTTGAAATGATGCGCTTGAAGGTTCCTGTGATATGTATCATAATTGGCGAAGGTGCCTCCGGTGGCGCATTAGGAATTGGTATTGGAGATCGCGTTTTAATGTTAGAGAATACCTGGTATTCTGTTATTTCTCCAGAGTCTTGTTCTACTATTTTGTGGAGAAATACAGACCATAAAATTGAAGCCGCTGCTGCGTTGAAACTCACGGCTGATGATATGTTAGCGAATAAATTGGTAGACGGAATTATTCGTGAACCCCTTGGTGGCGCTCACAATGATCCGGATGCTGCGGCCCTACATTTGAAAGAGGCTATTATCAGCGCATTGAATGAATTAGAGAAATTAGGAGTTGATGAGCGTACCCAGCAGAGAATCGAAAAATTCTGCGCAATGGGTGTCGTTCAACAATAATTTGAATTTGAGCATTGTAGACTGAATAATTGATTGTAAATTCGTACCCATTATTAAAAGCTGAAAAAATGAAAAAAGGATTTTCGTCGGTAGTAGTTGCTTTAACGGCAGTTACACTTCTTTTTCAAGGTTGCGCCACTCTTGGTTCAATGGAGAAACACATGGCAGAACTTAATTTCCAAGTTGAACCTAGTCCATTGGAAGTTCACGGTGACTCTGTAAAGGTTACTATCACAGGTAAGTTCCCTGAAAAGTATTTTGCTAAAGCGGTCTCTGCACAAGCTACTCCAGCAATTGTTTGGAATGGTGGTGAAGCTACCTACAAGGTGCAAGAATTCAAAGGAGAGAAGGCAACAGGTAATGGAGATGTTATTCCTTTCAAAACAGGAAAGAGTTTCAAGTACACTGCAACTCTTCCTTACTCTGCAGGTATGGAATCTTCTAAATTAGAGTTACGTATCAAAGGTGCGAAGGGCAGTAAAACAGCTTCTTTCCCTGCGGTGGAAATTGCGAAGGGTGTAATTACTACCCCTTATTTAATGAAGAGAGACGATAAAGTAATCGGTTCTAAAGATGCCTTGATTCGTTCTACCGACAAGACTTTCGAAGCTGTCGTTAATTTCGATTTGAACTCTTCTGTATTGAAGCCAGCTGAAATGAAAGATGCTGACATTGCAGAATTACAAGCTTTATTAACTGCAATCAGCACAAACCCTAAAATGGTTGTGACTCAAATTGAATTGCAATCTTACGCTTCGCCAGAAGGTGAAATTATATTGAACGATGGTCTAGCTGTTGAGCGTGCTCAAGCTGGAAGCAAAGTAATGACTAACGTATTGAAGACGGCTAAGCTTGATGTGCTTTACGGTGCATTGGTGAAAGAGAATCCTAAAGGCGAAGACTGGGACGGATTCAAAGCAGCAATGGAGAAGTCAGCAATTGCAGACAGCGATATCATTGTACGTATTCTTCAAAGAACTACTGACTTAACTGAAAGAGAAACTGAAATCAAGAACATCTCTAAGACGTACACTGAAATCAAAGATTTGATTTTCCCATCACTTCGTCGTTGTGTTATTCGTGTTTATTACACTGAAAACGGTTACACCGATGCTGAATTGATTTCTTTAGGAAAAACAAACGCTTCTGTATTGAATTACGAAGAGTTATTGAAAGCAGGTTCTTTGACTGAAGATGCAAACGTTCAAGCAGCAATCTACAAGGAAGCTGAAGGAAAAGCAAACGGTGACTACCGTGCGTCAAACAACCTAGGTGTTGTTTATTACGGAATGAACAAGTCTTCAGAAGCTGCTAAGCAATTTGAAAAGGCCTACGGAATGAAGAAGAATTCTGAAACGTCTAACAACAACGGTGTAGCTGTTCGTATGAACGGAGACCGCAAAGGAGCGATGAAATTGTTCAGCGAAAGCGGCTCGGCTGAGAGTAAGTACAACAAGGGACTTATTCTTATTGCAAACGGTGACTACGCCGGTGCTGTATCTACCATGAAAGATGTTAAGTCGTTCAACTCAGCGTTAGCGAAGTTGTTAAGCGGTGACAACGCTGGTGCGAAGTCTGATCTTGATGCAAGTGGCGACAAGTCTGCATTAGCAGATTACCTTCGTGCAATCATCTGCGCTCGTTCTAACGATGCTGCAGGTAAAGATTCAAACTTAAGTTCAGCTATCGCGAAAGATGGTTCACTAGGAGAGAAGTCTAAGACAGATCTAGAATTCGTTAAGTAATTCGAAAAGATATTTATTGAAAAAAGGGACTTCGGTCCCTTTTTTATTTCTCAATAACAGAATCAATCTAAAACTTATTTAACATTGCAGTATGAATACCGAAGGATATCCGTCGAAGATTGTGATAGCATGGGGTGAAGCCATCTCAGGGAATGTTGCTATTCGAGAATGGTTATTGGCCAACGGCTATCCTGAATTAGGCATATTCGTTCACGCGCTCAACAATCAAGACGATGCGCGCACGTGGCTCATGGAAAACAATTTCCCGCACCTCATGGCACTTATCAATGGCGCAGAGGGTAACCCGAATGCTTTACTTTGGTTGAAGAAAAATAAGTACGACGTGTTAGAGAAAATGGCACGAGCTGCAGACAATCACGAAGAATCTCTGATGTGGTTACTCGAGAAGAATTTGCCCGATATGGCCGCTATTGCTCAGCGAATCTCTATTGTAAAAAACGAAATTGAGCGTCGGAATAACGACGTCCATTCCATTTCACCGTTCTAATTTTTTTTCGGGACGTAGGCCAACACATTCATTTTGTCAAATTGAAATGTGTCGATAGCCGCTTGTTGAATTTGATCCGCAGTAATTTCTTCCAACTTACGAAACACTTCTTTCATCGTATCAATTCGGTTGAATTCATGCAAGGTTTTTCCTAGGTTGAACATAAGGGCGCTGCCGCTGTCCTGAGCCAAGGCCATTTGTCCAATGATTTGTTTCTTCGCTTCCTGAATTTGACGGCCGTTCATTTTGTTTTCCTTGTACCATTCCAATGTTTTTTCACAAAGTTCAATGGACTTTTTCAAATTCTCCTTGTCGGTGCCTAAATACAAACTAAAAATACCGCAATCGGTGAATGGTGCATACGTGCACTCAACGTGATAAGCCAGTCCGTGTTTCTCGCGAATAACCATGCTGAGCTTGTTGTTCAATGCCGGCCCACCAAGAACGTTAGTCAGTAACGTAAGAGCTGGACGAAGCTTATGCGAAAAGGCATATGCTTTTCCGCCGATTAGAAAATTCACTTGGTGAATGTCTTTTTCAACGTGAATTTTTTTGCCTGATTTTAACGTGGGCTTAATTCTTTTTTGAGTGAAAAGCGAGAGCTTTTCTTTGCCCAAATGTTTCTCAAGAATCAATTGAAGTTTTTCAATGGGAATATTTCCAGCCGAAGAAAAAACCAATTGTTCTGCCGTTAAATTTCTTTTGCGGAAACGTTCAAGATGCGAACGCTTCATGGCGTTAATGCTTTCTTTTGTTCCGAGAATGCTGCGCCCGATGGCGTGCTTACCAAACAAATGTTCTTCGAACTCTTCGAATATCATTTCACTCGGACTGTCGAAATAACTATTCAATTCATCGATAATAACTTCCTTTTCCTTTTCAATTTCTTCAGCAGGAAAGGAAGGGTGAAACGTAATATCGGCAATGAGTTCAATGGCTCTCTCGTAATGCTCTTTCACCATAGAAGCGTGTATCCACGTTTCCTCTTTCGCAGTGAAAGCATTTAATTCTCCGCCTACAGCATCAAGCCGCGAAAGGATATGATGATTCTTTCTAGTCTTGGTTCCTTTGAAAAAACAGTGTTCAAGAAAATGCGCAAGACCGTGTTCGTCTTCCTCTTCGTCGCGACTTCCAGCTGCGATCATTAATCCGCAGTGCGCAACGTCGCGATCCATGGGTTGGTGAACCACACGAATCCCGTTGGAAAGAGTAAAAACAATTGGATTTGGAAGTAAACTCAATGCGCGCAGTTTTCGCCTTTTAGCGTTTTATTTCCACCTTTTCCACCTTCCATTATCTGCACGCCGCTTGCGTTGAATACGAGTTGTTTTTGAGGCTCAGTGATTTTAGCAATTTCCTCTTTCGATTTTCCTGCGTCTTCTGCTAAGTGCTGCAAATAAGCTACACTCAACTCTTTGAAATAGGCTTCTCCTTTTACGAAAGTTTTCTTTCCCTCACACTTCTCCAATGGAACCGCGAATGCATGGTCTTTCATGAAGACAGTCATGCCATCTCCAACGGGCATGGCCACTTCCATCCAACAGCCTGCCTTCTGACACGTCTGAACAATACTGCCTTCAAATACACATGAGAAACGTGTTTCCGTTTTCATTTTTTCTTGAAGTTCTGAAAGCGAAATGACATTTTCAGCAGTAAACGCTTCACCGTATGATTTGAATTTGTTTTTACCTGATTTTTGAGCAAAAGCAGATGTTGTCAATAGGCTGAAGGCTATAAATAAGAATGCAAGTTTTTTCATTTTGAAATATTTAATGCAAAAGTAAGAGAGATTATTCAAGTTCAAGCGCTAAACCATCATAGGCTAAATGAACATTTGGAGGCAATTCAGCCGTAACGTCTGCATGTTTTCCCAACTGATGGCTAATGTGCGTCAAATAGGCTTCTTTGGGCTTAATACGCGCAATTAGTTTAAGGGCTTCGTCGAAAGTGAAATGAGAAGGATGGGCTTCTTTGCGAAGTCCATTCAAAACGAGTATTTCACTTCCAATTATTTTTTGAATTTCTTCCTCCGAAATGAAATTCGCGTCTGTGATATAGGTGAAATTTCCAATCCGAAATCCCAAGACTTTCATTTTGAAATGAAGGACTTCAATAGGAGTGAAGGTTATTCCGTTTATGTTGAAAGGTGAGTTTTCAATTCGATTCAAAATAATTTCAGGAACCCCAGGATATTTTTTTTCTGAAAAGGCGTAATGAAATTCTCTGCGCAACGCTTCCTCGACTTGCTCGGTGCAATAAACATTAACGGGTTGTCCCATGGTGAAATTAAAAGCCCTAACATCATCGAGCCCTGCGATGTGATCTTTGTGTTCATGGGTGAAAACAATAGCGTCGAGATGCGTAGCATTGTCGCGAAGCATTTGTTGTCTGAAATCAGGTCCCGAATCAATAACAATGTACTGCTCGCCAATGGTCAATGCTACGGCGCTTCTCAAGCGTTTGTCGCGTTCGTCAGTAGAAGCGCAAACTGCACATTTGCAAGAGATGAGTGGTACACCCTGACTTGTTCCTGTTCCTAAAAATTTAATGCGCATATTTCACGAAGATAGAATGTACTTTTGCAAAATGAAAAAATCAATTCATCCGAAGGAAGTCCCTTTCATGGTATACGCCGATGCTGAAGGAAATATTTTTGAAGACACTAATTTTGAAGCAGTAGGCAGATCGGGATACAACGTGTATCCGCTAACACCGGAAGATTTTATTGAACTTCCATTCGGAAGTGATTTATTCACCTTGCCGGGAAGACGCCCGTATGGACTTAGCGTTGAAACAGGCGAGATGGAATGTCACGAAGACATTCAAGCTGTTGCTAGTTTGAATGCTCCTGCTTATACACAGTTGTATTCGGCAGCCTTTGGAACTGATGAACAAGATGCACCAACACTTCCATTGTACGCATACACAGCAGTGGGTTGGTACGATGGGAAATTTTATACAACGGCAGTGCGTATTGACGCAGATGAACGTCAAGACTTAGAAAATTTCGATCGTGAACATATTTGGGAAGTAACGCGCAAGCGTTTGGAAGAGCATCCGAACAACAGATTGGTTCAGCATTTAGGAAACAACTGCAGTTTGAAATACTGTTGCCCTGCTGCACGTAACTTTTTTATGGGACGGTGGGAAGCGCCTATTCCTGTTAGTCCGGCGTGTAACAGCAATTGCTTAGGTTGTATTTCATTTCAACCGGAAGAGCACGAGTTAACTTCTCCGCAAGACCGTTTAGATTTCATTCCAACCGTTGCGGAAATTGTTGAATACACATTGCCACATTTGATGAACGCTGAGCGTCCAATTATAAGTTTCGGACAAGGTTGCGAAGGCGAGCCGTTGCTCGTTTGGCAGACCATTCGCGATGTTATTATTGAATTGCGAAAACATACTTCTCGCGGTATCATTAACCTAAACACCAACGGTAGCAAGCCAAAGGCGGTGGAAGAGTTAATGAAGGTAGGTTTAGATAGTATTCGCGTAAGCACGAATTCGCTTCGTAAAAACATTTACGAAGCCTATTACTTACCGAACAACTATAAGTTCGAAGACATTGTTGAGTCAGCTCGTATTGTGCGTCAATACGGCGGATGGGCAAGCATCAACTACTTCACATTTCCAGGAATGACAGACCATCCGGAAGAATACGAAGCATTGCGAAACTTCATTAAGTACACAGACATTAACATGATTCAGTGGCGCAATTTCAACATTGATCCCGATTGGTATTTAGGAAAAATTGGCGTAACGGAATTGCCGGAAGGCATGGGGGTTCGAAATGTATTGGATAAAATCAGAGAGGAATTCCCACACGTGGCATATGGCTATTTCAACCCACCACAAGAGATTCAGGTGGAGTACAATAAGCTCAGGAAAGCATAAATTTGAACTAAACAAGATTGGAGGGCAAATGTCACTTTCTACTACCGGGAAAAATTACAGGCCTGAAATAGATGGGTTAAGAGCGATAGCTATTCTTCCCGTAATCTTATTTCATTTGCAGGCGAGTTACGTTCAGGGCGGATATTATGGTGTCGATGTTTTTTTTGTGATTTCAGGATATTTAATTACGAAAATACTAGAGTTTCAAATTGTTCATGGAACATTCAGAATGTCTCAGTTCTGGATTCGTCGTGTGAATAGATTGCTACCGGCGTTATTGGTCGTTGTCCTAGTGACTCTGGTGTTAGCCTTAGTCCTTGTTTTTAAACCAACCGTAGAAAAATTGGGCAGTGATATAATGCCTGCTATTTTTTCATATTCGAATTATCATACGCTGTATACTTTTGGCAACTATTGGGGTGGTGAGTCGCAATCTTCTTTCTTCCTTCATCTCTGGTCGCTGGCGGTGGAGGAACAATTTTATCTAGTCTATCCACTTGCTTTGTTTTTCTGCTATCGACTGTTTCGAAACATTCGGGTTTTAGTTATTTTCTCTTGCGTTGTAAGTTTTGGATATTTCATTTACACACTGAAAATAAAAGGTGAAATTGACGTAGCGTTTTACACATTGCCCTCCCGAATATGGGAGCTTTCAGCAGGTAGTTTAATTGCTTTATTTGGCTCGAAATTGGCTCAATATAGATGGAAGGGGTTGTGGGCTTTTCTTGGCCTGGCTCTTGTTTTTTACGCCTATTTTTATGGCGGAAAGACCATTGGACTGTATGTTGTTGTTGCTGTCTTCGGGGCTTCCATGATTGTCTGTTTTGCTAATTCGTCGAACTTCGTTGGGAAAGTATTGTCCAATCCAATACTCGTCTTTATTGGAAAAATTTCCTACTCACTTTATCTCTGGCATTGGTGCGTAGTAGTTTTTGCGCAGAATTTTAAATACCAACTTTTTGGTTTCCTCCAATACGAAATTCATCTGGGAATCTTTTTGCTTTCAATGATTTTGGCAATAGTGAGCTACTATTTTGTTGAGAGTAAAACAAGAAATTACCAACATACTCCTAAAATTGTACTTGGGGGTGTTGTTCTTGTTATTGGATTAGCGCTGTTCATTCAATCGGATCTTTTCAGTATTGAATACGATTCGAAATACGCGAGACAGAATTTGTATTATTATCAATACGATGTATCGCCAGATCAAATGCTAGAAGAGGCCGATGAAGCGCTTTTGGTAAATTGTAATGTAATAAAACGGGAAGAGTCTTTGAACAACGCATACAAGGAAAACGGGATTGTATTGAATGCTGCTTTGAGTGAACCATCTGTTTTGTTGCTAGGAGATTCTCACGGAGTCATGTGGGCTAAATTGATGAATGACTTATCTGATTCCTTACAAATTCCAATGACGTTTTTTACGGCGAATTCCGGAAAGCCATTTGTCAATTGGAATCAAATTGAAAAACAAGAAGCAAACGGATATTTCAATGGTGCGCAAAGAGTAGAATACGCGCGTGCTTTAAAAAGGGCTGTTGAAAAGCAAGGATTGAAATTAGTTTTTATTGCGGTTCGATGGGATGAGTTGAATGAAAACGAGAAGGCTCAACTTCATGAGCTGCTTCAAGATCTCGAGTTAAAGGGATTGAAGGTTCTACTGCTTACGCAACCCCCAGTATTGAATTTCATGGAAAATAAAAATGCCGCACAGTTTGCAACTTATTTGCATATTGAACCTGTTACCGGGTACAATGCGGTATCGGTTAATTCCGACGAATTGATTCGAGCAAATCAATATGCAGTTTCGTTAGCAAGTCAATACAAGAATATTCGTGTTTACGACGTGTATCAAAACATGTTGTTGGAAGGAAAAGTAAAACTGAGTTTAAACAGAGATGTTTTATATTTTGATGACGATCATTTGAGTTACATTGGAACAAGTATTCATAGGAAAGCCATGACTGAAATCTTGGTTGAAGAAAATTTGACAAAATGGAAATAAGGTTTATTAATCATGCAAGTTTCATCATTGAAAGCAAAGAGATTCGTTTGATTTGCGACCCTTGGATAGAGGGAACCGCATTCGATAACGGTTGGCGACAATTAGCGGAAACTAAATTTCGCTACGATGAATTCAATGATGTTACCCATATTTGGTTTTCTCACGAACATCCCGATCATTTTTCTCCACCCAATTTGGTTAAGATTTCGAAGGAAGATCGCGCCAAGATTACGGTGTTATTTCAATCAACTTCAGATCGGAAAGTTTCGCAGTTTTGCCACAAATTGGGCTTCAAGGAAATTATTGAATTGAAGGAAGATGTTCCATTCAATTTGAATGAAGACTTCAGTATCATCTGCAATGCATATACCGACGGGGATTCATATGCAATGTTTCAAGTGGAAGGAAAGAAAATTCTGAATTTGAATGACTGCATTGTTAATTCTATTCAAGCCGCTCGAGAGATTCAAGCGAAAATTGGAAACATAGATTGGCTGTTTACACAATTTGGATACGCCAACAAAATTGGTAATTTGAACGATGTAGATTTGAGAGTTAAAGCCTCAAAAGAGAAGCTGAATCGAATAAATTTGCAATGCCAGGTGTTTCAACCCTCGGTGGTCATTCCGTTTGCGAGTTTTGTTTATTTCTGTCATGAAGACAATGTGTATTTGAACGAAGGTGTAAACGACATTGCAGACGTATATCAATTCATTAAAGAAGAGACAAACGCCACATGCGTAGTCTTATATCCGAATGATAGGTGGAACGAGCACATGGAATGGGACTCTAAGAGCGCCATTCGAATGTATATTCAAGATTCAAAAGAAAAGGTTGGAAAGGAGTTGTTGCGTTCAGTGAAAATTGAAAAGAATTTGTTGATTGAAAACAGCAAGAAATTTGTTGGACAATTGAAGATGGGGTTCGCAAGAAAAAAAATGCTGATTGGAAAAATGAATGCTCTAATTTTCTTGACCGATTACAATGAAACCGTTTTGCTAACCGGAGATAATGGAATAGAATTTCTTTCTTCGGAAGATCAGAACTGGGACTTGTCCCTCAGCTCAGAAGCCTTGAATTATTGTTTTAAGGAATTGTGGGGTGGAGAAACGCTGAGAATTAACGGACGGTTTCAGACAGGAAAGCACTACAATAAATTCAGACAGTTCAGCGACATTGCTTCTTGCTTGAACAGAAAAGAAGCATTTCCGTATCCATCTTTTTTAGACAGGATAATGGGAAAAATCGCGAATTCTTTTGTAAGAAATTAGTGGCTAGCAACACCACACATGTGGTAAAGCAAACGCGCTCCCACATTGCCGTTCCAGTCGTCTTCGCCTGGAGCAACTTCTACAAGGTCGAAGCCAATGATGTTCTTCTTGGCTTTCAATTGACTCAATAAATACAACGCTTGTTGGAATGAAAGTCCACCAGGAACCGGAGTGCCTGTATTTGGACAAAGGGTCGGGTCTAATCCGTCGATATCGAAACTGATATACACGTCATTCGGAAGTGCATCGATAATGGCATTGCAACGCTCTTTCCACAATTCCCCTTCGAAGGCTGCACGCTGAATTTCAGCGTCGGTATGAACAATGATTCTTCCATTTGAATTCACCACGCGATCGTTTTCCTCTTTACAGAAATCACGAATTCCAACTTGAACCAATTTGGTTATTTGTGGAATTTGAAGCGCATTGTACATGATAGACGCGTGTGAATACGTGAACCCTTCATAGGCCTCACGCAAGTCCATGTGCGCATCTACGTGAAGTATTCCGAAGTTCTCGTAACGCTCAGACAAAGTCTGAAGGTATCCAAGTGGAGTGCTGTGATCACCACCAATTAATCCAACGGTTTTTCCAGCTTCTAACCACTTCTTGGTTTGGTCAGCTACATACTGAACCATGTCGGCGCAGCCGTCGTTAATTTCTTTTAGAATCTCTACAAGCTCGTCGTCCTCTTCAATGCTTTCGCCTTCTTCCCAAGCTGAAATAATTTCTTCCGCTTTTTCTTTCAATGAATTACTTCTTGAATGAAGAGCACCGTTCTGCTCGACCATGGCAATGCCTTTCTTCCACAATTCAGGGAATTCAGGATGATGAAGATCGACTTGAAGACTTGATTCGAAAATATGCTCAGGACCTTCAGAAGCCCCGCCGCCGTAGCTTACGGTAACCTCCCATGGAACAGGAAGAAGAACAATATCACTTTCGTCAATGGTGAATGGTAATCCAAACATTTGACTCTCCGCTAAACCCGCACTGTTGGGGTTGAAGGAGTTTATTTTCTCTTCTTTGTTCGACATGTTGAATTAGGCATTCAATACAGTTTTCACTGCATCAGCCGCTTCTTGAAGCGTAATGGCAGAGTGAACAGCTAAACCGGATTCGTCAATTAATTTTTTAGCTTCTACAGCGTTGGTTCCTTGCAAACGAACAATGATTGGAACTTGAATATCTCCAATGTTCTTGTATGCATCTACAACACCTTGTGCAACACGATCGCAACGCACAATTCCACCAAAAATATTTACTAAAATCGCTTTCACAGTTGTGTCGCGAAGAATCATTCTGAATGCAGTCTCAACTCGCTTCGCATCTGCCGTACCTCCAACGTCAAGGAAGTTTGCAGGCTCTCCGCCGCTCAACTTAATAATGTCCATGGTTGCCATAGCCAAGCCCGCTCCGTTCACCATACAACCCACGTTTCCATCTAAGTTCACGTAGTTCAAACCAGCTTCGCCAGCTTCAACTTCAATCGGATCTTCTTCTGTAGTGTCGCGCATTGCAGCGTAATCTGGGTGACGGAACAATCCGTTTCCATCAAGAGTAACTTTTGCATCAACAGCAAGAATGCGGTCGTCAGAAGTTTTTAGAACAGGATTAATTTCGAACATAGAGGCATCGCAACCTACATAAGCGTTGTATAATTTCTTTGTGAAGGAAATCATTTCCTTGAAAGCACCACCCGAAAGACCTAGGTTGAACGCGATGTTTCTTCCTTGAAAATCGGTAACGCCAGTCATTGGATCAATGAGTTCTTTAAAAATGCGCTCAGGCGTTTTTTCAGCAACTTCTTCGATATTCATTCCGCCGTCTGGAGAATAAACGATAACGTTTCTTCCCGCAGCGCGGTCCAATAAAATACTCATATAGAACTCACGAGGCTCAGATGCACCCGGAGAATAAACGTCTTCAGCAACAAGAACGGTTTGAACCAACTTGCCTTCAGCTTTGGTTTGAAGAGTTACCAAGTGTCCGCCTAAAATACCTTTTGCTTTTTCAGCAACTTCACCCAATCCTTTCGCTAAAACAACACCACGTGATCCTGTCTCAGTTACTGCACCTTTCCCACGGCCACCCGCGTGAATCTGCGCCTTTACTACGAACCATCCGGTTCCAGTTTCAGCTTGCAATTTTTCTGCAACCGTAGTTGCCTCCTCAGGGGTAGTTGCAACATAACCGCGTTGCACGGTTACGCCGAATTGTGAAAGGATACTTTTTCCTTGATATTCGTGAATGTTCATAGTTCAATATTTGCGACGCGAATGTACTAAATAATGACGAAGTTTTTGTTCATCTTTGTACTATGATTCATGCATCGGGAATTTATAAGGGATACGGAAAGGTTCAAGTATTGAATAACGTTTCGTTAGACATTCAAAAAAGTGAAATTGTTTCAATCGTAGGTGCTAGCGGAGCTGGTAAAACAACGCTTTTGCAAATCCTTGGCACGTTGGATAATCCAGATAAGGGAAAGGTGACTATCGATGGTGTGAATCCCTTCCAATTGAAACAGCGCGAGCTTGCTCGTTTTCGAAATTTACATCTAGGTTTTGTCTTTCAATTCCACAATTTATTGGCTGAATTTACCGCTAATGAAAATGTGTGTATTCCTGCGCTTATTGCAGGAGTTGAAAAGAAAGAAGCTGAAAAAAAAGCAGCCTTTTGGTTGGAAAGATTAGGCCTTAGCCACAGAGCTGAACATAAGCCGTCTGAAATGTCGGGAGGAGAGCAACAGCGCGTAGCAGTAGCAAGAGCGTTAATGAACAATCCGAAAGTGGTCTTCGCCGATGAGCCTTCAGGAAATTTAGACAAGGCGAATGCGGTTGCACTGCACAATCTGTTTTTCGAATTAAGAAATGAATTTCATCACAGCTTCGTCATAGTAACGCACAACGAAGAATTGGCCTCACAAGCAGATCGCAAGATTGTGATGAGCGACGGTCAGATTATTTAATAAACGATGTCGCCCAGATTGAGCGGGAAAGTTTGAATAGAATCGGGAATAGAAGAATTGTGAAAGCGATCCCCGTCAATAAAAATGTTTTCGGGTGAGTTAAAAAACCAAATTCCAAGATGCCAAGGGCATCACAAGCTTTGAGCGCAATTAAAATTGCCAACCACATGGTTACGGTAAGTCCCCAACTCACATAAGCAGCTCCGAAATAAAATCCAGGTTCGGGATTGAAATTAGTTCCACATTCAACGCATTCAGATTTTACTTGACCGAGTTTATTGAAGGAGAGAATGGATTCGTTCACGAACAAATGGCCTTTGCCGCAATGTGGGCATTTCATTTTCAGGACTTTCCCGAAGGCTGTTTTTGATTCAGTTTCCATTGTGCGAAGTTAGTTGGAATTAAAAAACACGATATGTGACAGAAGTCACTTTATTGGCAAATGAGCGTGTCGTAATATGCACCATAGCCCGCCCAAACGCCCAATCCACCTTCAACATTGGATTTCACATTGCTTGGAGAGGCAAAAGGAGATCCCTGATTCGCCAATTGATCTTCGTATGATTTATAAAATTTATAAACGTTCATATCGATACTGCAACCGCGGACTACAACCGTATCTCCTCTTTTGAAAAAGCCTCGCTCTTCACGACGGTCGTCGAATTTATCACTGAATGCGATTGCCCCTCGGTAATAGGCGAAATCAAAATTTAGTCCATTGAAAAATTCATCATCGTATACACTAGGCATTGGACTTATGTAGATTAGATCCTTTTGTTGCCCGCGTAAATAAGTGTCTCTTGTTATCCATTGGGGATAATGACTAATTCGCTTGGCAGACCAACGGTAGGCATTTCCTAACGAATCTGGATCTGTCATATTTCCATAAATAAAACCCAAAGAATCGAGTGGGTTCCCCGAAGGCGATTCAAACCAAAGGCTATCAAGCGGAACAGGAAAATTCACTTTAGTGACAGCCTGCAAATGATGATAGTCTTTGTCAACAATGAGAGTATATGTTTCTCCGGACAGTCCAAGTGCCTGTGGTGACAAGGAGGTGTAAACACAAATATTTAAACCGAGCACAGCTTCTGGTGATAGACCTGAAATTTGAGAAGCAAGCATAAGTTGTTCAATAGTCATATCTACTGGGCAAAACATGTCCAACGTTAGTGTGTCTGTTCCATGAACCATTTTCACTTGAGCATCCTTTACATAAGAATTGGCAAGGGCATTTAAGTCTGCAGGATCGAAGTAACCTGCCGAATAGCTAAGTACGACAATCGGAGCTTGCCCCGGCTCAATGCTCCCTTGTACAACAATTTTCGCGTCCGCTTGAGGTAAATCAACCGTAATGTCTTTTTCGCAGCCGACAAGAAATAGAACAGCCACTATCACAATTCCTAAAGCACCAAACGATTTTTTCATGTTTGTAAAATTACAATCAATTTCTTCCGACAATAAAAATATTTTGGTGTCGTTTTTGTTCAACTTGAAATCAAATTATTTTTGTCAATATAAATTAAAAAAGTATGAAAAAGAGTCTAGTCACTTTCGCCGCAGCCTTTGCTGGCGGTATTATTGCCCTGGCTGCATACCATTTTGTGGTGAAGCCTAATTCGAGTTCTCTCGATTGGAATTCAAATGTTCCCGCAACTTTTGCGAATTATTCGGGAATGCCCGGCGCTGGCGGAGATTTCGTTGTAGCCGCCGAACGAACCGTGAATTCAGTGGTTCATGTTAAAACTGAAATAAAAACAACTTCTTACGATCCTTGGGGTGGCTTCTTTGGTTATCAGCAACAACCACAAACACAAATGGCCTCAGGCTCGGGTGTCATTATTTCAGCAGATGGCTACATTATCACGAACAACCACGTCATAGAAGGTGCTGAAAAAGTGACAGTCACTTTAAACAACAACAAAAATTACGAAGCAACTTTGGTCGGAAGAGACCCAAGTTCTGACATTGCTGTTTTGAAAATAGACGAGTCGAATCTTCCTTCGATTGCATGGGGAAACAGCGACGCGGTTCACATTGGACAATGGGTGCTCGCAGTGGGAAATCCTTTTGAATTAACATCTACCGTTACGGCTGGTATCGTTAGCGCAAAGGGAAGAAACATCAATATCATTGGCGAGGGTAAAGGTTCGGAAGTTCTTCCTGTAGAATCCTTCATTCAGACAGATGCAGCGGTAAATCCAGGTAATAGCGGTGGAGCCTTGGTCAATACCAACGGAGAACTCATCGGAATAAACACAGCCATCGCTTCGCGCACAGGATCATATGCAGGTTATTCTTTTGCAATTCCCGCTTCCATTGCAAAGAAAGTCGCCGATGATATTATAGAATTCGGAAATGTTCAGCGCGGGTTCTTGGGCGTCCAAATTTCAGCAGTTACGGAAGAGCAAGCCAAAGAAGCAGATTTACCGGTGGTTTCGGGAGTATACATAAACAATGTAACAGCGGGAGGTGCTGCTGAATCAGCAGGTCTAGAAGCTGGAGATATTATTTTGAAAGTGGCTGATTATTCGGTTTCTACCGTTCCGCAATTGCAGGAGCAGATTAGCAAGTTCAGACCGGGCAACAAGGTGAATTTAATTATTTGGAGAAATGGGAAAGAAAAAAATATGGAAGTCGAGCTGAAGAATAAATCAGGAAAGGCCGAATTGGAAAATTTCGAAGAGATTGCTGCTGAAAATATTTCTTCGCTGGGCGCTGAATTTACTTCCCCTTCAGAGAGTGAGTGCAAAGCCTTACGTATTCAAGGCGGTGCAAAAGTGGGAGTGCTTTCAGTAGGAAAGCTAAGAAGTGCAGGGGTGAAGACAGGCTTTATTGTTACGAAGGTAGACGGAGTTCAAGTGACTTCGCCAGAGCAACTTCAATCGTTGTTGAAATCCAAGTCAGGAGGCATTTTGTTGGAAGGGGTTTATCCGAATGGAACCCGAGCGTATTATGGCTTCGGTATATAAATACCAAGAATTATTTTGAATGAAAATAGCCTCGTGAAATGAATCCGAGGCTGTTTTTTTTGCTGCAAGTTCATTCGCTTGAACTATCTTTGCGGCGTCTTGAAAAAATGATTTTCAAGAAGAAAAATCAACTCATTTAAATTTATTTTATGTCAAACAAACCCTTGTCAAACGACACGTACAGCAATGAACTGGCGGTGTATGTGAACCAAGAAAAAGCAGCAGTAGATCTCGCGCACATGGTGGGTAAGTTGCTTTTCGATAAATCAATTGAATTGGTGCTTTTCCGCAATCATCTTGCAGATACACGCATCACAGAAATCCTTCGTTTGCACAAATACGCGGCAGAAGTAGTTGGAAAACCAATCAGCGTTTTTCACACGGCTGAATTGGCCACTGAGCTTTACAACATGGACATTGCTCCAGCGAAAATAGATATTGGAAAATTAGCCAGCGAGTGGGCCATCTCTCGTGAGCATTTCAATTCACAAAAAGATTTTTTAGAAGATAAGCTTCAGAATTTCACCGAAGAGGGAAAGGACATGGAACCAAGAGACGTTGTCTTGTTTGGTTTCGGTCGCATTGGTCGCTTGGCTGCACGCGAATTGGTGCGTCAAGCCGGAAGCGGACAACAACTTCGCCTTCGCGCAATTGTTACGCGTGAAGACGATGATTTGTCAATTAAAAAACGTGCTGCTCTTTTCGAAAACGATTCTGTTCACGGAAGATTCAAAGGAACCGTTGATGTAGATTACGAAAACAAATGTTTAATCGTGAACGGTCAGCGCATTTACATGCTCGCAGCGAAAGATCCAGGAGCTGTTGATTACACAGCATATGGAATTCAAGACGCTTTGTTAATCGATAACACAGGTGTATACAAGGATCGTGAAGCATTAAGTGTTCACTTGAAATCAAAAGGAATCAGCAAGGTGTTATTAACCGCTCCTGGAAAGGAAGTTCCGAATATTGTGTACGGAATTAACCACCGCGATTTAGACATCGAAAGCGAAACAATTTTCTCTGCAGCAAGCTGCACGACCAATGCAATTTCTCCAATTTTGAAAACCATTTTTGATGAATTTGGAATTGAAAAGGGGCACATTGAAACGGTTCACGCATACACGAACGACCAGAACTTGTTGGACAACATGCACAAGAAAAGCCGCCGCGGAAGAAGTGCTGCCGTAAACATGGTAATCACTGAAACTGGCGCTGGTAAGGCTGTTACGAAAGTAATTCCAGCTTTGGCAGACAAGTTGACTTCAAACGCTGTTCGCGTGCCAACGCCAAATGGTTCGTTAGCCATTATTCACGTTTACACAGATAAGGCCACGTCCGTTGAAGAGGTGAACGCTATTGTTAGAAAGGCCGCTTTAGATGGAGACTTAGTTAATCAGATTTTCTTCAGCATCAGCGAAGAATTAGTTTCTAGCGATGTTGTTGGAAACGAATGTTGCAGCGTTTATGACAGCCAGGCTACAATAGTTTCAAAAGATGGAAAGGGCATTGTTCTATACGTATGGTACGACAATGAATTCGGATACACCAAGCAAGTGATTCGCTTAGCGAAGTATGTTGCGAAGGTTCGTCGCAGCATGTACTATTAATATTTTATGTTGAAGTAAAAAGGGCGACCAACGGTCGCCCTTTTTTGTGTCTATTCTTTCGTTCGTTTCCTCGATACAAACAAGGCCAATCCGACTATGGAACCCAAGAATATGGGAACCTCCCAAGGCTTATTCTTCTTATCAGGATTCTCGTTTTGCAAGAATGCTTCGTTCGCTTCCATGTCGGAATGAATGTAGGCTTCATCCACTTCAATTTCACTCGGATCCATCGGAGAATTTTCTCCCGGAATAACTTCCCCCTTCAACATAGAATCATAAGGTTTGTTAATCATGAATGAAACAAATTCATTGATGTAATTGTCACTACGATTGTTAGGTTTTATTCCCGCTAACGCATACAATTCATCCACTTCAACTTTTCTGCGTGAACGCAACGATTCCAAATAGTCTTGCGATTCATCGCAATCGAAAGGGCCTCCAGCAGGATGTGTAAGAATATACCTCGCCTGAAAATTCTCGGTGTTAGGCGTAATCTGGAAAGTTAGATCCGCTGGGAATTTAGCGTTGCTGTAGCGCACATGAAGCCTTGTGAAGAACACTGGAGAAGCAGAATTCCAACCGGCCCACCAAACGCCCGCTTCAGCAAAGTCGTTGTAAATAGGCGGATTTCCAACACAAGGATCGCATTTCATTCCGCCCCAGCTTGGAGTCACATTCCACGCGTATTCCAACATAACCGCGTTCTTTCCCTCACGTGAATATGCGCGAGTGAAAAGGTTTTTGTAGAACTCTCCGAAGATGTCTTTCGTGTACAACGGAATGTTGCGGTCTGTTGGCACTTTCACCGTTCTGTAGTTGGTGCATTCTACGCGACCAGTCTTCGTAAAAGCATACACAATCATGTCTTGCTCGCCAGTGCTGTTCGCCATTCCGAGGCGAATAGGCAACATGAATTTAGGGTGGTCGAAGTTAATTTGAATCGGACGCAAATAATCGAATCCGCTGTTCTTCTGATTGTCAAGATTCACTTTCACAACAAAGAACTTCATGTTGCTCTTGATGTAAGGCTCAAGCACACTCTCCGCAGTAGCTGGAATTTTATAGCCTTCCTGAATCAAATAGTTTTTCAATCCAGTACTTTCTTTCGCTGAAAGAAGAGCAATATCGTATTCCCCAACGGTGTATTCAGCTTCAATGGTCACATTGAATTTTGTTTCAACCATATCATACTTCATTCGAACGCCCGCATCTGTAGAGGTGACTTGCGCACTCCAGTTTGCTTCGTCTAATTCTACAACCTGATAACACGGATTAGTGTCGTAATATTCCACCAAACGGGGAGAAGAGTATGCGTCGAGTGTTTCGAAAATTCTGCGATCAACGACTTTAATGTCACCTTCCTGAAGTACCACAGGCACAGGCACAACCATAGCGAAATCGCGCACGTCGCCTTTGAAATCGTTCGACATGGTAATGGACGTGCGCGTTCCATCGCGAACCAAAATAATTTCGCTCTTGTTATTGAAGAGCGTCGCGTCAGCTTTCGCGACATAAAATCCGCAGAAGGAATAAGCATTAACGCTAGACAGGAGCACCAACAGTGCTGCTGCCTTAATAAGCAATCTTTGTGTCATGGTTGAATTGTTTTTGTGTTGAATGAATCCAGTTGAATGTTTTGCTTGGAAAAAATTTGTTCAGGAGCGGAGTGAGCGGAGTGAAGCAAACCAAGGCCCAGAGCGGAGCTCCAGTCACAAAATGATAATTTGTGAGGTAGAACGAAGTGAAGGCAACAGCCATCGTCCAGATAATTCGCACAGTTCGATTCGTAGGAATGGTCATTGGATCGGTTATCATGAAAAGCGCAAACAACCAAATGCTTCCTGAAGACAATTTATGAAGGAGAACTTCCCAATTCCATCCCAAGAAAACGATAGTTCTGTAATACTCAAGGGCGAAGAGGGTTGCAATGAAAATAAGTCCTGTGTCCATTCGCTTCACCCGTGAAAGCACTGCCAATCCTGCGGTTCCGATAACAAATACAATCACAGTACTGTTTCCCCATTGGGCAGGGGAAATCCAGGCGTTATTGGTAAAAAGTATCACAGCGATAATTCCAACGTTAGCCGGATTGAAAAGATGTTGTCCACGAATTTTGAAGATAAATTTTTGTCCAATTGCAATGGCTGCTGCTAATGCATAAAGCATCGGTTCATTACTCTTGAACAAGAGCGTTAACCCGAATGCTGTAATCAATGCACTTTTGATGGAATGAAGAGGAAGCTTCAGTAAATAAATTCCAATCAGTTGAATGGAAAGTGCTGTGCCGAAGGTGAGCGAAATAGCGGTGAATGAATAATCCCAACGAAGGAATACAACGCCTATGCAAACGAAAATAGTTTGAGAAACAATTTGAAAATGCCTGGCGTCGCTTTGAAAGAATCGGAGAAAGGATAACAGCATAACTTGAATTTTTTATGCTGTACAGGGAAATTCCCTAATGGTTCATCAATCGAGATAATCTTTTACAATTTCGTCGAGCTTGGCTTTCATTTCACCCGCGCTTATTGGGGTGTAGGAGCTTGGGATTTGAAAATCTTCTGGAGAGGTTTTCTGAAAAATCACTTCACGTGCACGCACTTGCATTCGTCTTCCGTATTGTTCAATATCATATCCGAGTAATGTTCCTTCAACACCTGCGTAGGTGTTCCACCAGTTGTTTCCGTCTAAATCTAATTTCGTAGTGCTGTATAAATCTACTGAAGGAAGCGAATCGCTCTTGAAATAAGCAATGGTCTTCTTGCACTCGTATCCCGAAATAATCATGGTTTCTTCTGTAGCTTCCAAACGAACGGAAGGAAATTGTTTGATCCATTCGTTGTATTCTCCTTCATTCAAATGCATCACATAATCACTTCCAAAGCAAGCCAACAAATGATTGAACTCTTTCTTTTTGTGGTCAATAATAAAATCAGATTTCACAATGCCGTATGCCGACTCAATACGGGTGTGCTGCCTTTCTCCGTCGAAGATACACGTCATCTCACTTGGGAAAAGTGCAAGTTTAATATCGATCGATTCGTAAGGAAAAGTGACGTCGTAAATGATCTTCCCCTCTTGGTGTCCAAAGTATGGAATGTTGTTGCACGACTGAAAGATAAAAACCGAAATCAATGCAACGAAAAACGTTGGATGGTTCATTTTATTTACAGCTGTCAATCGTCTCAAAATTTTCATGCACGCAATATTACCACATTTTGAAATTAAAATTGGTGATTTGGGTTGAAGCATTGTAAATTCGGGCTTTCAATTCCCTAACCGAGTGACTAACAAAATTAACATTGCCATCGATGGCTATTCTTCCTGTGGTAAAAGCACATTAGCTAAAGCCATTGCAAAAAACTTGAATTACATCTATATCGATTCGGGAGCAATGTACAGAACTGTTGCGTATTATGCTTTGGAGCACGGTTACGTTCAAAGTGATGGTGTGATTGATGAACAGATGTTGGTGGAATCGCTTCATTTAATCTTGATTCAATTCAAATACAATTCAGATACCCAAGAGATAGAAACTTTTTTAAACGGGAATTGCGTCGATAAAGAAATTCGAAGCATGCAGGTGAGTGCTCATGTCTCTGCCATTAGCGCGATCAAGGCCGTTCGTGAAAAGCTCGTTCGCATTCAACAAAGAATGGGCGAGAACGGCGGTGTAGTTATGGACGGAAGAGATATAGGAACGGTTGTTCTTCCAACTGCTGAATTGAAAGTCTTTATGACTGCCGATGTTGAAGTGAGAGCGCAACGCCGCTTTCTTCAACTGAAAAATAACGGAGTAGATATCTCCATTGATGATGTTCGTGAAAACATAACCCAACGCGATTTTCAAGACACAACACGCGCTGCAGACCCTCTGCTAAAGGCTTGGGATGCGATCATTCTCGATAATTCTAATCTAACAGAGGAAGAACAATTTTCGTTTCTTATGGTGCAAGCAAGAAAGGCCATTGAAATAAAAACGTTGGTCTAGTTCATTCACATTTCAATGTTGTAAAATACGTTTAGACTTTTTCAGTTCTCTCTCGTGTGCGAATAACTTTAACACATGAAGAAATTTTTGAAATGGCCCGCTCTCGCGTTAGTGATTTTACTCCTCGCATTTCGTCCAATCCTAAAATCTTGCGAAGCATCTTTCGCAGAATCTCGCGCAGCGTCTTTCGAAGAATCTTGTAATACATCTTACGTAGAATCTTGCGTAGCATCTTGTGAAACATCTTTCGCAGAATCCTGGTCCGACAGCCTCATCAAGACCCTTACTCTCGATCAGAAAATTGGACAACTCTTCATGGTTGCGGCATGGAGCGACGAAAAGAAAGAATCGTACAATCCAACGCAAATCGATGCCCTTATCAAAAATAATGGCATTGGTGGAATTATCTTCTTTCAAGGTGGACCCGTGCGTCAAGCGAAGTTGACGAATAGATTTCAAGCTAAATCAAAAATTCCTTTGCTCATTGGAATCGATGCAGAGTGGGGGTTAGGCATGCGTTTAGACAGCACCATCTCCTTCCCGCGTGCAATGACTTTGGGCGCTTCCATGGATGAAAAACTCATTTATGAATTTGGAAAGGAAGTTGCTCGTCAATGCAAGCGCATTGGCGTTCACATGAACTTTGCGCCGGTTGTCGACGTGAATTCAAATCCGAAAAATCCTGTTATTTCGAATCGCTCATTCGGTGAAAATGCCGATCGTGTTACCGCCTGCGGAATGGCTTACATGAAGGGAATGCAGGACAATGGAGTGCTTGCCAACGCAAAACATTTTCCTGGACACGGAGATACCGATGTCGATTCGCACAAAGATCTTCCTGTTGTAAACAAGAATTATGCACAGCTGTCTTCCAATGAATTCAAACCCTACAGAGCCTTGTTTGAAAATGGATTGGCAAGCGTAATGGTCGCGCATCTTTCGCTTCCCGAATTCGAAAAAGAAGCACATGTACCAAGTACACTTTCAAAAAACATAATAACCGGATTGCTTCGCGATAGTTTGAAGTTCGAAGGATTGGTTCTCACCGATGCCATGAACATGGAAGGCGTTGCGAAATATTTCCCAGCGGGAGAGGCCGATGTACGGGCGCTTATCGCAGGAAACGATGTGGTGTTGTTCCCGTTGAATGTTCCGTTAGCCATTCAAAAAGTGAAAGAGGCCATTCAACAAGGACGAATCACTGAAGCTGAAATTACAGCGAAAGCACTAAAAGTGTTGAAGGCAAAAGAACGTGTTGGAGCGAATAAGTTCAAGACTATTCCAATTAAAGGAATTTCGAAAGATTTGAATTTGCCTTACGCCACAGCATTGCGCCGACGCTGCATTGAAAGTTCGATCACAGTAATTTCGGAAAGTAAAATTCCTTACGAGGATTCGTATAAATGGCAAAAACCACTCGGTGTTGTAATTATTGGGGACGATGCTAATTGTGCATTCGCAAAGAGTATGGATCAATACAAGGCCGTTGAAATTCACGCTCTTTCAAAAGAATGTACAGAGCTAGATATTCACCATGTAATTTCAAAATTGAAAGAGAATTGCTCCGATGTGATTGTCGCGTTTTTAGGCACAACGAATAAGGCCAATACGAACTTCGGTATTACAACTCACGGAACGCATGCCGCTCATAAAATTGCAGAGCATTTCGCAACAACCGTTGTTATGTTCGCTTGTCCATATGCGCTTGAAAAATCAGAGTGGAAAGGGATTAACGATTTCGTTGTCGCATATCAGCCCGATGATTTGACGCAGCAAGTAACCGCAGATGCCATTTGTGGTATCATTCCTTTTCAAGGTAAATTACCGGTTTCGGTTGGAAGCAGATTCAAAGAAGGACAAGGGAAAACCTTCCAGACAGCAGGAAGAATGCGATACCTTAAGCCTTCGCAAACGGGTTGGTTCAATTTTGTTTCGAATGGTTCGCAAACAAATGGCAATAACAGTGTTTATGTTGAAGACATGATGGCGAATGCACCCACTGAAGTGGAGGGCACTGAACTGAACCTATTTTCCAAAGTAGATGTTATCGTTAAGGAAGGAATGGATCAGGGCGCATACCCTGGTTGCCGTGTTTTAATCGCGAAAGACGGCGTTATTCTTTACAACAAGAGTTTTGGACACCTAGACAAGGCGAAGACACAGAAAGTGGCTGAGAACTCAATTTACGACCTTGCTTCTGTTACGAAAATGCTTTCAACAACAATGGCATTGATGAAGTTGGTAGATGAAGGGAAGATTGATGTCGAAAAAACAATTGGTGAATACATCGATTTCCCCGAAGGACATCCACATGCGAAAATGCAATTGAAGCGAATGCTGTCTCACACTGCCGGACTTCCAGCATGGAAAGATTTCACCAATCTAACAGTGAATGGTGGAGAGTGGGATGGGAATTGTTTATCGAAGGAACACACCGATAAATGCAGCAATCCGGTTTGTGCAGATATGTGGACCACTAAGGAAATGTCGGATTCGATTTACAAGGAAATTTTAGAAGTGAAATTGACTCCCGATCAAGGCTACCTGTACAGTGATTTAGGATATTACTACTACAAAAAATTGATTGAGAAAATTACGGGGATGCCCCTTGATTTCTATGTTTCTGAAACATTCTACAAGCCGATGGGACTGCGTTCTATGGGGTACAATCCAACAAAGAATTGGCCAGTGAAAATGATTGCAGAAACTGAGACGGATTCGAAATGGAGACGTCAGGCGGTTCGCGGATATGTGCACGACCAAGGCGCTGCTTTAATGGGTGGGGTTGGCGGACACGCAGGTCTGTTTGGTAATGCGAACGATTGCGCAGCATTGATGCAATTGTGTTTGAACGATGGTCGATATGGAGCCAACGAATTCTTTCACCACGAAACAATGGATTTGTTTACCGCACGTCATTTCAAAGACAACAGAAGAGGCCTCGGTTTCGATAAACCAGGATTTACAAATTGGAGTGGTGCAACAGGACCATCGGCTAGCGATGAAAGTTTTGGACATTCAGGTTTTACAGGAACCCTATGTTGGGCAGATCCAGCGAACGGAACGGTATTCGTTTTCTTAAGCAATCGCAACTGTCCAAGTTCTGAAAATTGGAAGATTAACGACCTACGCATTCGTCCTAAAATTCAGGAGGAAATTTACAAACTGTTTCCTATTAAACCGTAGTACTTTTGTTACGGAGTTAGGCTCCGTTGTACTATGGAAAAAAAATTGAAAATAGGTATAGTGTGCTACCCCACTTTCGGCGGTAGCGGTGTGGTGGCAACCGAGTTGGGGAAGGCACTTGCAGAGAAGGGACATGAAATTCATTTCATTACTTATTCGCAACCTGTTCGATTGGGTTCGCTAAGAAAAAATGTTCGTTACCACGAAGTAAACGTAAGCGACTATCCGTTGTTTTTATATCCGCCTTACGAGCTTGTTCTTGCCAGTAAAATGGTCGACGTAGCCAAGCACGAGGGTCTTGACCTGTTGCATGTACACTACGCCATTCCGCATGCAAGTGCGGCATACATGGCAAAGCAAATATTGAAAAGAGAAGGGATCAATCTACCGGTAATAACCACCCTTCACGGAACAGACATAACGCTATTAGGAAGAGACGCTTCGTTCGAGCCTGTAATCTCTTTTGCCATCAATGAAAGCGATGCTGTAACTGCTGTTTCGCAAAGCTTGAGAACAGACACATACAAGCTTTTTGGAATCAATATAGACATTGAAGTCATTCCAAACTTCTTGAATCCAACCCCCATAAACGAAGAAGTTGTTCAGGAAATTCGAGAGGAATACGCGCCCAATGGAACCCCCATGCTCATTCATATTTCGAACTTCCGCCCAGTAAAACGTGTGATGGACGTTATGGAAATTTACAAGCGCGTGAATGAATTAATACCTTCCATTTTAATTATGGTAGGCGACGGTCCTGATCGTTCAAAAGCAGAACAATTCGCACGTGATAATCAGTTGAACGATGTGATTTTTGTTGGAAATGTAAAGAACCCGATGGAACTTCTGTCAGCGGCAGACGTTATGCTCCTTCCATCCGAATCAGAAAGTTTTGGTTTAGCAGCATTGGAAGCCATGGCAAGCGGAGTACCTGTTGTATCGAGCAATGCAGGTGGTTTGCCTGAGTTGAACAGACACGGTGTGTCAGGACTCATGAGCAACGTGGGAGATGTTGATGAAATGGCGAAACAAGTTTTTTATCTCATTGAAAAAGAAGAACGATTATTGAAATTCAAAGATCAGGCAAGAGAAAGAGCGAATGCATTTTCACTAGAAGCCGTGCTTCCGTTGTATGAGAATCTGTATGACAAAGTGTTGAATTCATGAACAAGACAGCTCCGCAATTTATAGGAAAGCGCATTCAAGTTATGCGCGAAAAAGAGCAGTTAACCATAACTATTTCTCAGAGTGTAGAACGCTGGCAGGAAGCACTGCTTTACGCATGGTTGATGGCCTGGACGTTCTGTGGAGGAGTATTTATTTATTCCTTATTCACAACCCCAAGTGGTGGTGAACAAATCTTCTTTTTAATCTCAACGGCCTTGTGGTCTTTCTTTTTTTATCGCACCTTGAAAGTACTCATGTGGAGACAAACAGGCAAGGAAATTTTAGTGTTTAAAAAAGGGGAATTGACGTTGCAAAACGCGTTCGGAACCCGTGGTAAAAAAGAGAAATTCGATCTAGAAAAAATATCGCAATTGGGATTGGTGAAGCAGGATGAAAATTCGTTCTTTTATTTCCTCGACGATAGCTTCTGGATTATGGGTGGAGAGCGCTTAGGATTCGTTCATAATCGGACGAAAATCCGATTCGGAAAACAACTAAATCCGCGCGATGCGCAAACCTTACTTCGCAGCGTAGATAGTGCTGTTAAGGGTTATTCGGCTTGAAAACTAACGATCCAGAATTGATGCAATAACGCAATCCAGTAGGAGGTGGGCCATCCGGAAAAACATGTCCTAAATGTCCGCCACATTTACTGCACATCACCTCAGTTCTTACCATACCATATGAGGTGTCTTTTTCTTCTGAAATAACAAGCTCATTAATGGCCTTAAAGTAACTCGGCCATCCACATCCACTGTCGAATTTAGAATCAGATTGAAACAACTCTTGTCCGCATGCTGCGCAACTGTATGTTCCTATGTCATGATGGTCCCAAAACTCACCAGTAAACGCTCGTTCAGTGCCTTTCTCGCGCAGAATGCGGAATTGCTCAGGTGAGAGTTCTTTCTTCCATTCTTCTTCTGTTTTAACTACCTGTGGGACCATACTGCTTGGGGTGCTTTGATTTTGTTTTTGTTGTGAACAGCTCGCTAAACTTATAACTGCTGCAATGCTAAACGAAACTAATTTTCTCATGCTTGAACAACTCATTTATTCTGAAATTATTTTGTAGTTCGTTACGAATTTAATGCGTCGGCTGTATATGATTTCGTTTTCAAGAATGCGTCGAAAGGCCCGCAATACAGGATGTTCCCACCCTTCTCACCACCTTCAGGTCCAATGTCTACAATCCAATCGGCACAGCGCATAACATCGGTATGATGTTCAATTGCAATAACCGTATGTCCCTGTGCAAGCAAAGCTTGAAACGTTATCATCAATTTCTGTACATCGTGAAAATGCAAACCTGTTGTGGGCTCATCAAAAATAAAAAGTGTATGCGGTTGATTCGGTCCTTTAATTAGAAATGAAGCAAGCTTGATGCGTTGTGCTTCACCACCAGAAAGTGTGCTGTTGCTTTGTCCGAGTTTAACATAGTCAAGACCTACAGCTTTAAGCGGAGTTAGTTTTTGTACAATGTGCTTCGCCGAAGTTGAGGAGTCTTCACCAAAGAATTCAATGGCTTGGTCAACGGTTAAATGCAATACATCGGCTATGTTTTTCCCGCGATACTGAACATCTAAAACTTCTTCTTTGAATCGCTTTCCTTTGCAGGTTTCGCAGACCAATTCCACATCGGCCATAAACTGCATCTCAACCGTCTGAATCCCTTCTCCCTCGCAGGTGTCACATCTTCCTCCGGTTACGTTAAACGAGAAAAATGCGGGCTTCATGTTGCGTTGTTTTGCCAACGGTTGTGAAGTGAATAATGCGCGAATGTCGTCGTATATTTTTAAGTAGGTTGCTGGGTTCGAACGACTGCTTTTTCCTATCGGATTTTGATCTACAAATTCCAATGCTTTTATGGAAGAAATACTTCCTGAAAGTTCGCTGTAATTCGAACTGTTTTCTGAAATTCCATTCAATGCATTTTGAAGAGCAGGGTAGAGAACGCTTTTAATAAGTGTACTTTTTCCAGATCCGCTAACCCCTGTAATGACGATGAATGCGTGAAGAGGTATGTCAATGCTCGCATTCGATAAATTGTGAAGATTCACTTCTTTCAACGATACAAGATCGTTGAGTTTCTTTTTCGTTTTATCAATGTGAATTTTCTTGTCTCCACGCAAATATTCTCCGGTTAAGGTCTGGCCTTTTTTCTCGAGATCTTTCGCATTTCCTTCAAACACAATTTCACCTCCTTTCGCCCCAGCTTCTGGACCAATATCAATGATGTAATCGGCGTTGCGAATAATTTCTTCTTCGTGCTCAACAACAATAACTGTATTTCCTTGATCGCGCAAATTCTTGAGTACTTCAAGCAAGCGTTTGCTGTCGCGTGGATGCAATCCAATGCTCGGCTCGTCCAAAATATACATAGACCCAACCAACGCGCTTCCCAAGCTTGTCGCAAGGTGTATGCGTTGTGCTTCACCACCGCTTAGCGTGTTAGAAAGTCTGTTGAGTGTTAAATATTCCAATCCCACTTCGCACAAAAAAAGAAGTCTGTTTTTAATCTCGAGAAGAATTCTTTTCGCAATAGACTCTTCGTTCTTCGTTAAAGAAAGTGTCTCGAAAAAGTGCAACGATTTGTGCAAGGGAAGAAGCATCAATTCGGATACAGATGTGTTTGCAATCTTCACATAATTCGCTTCTTTTTTCAAACGCGTTCCATGACATTCCGGACACGCCGTTCTTCCGCGATAGCGCGACAATAAAACGCGATTCTGAATCTTATAAGTCTCTGCTTCTAAATATTTGAAGAAGGTATTTATTCCATGAAAATGCGTGCAGCCTTCCCAAATGGTTTTCTTTTGCACTGCGCTTAATTCGCGGTAAGGCGTGTGAATGGGTATGTCGGCTTTCTTCGCATTTCGAATCAAATCGTCTTTCCAGCCACTTAGTTTATCACCCTTCCAACAGGCGATACAATCTTGATAAATGGAAAGGTTTTCATTGGGTATAACCAATTTCGAATCTATGCCAATGATACTTCCAAATCCTTCGCACGTTTTGCATGCTCCAACCGGATTGTTGAATGAAAATAAATTCAATGAAGGCTCTTCGAAAACAACTCCATCTTCTTCCAATTGATTAGCGAAGAATTCATATTTCTTTTTATCTGGAAAGAAAAGCGCACAATGCCCACGTCCCAAGGAAAACGCAAGATCTACGCTATCTCCCAAGCGTGAAGCCTCCAACTCATCGTCTTTCGACATGCGGTCAATGAGCAAATAGTAAGTGTGTTTGGAAGAGAATTCCGCATCTTGAATTTCAACGAATTCGTTGTTGCAAACCAATCGGCTAAATCCTTGCGCAAGCAAAGTCTCTTTTCCAATTTGAAAAGAAGTTTCAGATTCTATTTTAAGCGGACAGGCAATAGCGAAGCGTGTTTCATTTTTCAATTTGAAAATCGCATTCACTACATCTGATGTATTGTTCTTCGTTATTGCTTTTCCAGAAGTGGGCGAGTAGGTTACACCAATGCGTGCATAGAGCAGCTTAATGTAATCGTATATTTCTGTGGAAGTACCAACGGTAGAGCGAGAACTTCTTCCGGTTACTTTTTGTTCAATGGCAACGGCCGGACTGATTCCTACAATGGAATCTACATCGGGTTTGTCGAAACGGCCCAAGAACTGACGTGCGTAAGAGGAGAGACTTTCAACATATCTTCTTTGCCCTTCTGCAAATAGGGTGTTAAAAGCCAAACTACTTTTCCCAGAACCACTCAATCCTGTTAGCACAACGAGTTTGTTTCTTGGTATAGAAACAGAAACGTTTTTTAGATTGTGCACGCGTGCACCTTTAATAATGATGTGGGTCTTATAACTCTCGTTCTTCACGTCTTTCATGTTGAAGTGTCAAAGGTATTACCTCTTCAATCGGATTATTGTTCATTGGTAGGAAAGAAAAAAATGTAAAAAATTATTTGCTATTTGTAAAAACAATTACTATATTCGTTTTGAAGATGTCGGAGTAAAGACATTGAAATTAAAAAATCACATTAAACGCCTATAGAATATAACACTACTTTTTTTCAGTTCCAAATTTAGTTGAACCAAATAAAAAAGGAGGCCGTTATGCGTTTATCACTCGAATCAGATCGTCAATTGGTTACCTTGTATATGCAAGGAAACGAACCCGCATTTCGTGAGTTAATGTCTCGCTACAAGTCGAAGGTGTTTGGTAAAATCTACATGTTCGTTCGCGACCGCGAATTAGCAAACGATTTATTCCAAGATACATTCTTGAAGGCTGTGCAAGCATTGAAAGACGGACAGTATAACGAAGAAGGTAAATTCTCTGCCTGGATTATGCGTATTGCACACAACTTGTGCATAGACCATTTCCGCAACAACAAGAAAATGCCCATTCAACGTGCTACCGATAAGTATGATCCACTAGATTTCGTGAAAGAAACTTCGAATAATGTGCTGACGCAGGTTATTCAAAAGGAAGTAACCAAAGAGGTACGCCAGTTAATTGGTATGCTTCCTTCCGAGCAACGCGAAATTGTAATGATGCGTATTGTTTATGACATGAGTTTCAAGGAAATTGCAGATCACTTGAATATCAGCATCAATACAGCTTTGGGAAGAATGCGCTACGCGTTAATAAACCTTCGTAAGCACATTGAAAAGCACAACATTAAGCTGGTAATCTAAAAAAGATTAGTCGGAGGGCAATATCGAAAGAAAAGGTTGCGTTAAGCCTAAAACTGAAACGCGCCTATGCAAAATTTTACCCTCCAAGATTTAGTAGCTTTTATGGAGTCGGAAGAAGTAATTCTTTCAGCTTATGAGCAGCTGCAACCGGTTACCAAAAATTATATTTGGAACTAATGAAAAGCCACTCGAAAGAGTGGCTTTTTTCTTGTTTACTTTTGCCCCATGAAATCGCAACGAATCGTCTTATTTTTTTTGGCTTGCGTTGCTTTTTTTTATTCTTGTTCGAATGGAAACCCTTCGGGCGAAGTGTCTATTCTTTTTCAACCCAAATACGCCAAAGGTTTTCGCGTAGTGAAAAGTGGAAACGACACCCTCATTCAGTTCCTGTCTCATTCTGATTCTCATTCTGTTTCTCATTCCGTTTCTCTTTCTCAAATCAATCCCGAAAGAATCGCCCTACTCAGCACCACGCATACCTATTTCATAGATGCCTTAGATGGAATGAAAAACGTATGCGGAGTGTCCTACGCAGACCGCATTCAGCTTGGGAAATTACAAGAGCAAATTTCAAAAGGAACAACGCAGAATCTAACTAAAAACGGCGATGTGAATCTAGAAGATTTACTCATGTTGAATCCAACCGTGCTCTTCAGCGTTCCCTTCGAACCCACGCAGTATCAAACGAAATTGCCGAACTGTTATGTTATCCCAACCTCTGAATACCTGGAAGAGCATCCGTTGGGAAAGACGGAATGGATTTATGTTTTTGGGTATGTCCTTCGGAAGAATGTATTGGCGAGAGAGTTGTTTTTGGAAATTGAAAACGCATACCTTGATGCGATGCAAGATTCTTCGAAAGATGTTTCACAAGATTCTACGAAAGATTCTACGAAAGATGTTTCACAAGGAAGTAGGAGGAAAGTTTTTTTTGCGACGAATAACGGAAGCGACTGGACCGTGGCGAATAACCAATCGTATTGGGCAATTTTGTTGAAAGATGCGGGGGCGGAATATGTGGGAGCAGAGGAAGGTGTTGGCAATTTGAATTTCGATAAAGAACGCATGTTGTTCGCGTTGAATGATGCCGATGCGTATGGCGAGTTGGTGTATTTTCCGAATACATCCAACGTTTCACTCTCACAGCTGCATCCTGAATTCATGCAGAGCGGTCCTTTTCAACATAAAAAAATATTTCTCTGCAACGCCGCAGACAACGGCTTCTTCGACAAAGCAATGCTAGAACCGCACATATTACTTCAAGAATTGAAAAAAGTGTTGAGCGATTCAACCTTTTCAGGAAACTATTTTCAACGAACACAATAGAACACGCAATACTTAACTTTGTCGCATGGACTCGAAAGAATTGGAATTCAACAAGAACGAAGATAAAATGCTTCAGCGCATTGCCGAACTTCAACGTAGATTGAAAAAAATCTACGAAGGAGGAGGGAAGAAGCGCATGGATAAAGAGCATGAAAAGGGAAAGATGACTGCGCGTGAGCGAGTTGATTACCTTTTGGATAAAGATACTGAGCGCATTGAAGTTGGTGCTTTCGCAGGCGACGGAATGTACGCTGAACACGGCGGTTGTCCGGCTGGAGGAGTGGTGGTTGTCATGGGATATGTGTCGAAAAAGCTTTGCTTGGTTGTCGCGAATGACGCTACAGTCAAGGCGGGCGCATGGTTTCCAATTACAGGAAAGAAAAACCTTCGTGCACAAGAGATTGCCATGGAGAATCACATCCCCATTATTTATTTGGTAGATAGTGCTGGGGTTTATTTGCCTTTGCAAGACGAGATCTTCCCCGACAAAGAACACTTCGGAAGAATATTCAGAAACAATGCGCGCATGAGTAGCATGGGCATTCCGCAGTACGCCGCTGTAATGGGTAGTTGCGTTGCGGGTGGTGCGTACTTGCCTATTATGAGCGACGAAGCTTTAATTGTAGACAAGACAGGAAGCATTTTCCTTGCAGGTTCATATTTGGTGAAAGCCGCTATTGGCGAGGAAGTCGACAACGAAACACTCGGCGGCGCATCAACGCATTGCGAGATCAGTGGGGTGACAGATTACAAGGCGCTGAACGACAAAGACGCGTTAGATACCTTGAAGAAACTCTTAAGTTCACAAGGTAAAATTTCCAAAGATGCCGGCTTCGATCGCATTGCGGCGTCATTACCGAAACGCAAGATGGAAGACGTTTTGGGAATTCTTCCAACCGATAGAACCACTTCATACGAAGTGCGTGAAATGATTGAATGCTTGGTAGACAACAGTGAATACACAGAATACAAAGCCGAATACGGCAAGAGTATTGTGTGTGCCTACGGACGCATTAACGGTTGGTCGGTTGGAATTGTGGCCAATCAGCGCGAGATTATTAAAAGCAAAAAGAACGGCATTCAGTTCGGTGGAGTCATTTACAGTGACAGCGCAGATAAAGCCGCGCGCTTCATCATGAACTGCAATCAGAAAAACATCCCGTTGGTATTCCTTCAAGACGTTACCGGATTTATGGTTGGAAGTAAAAGTGAACACGGCGGAATTATAAAAGACGGAGCGAAGATGGTGAATGCGCAAGCCAACAGCGTTGTGCCGAAGTTCACCATTATTATGGGCAACAGCTACGGTGCTGGCAATTACGCCATGTGCGGAAAGGCCTACGATCCGCGATTGATTGTGGGTTGGCCAACAGCGCAAGTTGCGGTAATGGGCGGTGCGCAAGCCGCGAAGGTGTTGCTTCAAATTGAAGTGGCCTCTCTGAAAGGAAAAGGTGAAACCATTACACCTGAGCGTGAAGCAGAAATGTTCAACCGCATTAAATCGAAATACGACGAGCAGACTTCTCCGTATTACGCCGCCTCTCGCTTGTGGTTAGATGCTGTTATTGATCCGATAGATACGCGCAAATGGATAAGCCTTGGCCTGGAAGCCGCATCGAATGCCCCCGCTGAACGTGCCTATTCGGTTGGAGTTCTTCAAACATGAAAAGAAAGTTAGATTATTTTTTTTCGGGTGAAGGGAAGTGGCTTCGCCGCGTCTTGCTTGCAGCAGCTGCTGTGCGCTTAATTGCTGCTGCTTTTTCGGAAGGGTATCTCATGAGCGACGATCATTTCTTGGCCGTTGAACCGGTTTCTTCATGGGTGCACGGAGAGAATTACCACAACTGGTTTCCCAATGAATACAACCACACCGATCACGCCCAGCCCTTCAGTTATGCGTATTATTTTTTGAATTTCGTAATCCTGAAGTTCTGTGCTGTAATTGGAATTCTGAATCCGTTTATCCAGGCCTTTGTTCTTCGCTTGGCGCATGCCGCCTTGAGTTTATGGGGAGTTTACTTATTTGTAAAACTCGCTGAACGTCTCATTTCATCGGTCACCTGGCGCATGTATGCCATTTGGTTCTGGGTATTCGGAGGAGTAGTCACTGTTTTCAGCGTTCATCAATTGGTTGAAACCGCCTGCATACCTTTTGTGTTGTTGGCCTATTTGTATGTCTTGAAGTATTTCGAGCGTGAGCGAATGAGCGCACTAGTCATTGCTGCTATCGCATTTTCTTTTTCGGTTGGAATGCGTTACCAATTGGTCTTCTTCCCCCTCACGTTGGGAATGTATTTGTTGTGGAAACGCAAGTGGAGTGGGGCGTTGCTCTTCGGAATCTTCTTCACCCTTGGCTTCGCTCTCACCCAAATCGACAACCTGTTGTTCTGGCACAAACCCATTTATCAGCATTTACTCGACTATCAATCCTACAACACCTCGCACTTCGCCGATTACCCGAGTAATGTTTTTTCATACCTGGCTTTAATCACGTATTACATCTTTCCAGTTGTAACAATTGTTTTCCTAATCTCCCTTCGCCGCAGGCCCTCGCACGAAGTGCCCTCGTCTGAAAGACCCTCGTCCAACGGACCCTCGCATCTTGTGCCCTCGTCCGCAGGACCTTCGTCTATTAGACCTTCGCACGCAGTGCAAATATTCATCGGTGTAGCAATCTTCATTGTGTTTCACCTAATCTTTCCGAACAGACAAGAAAGGTTCTTACTTCCCGCAGTCCCATTCGTGTTGTTATTGATGATAAGAACAATTTCCAAGCGCTATTCGTACTCCGCACCCTCGCACGAAGTGCCCTCGTCTGAAAGACCCTCGTCCTTTGGACCCTCGCATCTTGTGCCCTCGTCTGAAAGACCCTCGTCCACCGGACCTTCGCACATCGTGCACCAGGCCATGCGCTGGTCAATCTACCTCTCCATCATCTACACCGTTAGTTATTCCTTTTACATCCCAAAATCAAAATACCTCGAAGCTTCAAAAGCACTATACGAACGCGGCGATTTTCAAAATGTGGTTATCGACAATTGGAAAGGAGAGGAGTCGGTTTGGTTGCCGATGCATTATGTTGGGAAATTCGTGCATCCGCTTTCCATGACTTCGTCGAAGACCATTGATCAACTGAAACAGCAGATCACCCATCAACCTTATTACGATTCGAAACGCCTTCCAGCTCCTGCACCCAACTACCTCATAATCTGGGGTAGGGAAGAGGCATATCCTCGCGCTAAACAACACGAAGAATGCGGCTTCCAACTCCAGCGTCTTTCTCCTGCTCAAAGCGAAAAAGAAAACGGTTTTGCATTGTATTCTCTCGATTTTTTGCCTTAGTAGAAAAATCTATTGGAAAC
>CANKYR010000006.1 GCA_947488195.1 Flavobacteriales bacterium
TGGGCGACGGGCAAAAATTCCCTGGTGCGCTTATCGTTGTCGATTGGGCTTATGCAAAAAATCATTTCCCAGAATTAGCCTCTCTATCGAAGGAGGAAATCATTCAACATGAAAAATTAAATAAAGAAATTAAATCGTTCATTGCTGAAATGAACAAAGGCTTCGGGAGCTGGGAACAAATCAAAGGCATTCATTTAATTGCAAATCCGTTTACCGTAGAAAACGGAGAAATAACTCCTACGCTGAAGCTGAAGCGCAAAAAAATTCTTGAGAATTACGCAACCGCCATAACACAGTTGTACGGATAACGCGAATGATTGAACTTGACATTGCCCTGCTCAAAGCCATAAACGGTCTCTTTATTTATGGGCTTGACAAGACCATGCTTGTTATTAGCGGGACCGCCACTTGGATTCCGTTATTCGCATACATCGTTTGGCAATTAGTCATTACACATGGGAAAAAATTTGGCATCTACGCGATTCTTCTTGCTTCTCTTTCTGTAGGAATGAGTGATCTTGTTTCAGGTCGAATTTTCAAACCCTCCGTGCAGCGTCTTCGTCCTTCGCACACCGAAAAACTTCAAGACGAATTGCATTACGCGAAAGACAGTAACGGTAACGACTATCGCGGAGGCAATTACGGATTCTATTCCTCTCACGCCAGCAATTTCGCAGCGCTAACTTTCTTTGTGCTTCTTACTTTGCCGAGGCATTATCGATTGAAAACCATTCTCATTTTCGCAACGCTGCTCACTTCGCTTTCAAGAATTTATTTGGGTGTTCACTTCCCTACCGACATTCTCATGGGTTGGTTCATGGGAGGAATGTTCGGATATGTTTTCTACAGACTATTTGCCTTCATTAAGAGATGAACGGGATAACAATTGGATGAAAAAACGAATTAACTCTTTTGCTCAACACGTTGACGCACCTCATTCAAGTTCTCTTCTTTTTTAGCATTCCTTCGTTCCTGATTTGAAACGGTATGATAGGCATGTCCTTCCAGGAATTTAATTTGCAGATTATCCCAAGTGATGCGGTCGCTCATTTCTCCACACGCCGACATTTCAAGAAATAAATTTTCCGCAATTAAACTAAAATCTTCTCTTCCTAAATAATCCACATCGGCATCACAAAGTATCCGCGCCAGATGGTTCTTTGGATTTTGAGGTATATGCGTTGCTACAATACATCCTATAATAATATCGCAATCTTCGTCGGCAAGTGTGCTCAACCCATCTGCGGATTGAAAAAAATCGACACTCGCTTGTTCATGCCCTGAACGAATCTTTAAGAACCCAGTATCGTGGAACAAGGCAGCAATTTTAAGGATTTCTAAATCGCGTACAGAAACACCCTCAAGTTTACCAATTGTTTGTGACTGCTCAATTACATCAAGCGTATGTCGAACATCATGATAATAATAATGTTTATTCAACCCATCTTTCAAGCGCTGAAGCACTGATTCAAGGTGTTGCATATAGAAGGCTCTTAACTCAGTCATCATTCAATTTATTAGTGTAAATTTCGTGAAATAAAACCACGACTAAGATGCATATTCTTTATTACTTTTGAACCACCGAGGATGAAAAACATTCATCGCATTCTTATTCCCTTTGATTTAAGGGAAGATAGCACTAAAAAAAATAATTGATATGTCGAAAATTATTGTCCCTTCTGATTTTTCAAGCACATCTGATGTTGCTGTTAAGTATGCATGTGAGATTTCGAAAACGTTAAGTTCTGAAGTACATATTTTGCACATCTTAAAAGATGGTGCAGATGAAACTGAAACACAATCGAAACTTAGCGCACAAATTAAACAATCTCATTCAAACACGGGAGTAACTGCGCAGGCCATTGTTCGTCACGGGGAAATTCTCGACGAGATACCCAAAGTTACTGAAGAGACCAATGCTGAATTAGTTGTAATGGGCACACACGGGTTACGTGGATTTCAATTCATTACCGGCAGCCATGCACTTCGGGTAATCAGCGAATCGAAAGCTCCATTTATAGTTGTTCAGGAGCAAACTACGCGCACGGCGGATATCAAAAAGATTTTGGTTCCCTTGGACTTGCACAAAGAAACGAAGCAAAAAATAAAGTTTGCGAGCGAACTGGCTGCCAAGTTCAACGCAGAGGTTCATATAATATGTCCGAAAGAAACCGATGAGTTTTTAAATAACCAAGTGAAGCGTAACATGAGTTATGCTGAGGGGTATTTCAACGAGCGCGGAATTGCTTGTAAGACGAAAGTAACTGAGGAATGCAGCTCTGGATTTGTGAAGGAGATTATTAAATACGGTCAGTACGCCGAGATTGATTTGATTTGTATCTTGAATTTTGCTGGCGAGCGATTGATTCATGCTTTTGGAGCAGATGCTGAGCAAAAAATTATTACCAACGAAGCTGGAATTCCGGCCATGGTTATTAATCCGATTAGTGCGAACGTTGATTCACGTAGCATCTTCGCGCAGTAGGTTTAAAAAGATTTTGTTAGAAGTCTTGTTAATTAAAAAAGAGATGTATATTTGCACCCCCTTAGGGTGCTAAAGAGCATTTCGGGGTGTAGCGTAGCCCGGTATCGCGCCTGCTTTGGGAGCAGGAGGTCGTAGGTTCGAATCCTGCCACCCCGACAAAGAAAAGACAACTCGGTTGTCTTTCTTTTTTTACAGATGAATGATCTCGTAGCTCAGTTGGATAGAGCATCTGCCTTCTAAGCAGACGGCCAGGGGTTCGAATCCCTTCGGGATCACGAAGAGACAAAAAAGTCCTCAACGCAGTTGGGGACTTTTTGTGTTTTCCATTTTTTCGATACTTTTGAATAACCTTACTATTCTATTTATGTCGAAAATTCTTACGCTGATAATTTTCTGTGCACTCTTATTAAACGGATGCACAATTGAAAAAAAGCGATACTCGAGCGGATATCACACCACATGGAATGTCCAAAAGTTTGTTCCAAAGAAAACAACGGCTACAAATTTCAAATCTGAAAAGTATAGCCTGTTGGATATCCCGAAATCTGAAGAGGACAAGAACACCCGAGTTGGTAGCGCTTCCATAGACACCATTCAAAAGACTAAAGTCACTTTATTAACTTTTGAGAAAGTAAATTCCAAAATAAAAAAGCAAAACTTGTCGATTTCAAATACCGACACCGTTCCTGAAACCAAGAGCCTCAATCCAACTGAAGTTAAATCGGCAGAAAAGTATAATCAAGAGGAAAAAGACTTCAAACGTATCCTTCGATCGTGGTTAAGTCTCGCAATAAGTATTGTTGCTTTCTTCGTGAGTATTCCTATTCTCGTAGAAACCGATGCCGGTGTGGCGTGGGCACTTTTCGGACTTGGTTTTGTAGGAGTGGTCGTTTCCATCATATTAATTATTACCTACACTATCATAAAAAACAAGCACCTCGATCAAAGGCATATCTATTATAAACAAGATACCGTTGGGACACCCAGAGCAAACCCAAACGTACCGCGCGACCAAGAAGAAATAGCTTCAAAACTGACGGACTTAAATAAGAAAATTAAGCGTTACAATATCGTCCGTTTCACATTACTTCCTGTTTCAATTCTGACTTTTACCTACCTGTTCCTGTTTGGAATGGCGAGTCTCGTGCTTTTCTCCATTTATACGAGTAAACGTAAACGACTCATTGCAGAAAGAAATAACCTACTCAATATCGAACCGAAAACAAATCCCGCTTCAAAACTAAATACTCAAAACACCGCTTCACTGCACGAACAACTTGATAAGCTAAAAAAGAAGATGAGAATCAATAAAATTTTCATGGCACTCAGCTGTATTACCATTATAATCATGGCAGCTGAAGCCTCCACTGCCGCCTTGAGCGCCATACCAGCAGTAGTTCTAGCTCTTCTAATCTCAATCTTAATTCAGATAATTTGGTCGGTTAAAAAGTCCAATGTCAGTGACGAACTGAATTTGATTCAATAAACCTCATGAACAAAATCACTCATCGACTTCCTCACCTTCTTCGCATTGATTAAATAATCCTTTTCCGGATTTCTATATCCCAATGGAAGTAGAAGTACAGACTTCAATCCTTTCGCTTCAAGACCTAGAATGCGATCGACTTCGGCAGGGATAAATCCTTCCATGGGTGTGCTGTCAACTTCTTCCATGGCTGCTGCTAACATGGCTATTCCAAGGGCAATGTAAACTTGCTTCGAAGCATGCTCGAAATTCACTTCGGCAGGACGCGGAGGATAAGATTTCAAAATGCTGTTACGATAGTTCTCCCATCCTTCGCTCTTCACCCCTCTTACTTCATTCACCAAATCGAACCACTTGTTAATGCGATCTTCCGTATACGTATCCCATGCCGCGAAAACCAAAAGGTGTGAACAGTCTTCAACTTGACTTTGGTTGTGCGCTGCTGCTCTCAGCTGAGTCTTCAATTCTGGATTTGTAACCACTAACAATTCATACGGCTGCAATCCGCTTGAAGACGGAGACAAACGTATCGCTTCCAATATTCTTTCAACCTTATTGCCACTCACCTTCTCGCCATTCATGGCCTTCACCGCATATCTCCATTGCATTGCTTCTACTGCATTCATTCTTTGTCGGTTTTTAATGTTAACTCACCCCTAAAACAAGAAGATAGCTTACTTGTTTTCAAAAAAATAAATTTACTGGAATAACTATCCACCCAAAAGAATTTTCTCAAACACCTCTACAGGCTGAGCTCCTGATACCGCCGACTCTCTGTTGAACACAAAGAACGGAACTCCGCGTGCACCGAACTGCTGCCCGGTATATGCATCTTCATTCACAGCTTCTTCAAATTCGTTGGAAGACAAAACGCGTTTTACATCTACTTCATTCAATCCAACAGAAACAGCCACTCGAATAAGATTTTCTTCCTCATTCAAATTGATGTTGTCTGTGAAGTGTGCTTTTAAAAACGCTTCTTTTAATTCTGATCCTTTACCCAACGATTTCGCAAAATGCAAAACCCGATGTGCATGAAACGTATTCACCACGAATGAACTTCGAAGCTTCATGTCCAATCCAGCTTCAATCGCCATGGATTCCACACGTGCCATCATTCCATTTACTTGATCAATGGACATTCCTTTCTTCTCTGCTAAATGCTCCACTACCGAAGCACCCGCATCTTCCGGAGTAACACTCGAATCTAACTGAAAACTCTTCCATTCAATCTCAACCGACTTCCCTGTCTTCGCTATTGCTTGTTCTAAATGACGTTTACCGATGTAACAAAACGGACAAACGATGTCGCTCCAGATTTCTATTTTCATTCTGCAATATTAAGCACAACTTTGCGAAGCAATCTTGTGCAACATCTTTCGAAGAATCTATCCCTCCAGTTCCTTCAAAATCTGATTCACATCCTCCTCCGTCGAAGACAACTTCGTTTTGCAGATGGTGATTAACTCCGAAGCGCGTTTTACTTTTTCAGACAAGATGTCTACCGTAATTTGCCCCAATTCAATTTCAGTTACAATGGCCTGCAATTCCTCGAAGGCACGCGCATAGTTTACTTCTGGTTCACTCATATTTTTATTCTTTAATAGATTTTAATGTTCCGTTGTATAATAGTGTTGTTATCTCTTCTCCTGAACTCACTTCACTCTCATCGGTTACAGCTTTACCATTTACCAAGGTTATGCTGAATCCGCGTTTCAAGACATTTCGTGGATCTAACAAACGAACGCTATTCTCCAATCCGTTTACCAACATTAGATCTTTCGACAACCGAACGTTTATTCGGTTTTTCATTCCCTCTTGCAATTTTGAAACGGAAACCCGTTCTGCGGTCAAGAGTGTTCGCGCGTCATTGGCGAGTGCCTTGGACAACTTCTGAACATTTCCTTTTTCATTAGATAATCGCTGAATTGTTTTCGTGCGCAATCCCACGCGAAGCGTTTCAATCTTCGAAGTGTTCTTGACCAAGGTTGTTTCAACCACTGAGCGAAACAACAACACAAAGCCATGCAATTTCGTTTTCGTTTCGGAAAGAAGACGCAACGATTTGTCTGCCAATGCTTCTTCTGCGCGTTGAACGGGCAAAGAGAAATTATGAAATTGTTGAATGAAGTAATTGCCCAGATCTGTCGGCGTAATTAGATTCTTATAAGCCACCATATCTGCAACCGATTCATTCACCCGGTGACCAATACCCGTGAGCACGGGCATAGGAAATTCGGCAATGACTTTGCACAGGTTCACATTATTGTAGCAGGCCAATCCGATATCACCGCCTCCACCTCGCACAATTACGACCGCATCGAAGTGATGGGCGACTTTACGAATGCGATTGAGCTGATTGGTTAAATCTGCAACAGCCTTATCTCCTTGTAACAAAGAAGGAAAGAGCATGTGGAAGAATTTGTACTTCCAGGCGTTCTCATCGAGCACGTGGGTGAAATCTTGATATCCCTTGCTGTTCGCTACAGAGATAATAGCCAATCTTTGCGGAAGCAGAGGCAAACTCTTTTTCCGATTCAAATCGAAAATGCCCTGCTTCTTTAGTGCCTGGATGCTGTTCTGCTTTTCCTGCTCTAAATCGCCTAAGGTGTAATTCGCATCTATTTCATGAATAGTTAAAGAAATACCATATTTCGAATCGAATCCAACCGAAACATTCATAAGCACTTTTATACCATCTTTCAAAGGTTCTTGAATGGCCTGTATAAAATTCTGATTAATTCGCTCGTAATCGTTCTTCCACAGATTGGCGCGCATTTCAGCAACAATGACTCCGTCTTGTTTTTCAACCAATTCTGGATAGGCGTGCCCGCTCTTCGGGTAAAGATTCAGCTTATTCATTTCAGCAACTATCCAGTAACGGCCATCGAATGCAGACTGTACTGCTCTATGAATGCTTTGGGTGAGTTGAAGAAGGGTGAATGTTTTTTTAGGGGCTGACATAGGGAAGTGAAATTAGGACGAAAATGCACCTTCCTTCCCATTGTGGATAATTATTTCACCGTGCCAAAAAATTTATTTTCAGTCGAGTTTTATTTCAATTAATTCCGGAAGGCTTATCAAACTTGAAAATAAATATTTTTTAACATCGGTCGAAGCGATTCGTTTTTTCAACAGTTAAAAACTATTTGCCCTTTCGCGCGAGAAGTCATTCTACTTTTGATATCCCGATTTGAAAAAATCACCCCGCTTTATTTTTTAAACGCTCAACTCCTTTATTCACGGCACTTCCCGCATATACAGGAACAGCCACCGCTTTGACTTTTTTTTTCATGCAGCAACACTGCACACCTAACAAATACTTTCGCCAAGAAGACTAAAAACTATGCATCAAATATTCATTCACGCTGAGAATTTCACTGTATTTCAAGAAAAACAAACCTGGGAAATTGGAAGATTAAATTTCCTTTATGGAGAATTAGCAACAGGAAAAAGCAGTTTAATTAATCTCCTTGAATTATTCCCGAGTAATGATCAAGAAATGAAGGAAGTGAAATACTTCCAGTCATTTGGTCCTTACGCCAATTTCGAGAACATCTTACACGACAAGAGCAAACCTTTGAAGATTGGCTTTGAGGTACGCGCCGATATTGGTGTGTTCACACAAACCTACGAATTCAAACCAGCTGAAAAGAAAAAGGAAGCAATACTCTCCAATTTCAAAATCATCTTCAATGAAGAACTTGTCTTTGAATACGCCGATGGCGATGGTCAGCTGTTTACCCTTCCCACCTTGAACCTTTTCGAAGCAGCTAAGGACTTCCTTTCCAAACAAGAGAAAAATGTTCCTTTGGCGGAAGATTGTCCTACTCGATCTGAATTACTCATAGCCGTTTTTCGTTTAGCAGATGATTCAAATTTCATTGGACAGGCCGAGCGCGAATTCTTCCAGCGTACCCCAGCGCTGAAAATGAGAAAAAAAGGCACGAACCAAGAAAGCGATCTTCCCTTTGAAGATTTTTTCTTTCAACTCTTTGAAATAACTGAATTCAATAGCTTAACAGAATTCGCCGAATCACTTTCCTGGTTTATCCGTCAATGCTTCTCAACGCTAGGACTTTACTTTCAAAGAAACCTCCTTAACACTGCGAAGAACTACAATCGCTTCTCACCTACTGCATTTAAAAATATTGAAGACGGTTTTAAAAAACTCGACGAATTTGAACTTTTCTCCGACGCGAAAAAGATTACACCGATTTTTAAAGATTTCAGATTGCCCATGCCTATTAAGTCCGAGGTCAATGACAGCGAAGGAAACAACTACGGTTACTCTTACCTCTTCGAATATGCGAACAAGAAGCGTGTTCAATACTACCAGCTGAGTTCAACGGAACAACGAAAAATCTTTTTACTCACGCAAATCATCGCACATCAGGACATGCACTGTGAATTCAATTTTCACAATGACTACGGTTGGATGTACCTAGACAATTTAGAAAACCTCATGCCTGTTGCCGAGCTTGGCACCTTCATAAAAAATCTCTTGAAGCATTTTCCGAACTACAATTACTTTTTTGAAACAAGAGGAACACACATTGAAACTCTGACCAAAGAACTCATTCGTTCAAAGAAAATAACGAAGTCAGATATCCGGATTTACCACTTCATTAAAAACAAAAAAAATCAAACTTCACATGTAAGTCAACACGCCGTTACTAAAAGAAACGAAGTGTTCCCTTCGCTCTACAATACCAATAAAATCAATGAAAACTGGAAGAAGAAAATCCCTCTTCAACTTCATTTCAATTAAAAAAACAAGGTTGTCAAAACTTTACTTAGCCTTGTTCAACACCACATCTTTGCGTAAATAATTAAACAAAATGAATAAACAAAACGCCACCCACTACCACATTGTCTTGGACAAAAGTGGAAGTATGCAATCGCATTACAAAGAAACCCTTGAAGGGTTGAATGAAAAGCTTCATTCAATAAAAGCCATTCAAGAGCGCAACTTAGATCAGCCGATCTATGTATCGCTAACACTTTTCTCCGACAGTCCTGAATTGGTCTTTGAAAATCTTCCTGCAGCAGAATTACCTGTGCTTACGGAAAAAGATTATGTGTTAGACGGAATGACAGGATTGCTTGACGCCATAGGCACCGTGATTAACCGCATGAAATATGCAGTTGGACGTGACCTGAAGGAAAAGAACGGAACGGTTATGATTGTTATTTTCACAGATGGAGGAGAGAACGCCTCACGTATGTTCAAATACCAAGAGATCTCATCTTCGATTAAAGAATTAGAGGCAACCGGAAATTGGAACTTCGCTTTCATAGGAGCCGACATAGATGCATGGGGAGCTGCTAGCAGACTGAACATGCAACAATCACGTGTGTATTCTTCTCAAAAAGCGAATATCAAAGAAACCATGAACTTTGCCTCTGAAGCTTTAGAGAATTCCATACGTCAAAAAAGATCTGGAAAAAATTGGGAAGGATTTAATGAATAAGAATTTTCTAATTCTTTCATTTTACACGAGTTCAGAGATGGGCTCGTGTTTTTTTTTATTGAGTACTACCTCTTTGCTAAATAATACAAACCTATCGATAACACTCCAAGGGGCAAATAGGGGGAAATCACAATTCCTTGACACTTATTAAATCTAATAATAGCAATATTTACCCCCCCCCCCGCGAATTATTTTAACCTAACTTTACCGAAGTATTTATTAAATACAAAAATATTTTATGAGACAAGTACCTCGTCAATTTTTCATTGCCACTGCATTGTTTTTATTTTGGGCCATTCAATCCCAAGCGCAAACCCCTACTGCTAGCTTCGTTGCAGTGCCCGCGGCTTCCGCTGGAATTGTTACTGTATGTCAAGGACAAACCGTTACTTATATTAACAATTCCACAAATACCACCGCGAGCTCAACATATACGTGGAGTTTTGGAGCAGGATCCCTTCCAAATACAGGCAGTGGTTCAAATCCGCAATCTACCGTTTACAACACCGTTGGAAATACCACAGCAACCTTAACGGTGAATAACAACAATGGTAATCCAACTTCTACCTTCAGTTTAACCGTTCAAGTTATTGCAAGCCCGGTCTCAAATCTTACATTAGCAAACACAGGACAAGGCTACGGCACAGCAACTCAAGGAGGATTGACCATTTTTAAAAACTGCAACGGATTAGATACCATTTCATTCAGTTTCAATTCGACCTACCTCAACACCACCGTACAAACATTTAACTGGGGAGACGGAAGTGCTGTGGAAAACCAATCGAACATGGTTGGTTCAAACATTAGCCATAACTATCCTCTCGGTCAATTTACATTAACACACACCGTTAGTTTATCGAACGGATGCGTGGTCACAAAAAACTATATCGTTTTTAATGGAAGCGCGCCGCTCGTAACCGTTTCCGGTTCTGGACAAACAACTTGCTTGCCTTCACCTTTTAGCATTGATGTATTATCGAACGATGTTCCTATCGATTACACAGTATCCTTTTCAGACGGTTCAACCGCATCAACTTTCACCACTGCGAATGACACTACGGTTAGCCATATCTTCAACACCTCTTCTTGTGGAGTCGACTATTTTTACGCACCTGGTTTTCCACCTATTGAAAATGCCTTTTCAGCAACAATCGTCGCGCAAAACGCATGCTCCAGTAACGGTTTGCCAACAGTAGTTACAGTAGGACCCATTACCATTTCTACGGGAACAAACGCGGCATTCACCTACGAACCAGCCTCACCTATTTGCCTCAACGAACCGGTTTCCTTCACCAATACAAGTTCTGGTGGAGAAAACATTAACGCAAGTGGCTGCGATGACACTTACTCTTATTATTGGACTGTCGATGAACCAAGCGGCTATAATGTAAGCAGCGGAACATTCGGTTCTTCCAACGGATTTTCAGGAAGTTCACAGGACTATTCACAATGGACAAATGGTACTGATCTCCTTGAATTAACTTTCGACACTCCGGGAACCTACCACATTTGGATGCACACTTCTAATTTTTGCGGAGCAGACTCCGTGCTTCAAACAGTAGTGATTAATCCTGTTGGAACAGTGATCATGAATCCAACGGAACAAACCATTTGTAGCGGCGAAACATCAGCCATTTTCACGCTTACAGGAACCATTCCCTCGTACACCATCAATTGGAACGTATCTAACACTTCAAACGTATCTGCTGTTTCTCCTTCAAGTGGAAGCGGCGCAAGCCCGTTGAATTCGCCGCAATTCACCTTAACGAACACTTCAAACAATGTTGGTTTTGTTGAAATAAGTGCGACCGTAGGCTGTACGAATGAACCCCCTGTGTTGCATACCATCTATGTTGAGCCGCAGGCCAATGTTCAAGCTACTCCTTCTTCAATGAATATCTGTAGCAACGAGGAAGCAAGTTTTCAAATCTCAAGCAACCTTAACAATATAAGCTTCACATGGACTGCAACTGGACCAAATACCATAACTGGATTCAGTGATGGCAACGGAACAGCCATTACTCAAACATTAGTCAACAACGGCAATGAAGCCGACACTGTTTTTTATCAAATTGAACCTTCCGGAGTGCAATGCCCTGGCAACAATGCAACGGTTTATGTTGTTGTACAACCCAACTTAAGTATTTCTTCCAATGTTGATTTAATCGGCTGTGCGAATTTCGTTTTCGATCCCTTAGATTATATCACAACTCCAACAGGCGCCACATTAACCTGGGACAACTCGAACACCTCAATTGGCTTAGCCGTTTCAGGAAACGGTAACGTTCCAACATGGACTGCTCCGGAGAACAATACCGGTTCAAACATAACGGGAACAATAACTGTGACCGCTCAGATAAACAATTGCCCTGTAGCAACCGATGATTTCACAGTCACAGTAAGCCCTTCACCAACACTAACAACAACGGTTAGTCCCGACGGTGGCCTCGACTGTGTAACTTCTCTAGCCGTTATTTCATCGACCCCAACGCCAAACAACGCAACTCTCGTATGGAGCGGTGGAACAATTGTTTCCGGAGCCACTTCCACAACCACAACTGTAAGTGAAGCAGGAACGTATAATGTTATTGTTACTGACCCTGGCACCACTTGCGTATCGCAATATAACGTAACCATTAACCCTCCTACTCCTATCAACATCACCAATACTACATACACAGATGTTACGTGCTTCGGAGCGAATGACGGAACCATTCAGGTGAATACGGATTCTCAAGATGCCGTTACTTATGCTTGGACGCCAAATGCATCGAACAGCGGAACAGCTTCAAACCTTGCTCCTGGAACGTACTCTGTAACTGTAACAAACTTGTCTGGTTGCATAGACAGTGACTCGTTCGACATTAGTGAGCCAACACCTATAGTTGTTTCTCTCATTGACACGCTCCGCTCTGAGTGCGGAGAGGCAAATGGATATATTCAAGTTGGCGCTTCCGGAGGAACACCGGGATATTCATTTGATTGGATTGACGAAGCTAATGGCGCAACTTTAAATTCAATAGATGCCGGTACCTATACTGTAGTTGTTTCCGATCAAAACAGTTGCGAAGCGCAACTTTCAGTCGCCATTGGTTGCACACCGCTTATACCTGTTGAACCTGTGCAATTCATTTCACCAAATGGAGATAATACAAATGACAATTGGATTGTTACAAATATTGAGCTATATCCTGAAAACGAAGTTTGGGTATTCAACCGATGGGGAACGCTTCTCTACTACGCTTCGCCATATGAAAATACATGGCAAGGCACAAATGACAAGGGCAACGGAGAAATTTTACCCGCAGCAACCTATTTCTATCTCATAGATACCCATAAAAAATCACAAGATCCATTCAAAGGATTTATTGAAGTACAACCATAAGAATCAAATGAAAATGAAAAAAATATACTTTCTATTATTGCTTTTCGTTGGATCATTTGCTTCCAACGCACAGCAAGACCCGCAAAGCTCCTTCTATTTCAACAATCCACTTTCGTACAATCCAGCATATGCCGGAACACGCGGAACGCTGAACATGAACATGGTTCATCGCTCACAATGGATAGGCTGGGACGGAGCCCCTTCAACACAATACATCTCAGTTCATGCACCTGTCGCAAGACAGAGAATAGGACTTGGCACAAATTTAACTTTTGACAAAACAGGCGCGCGTAATTCAATCGACTGGATGAATCACGCTTCTTTTCAAATGCAATTGAATCCGAACAACCTTCGTTTATCCCTGGGCGTTTCAGGAGGCATTCAGAAATTTCAATATGATTTTAACGGACTTTCGGTTACCAATCCAAACGACCCTAACTTCACAACACCTTACAACAAATCACAAGCTAATTTTGGCGCAGGCGCTTATCTGTACAAAGTTGCAAGTGACAACCATGTTCGTCAAGCCTCATATTTCGTTGGACTTTCCGTCCCTCATCTGATAGAAAGAAACATAGACAACAACATTGGAAATGCTATAACACAGCGTCATTACTTCCTTACAGGCGGATATGTTTTCCCGATTAACTCGGTTACCGATATTCGAACGTCAACGCTGATGAAATTCACTCAAAACAGCCCTGCTGTTATGGAACTTAACGTCTCTGCTTTGTTCTACAAACAGTTTTGGATTGGCAGTATGTACCGCATTGGTGAAGGTCTTGGTTTTAATACATCCTATCAGATAAATGACAATATGATGATTGGTTACGCATTTGATCTTCCAATGAACAGCATGAAGTTAAATCAATGGGGAAACCACGAAATAGTTATCTCCTTTGACCTTCGCCCTCGTAATAACGCATTTGTAAGTCCACGATATTTCTAATTTATCATGAAAAAAATATTCATTTTTCTCTTCTTGTTTTGCGCCTCTATTACTTCGAATGCACAAGCCTTCAAAGAAGATTACGCCAAATCATTGTCAGCTCAATTCAAATTCGTTGAAGCCTATCCTGTTTGGGCAGATCTCTCTGATAATTTTGTAAAAAAACAAAAAGGCGATTGGAGCTACCTCAGAATGGCTACTGAAGCCGCCTACAACTCAGAACAATATAAAAATGCGCTTCATTGGAATTCGATTATAACAAGAGGTAATCAAGCTCTACCGGCGGATTGGACGTTACATTTCGAATTACTTCGTATGAACAACATGCATTCGCTTTTGGTAGCTTCGGTAGATTCTGCTTTGACGCTTATTCCTGCAGAAGCTGCTATTCTTGAATGGAAAAAACAAGCTCCTACTATTGTATCTTATTTGCAAGACACGAGCGAGTTCGAAGTAAAAGATTTTAGAAATGTATCGAAAGGTGAAGAGTTTGCTGCAGTTCCTTATGAGAAAGGATTGGTTTTCGTTACCTCCGAATTCAATACTGGGTTTTTAGCTCGAAAGGACACCTGGACGGGACAAAACTATTATGAACTTACCTTTATTAAAGATGCGAATTCTCCTTATGATTCGCATTCGGCCATAGGCAAATTGAAAAACAACGACGTGTGGAATGAAATTGAACACACCTATTCTCATGACGGACCTATTTCATTTAACAAAGATTTTACTAACGCTTTATTGACACGCAATTTCGAAGAGTTAGACACGATTGCACGCGTAAAGTATGCTCGCTTAAAACTTATATTATTCAAGAAAGAAGAAGGCAAATGGATCGAAGATGTAACCTTCAATTTTAACGATAAACATTTCTCAACTGGACATGGTGTATTCGATGTGAATGGCAATATCATTTTCGCATCTGACAGACCCGGTGGACTTGGAGGTTCAGACCTTTATAACGTTTCATACACAGACGGAAAATGGTCGGTTCCAAATAATTTAGGCAAATACGTGAACACTTCATCAGACGAGTTATTTCCATTTGTAGATAGCAACGGAACAATGTACTTTTCCTCCAAGGGATGGGTCGGACTAGGCGGTCTTGATGTATTTTCAGCCAACACCGCTGGAACACCTAACCACATTGGCATTCCAATTAACACTTCAAGTGATGATTTCGCATTTTACCTCGATGCCGAAGCAGGCACTGGATACTTGTCTTCAAACAGAAATTCACACAAAGACCAAATCTTCAAAATCTCTACTCCTGTTTACGATATTGAGCTTGAAATTATATTGACGGCTTGCGACAAAAAGCCCATAGAAAACGCCACAATTGAAATAAAAAACAAGCTTAGCAATACCACTATTTCCCAAAAGACCGATAAAGAAGGAAAGGTACTTTTAAAGCCTAGACTCAAAGATGAATTCGAAATTTCTTATTCAGGAAATGAGCTCTACGCCTCAAGTAAGAGCCTTCCTTTCAACGCAACTTCTGAGGGGAAGTTTAAAATTAATTTGGAATCGAATTATTTGAAATCAAATCAAACTATAACCCTACTCGACGAAAATGGCAAACCACTTGTTGGAAGTCTGATTCAAATTAAATCAAAAGACAACACTGTTAAAAAGGCAAACACGAACGAAGATGGTGTGTATTCGTGGTCTAGAACCAGCACCGAATCTGTTCTTACCGAAATAAATTGCAACACCGTAAGTTATGAGGACCATATGATTAAACTTGACGGAAGCGACTGTAACGCTCCGCAAAATTATCGTGTGACCATGCAAAAAATGTCAGACGAGAAATTTGTTAAGCTCGACTTGGTTCTCTACGATTTCGATAAGTATTTTTTACGCACAGCCAGCGAAAAAGAACTTGATAAACTTATTCAATACATGATGGAAAGACCTGAATTAATTGTTGAATTGTCTTCACATACAGATTGTCGCGGAACTAATAGCTACAACGAAGTGCTATCGCAAAACAGAGCGCAAAGCTGTGTGAATTACATCATTAAAAAGGGGATTTCAAAAGATAGAATTATAGCAAAAGGATACGGCGAAAATCAACTCACAAATAAATGTTCTGACGGTGTAAATTGTACAGAAGAAGCGCATCAGGCGAACAGAAGAACGGAGTTGAGGTTTGTTATAAAATAATATTCACTCAACAATTCAAAACCTTTTGATATCTTCAACTTAAGAGCACGAGTGCTATCAACAACAAAAACGATATCACATTCACCACAATTCCAATGGTGAACATGTCCTTGGCTTTTACCCATCCCGTGCCATAAGCAATCGCATTCGGAGGAGTACTCATAGGGAACATAAAATCACAACTTGCAGCAAGCGTTACCGGTATGGCCCATGAAGCTGGAGACATGCCATTGGCTTGAGCCAACACGCCTACAATTGGGACGAACAACGTAACCATGGCTAAGTTGCTCATAAGCGCCGTAAGTAGAAGTCCAATTCCACACAGCATAATCAGATACGCAGTTGAACTTCCAACATTCACAACAGCTAACCATTGCGCCAGTCGTTCCAGCAAACCCACTTCTTTAAAGGCCATTGACAGTGCTAATCCACCGCCAAACATCAACAACACCCCCCAAGCCAATTTCTCAGTGTCTTTCCATTCCAATAAAGCAACCGAATGTTCATTCGGTTGATTTGATTCTTTCGGAATGAAAAACAGACTTAGTCCAAAAGCTAGAGCTATCCACGTATCATTGAAGGCCGGTAATTTCAACGCAGATGAAATCTGAGACTGGAAAATCCAGCAAAGCACAGCACCCAAAAAGACCATCAACACTCTCTTTTCAGATTTCGTTATGCCGCCCATTCCCTGGCGAATGCTATGCAATTCCGTATGCGCGCCATCAATGGTTTCCTTCCTTTTAAAATGAATTTTAGAAAGAACAAGAAACACAAGAAGCAACAATACCAGCGAAAACGGCACGCCGTATTTCATCCAGTCCAAAAATGAAATCTCTTCACCAAACTGCGCCTTCACAATTCCAGCTGCCGCCACATTCGGAGGAGTTCCAATTAAAGTGGCCATGCCACCAATGCTCGCTGCATACGCTACTCCCAAAACCAATGCACGTTTGAATTTCGCTTCGTGATTATGAGCCGCAAGCAAATGCGCGACAGATGCGGCAATGGGAATCAACATCATCGCTGTTGCCGTATTGCTAATCCACATGCTTAACACATAAGACGATAACATCACAGCAAGTAAAATTCTCGCTTTCGCATTACCCGCTAGATCCAACAAACGAAAAGCAATGCGTTTATGCAATCCGTGTTTCTCTATGGCTAACGCCAATAGAAATCCACCGAGAAACAAAAAGACAAATTTATCGGCATAAGGCACCACCACCTTTTCCATGCTCATGACATTCGCCAAAGGAAATATCAAGACAGGAACCAACGCCGTAACAGCCATCGGAATGGCTTCAGAAATCCACCACCATAGCATAACTAAAACGGTAGACAAGACTACCCGTTCATTCCACGACAACCAATTCGGTAGCCCAAGGGTAATTGCACATGCAAGAATAACAGGAAGAAACAGATTTATTTTTCGCATGGAATAACTCAATACAACAACTGCTTCTTAGAAGCATTCTTCCAACCCGCTTTGTACTCTGCATCGACGAAATAAATTTTCAAATCTGCTTTGTACTCGGCATCTTCAAAATATATTTTCTTAGTCGCTTTGTATTCAGCATCTACGAAATACCAACGACCGTCGTTGTTCCCTGCTTTATATTCAGCATTCTCTTTATACACCAACAAATCCGCTTTGTACTCGGCGTCCACAACATAAACCTTCACCTGCGCCTTGTATTCAGCATCTACTGAATAAATCTTTTGTGCAGTTGCACTCAGTCCAAACACGCACAATGCAAAAAGGAGAACTATCGATTTCATAACGGTATTTTTTGTTTCAACGAAGATAAGCAATGCTACGCAAGACGCTTCACGAGATGTTGCACAAGATGCTACGCAAGACGCTTCGCGAGACCTTTCGAAGAATCTTACAAAGTATCTTGTAACACATCTTTCGAAGAATCTTACAAAGTATCTTAAGAAGTATCTTGCAAAGCATCTTTCGAAGAACATATCTTTGCCCCGTGCTGAAAAAAAATCAAATACTCGACATTAAAATAGACCGCTTTGCCTTCGGAGGCAATGGCATTGGACTGTTGAAAACCGACAAAGGCGATTTTACCGTTTTTGTTGAAAATACATTCCCCGGACAACTCGTTCGTGCACAGGTGATCAAGCCCGACAAACGATTTGCAAATTGCAAATTGATTGAAGTACTTGAGAACTCTCCCGATGAAATAGACCTGCCTTTTCAGCGCATTCCAGGCGCACCTTATGCCGCATGGCCTATAGAAAAACAACACGAAGCGAAAAAAGATTCTTGTCTTCAACTCTACAAGCGCATTGGGAAAATTGAGAACATAGACGAGCTCTTCGATGAATACATCGACTCTCCTTCCGTTTGGAATTACAGAAACAAAATGGAATATAGCTTCAGTGCTATACGCTACGACCTTCCAACAAAAACTGAACTCGATGATTTCGGATTGGGTTTCAAGCACAGAGGAACTTGGTGGATGGTTGAAAATCTCGACTCTGAATCAGGTCTCTTCGACGCCACTTTTGAAAACAACCTTCATCGTATTCGCACCTTTTGTATAAACAGCGGACTACCTGCTTGGCATCCACCCAAACGCGAAGGATTCTTCAGATACGTTGTGGTTCGAAAATCATTCACGCACGACCTCCTTCTGATTAACCTAGTTACTTCTTCAGTTGGACTAGAGCAATTCGATCGCGACGGATTTGTTAAACTTGTTTTAGACATATTAGGTGATCGCTGCGGCGGAATCATTCATACGTTAAACGACGATACGGGAGACCGAGCTGAACCTCTGAACGGATCTTCCCTTCTGCTCTTCGGAAATTCAGAAATAGAAGAAATTTTATTGGGGTTGAAGTTCAAAGTAAACATGAAGAGCTTCTTTCAAACCAATCCGAAAAGCGCTGAAAGGCTTTACACCAAGGCAATAGATTACTGCAATCCAGCTGAAGTTCCAGATGGGTATATTCTCGATTTGTTTTGCGGAACGGGAACAATAGGACAACTTATTGCGCAAAAAACTTCCCTGCCCGTGGTAGGTGTTGATATTGTAGAAGCTGCCATTGAAGACGCTAAGAAAAATGCAAAAGAAAACAACGTTTCGAATGTTGAATTCTTCGCAGCCGATGTAGGAAAATTCTTGTTGGAACAACCGCAATTTCAAAACCAAATAAACACGTTGGTGCTCGACCCACCTCGCGGAGGCATTTCACCAAAGACCCTAAGAAAAGTAATAGGACTCGACGCGAAACGCATCGTTTACATTTCATGCAACCCCGCTACACAAGCAAGAGATTGCGAGACACTGATTCTTTCTGGATATAATTTGAAGAAAATCAGTTTCGTTGATCAGTTTCCACACACCTCTCACTTAGAGGCGGTGGCACTGTTCGAAAAAAATTAATTTACCGCTTCGTCGTTTTCGAAGAACCCTTTAAATCGACCCACAATGCTCTCACCGAAAGGTATGCGTGTCTTGCGAACGGGTGCAACTGATTCTTCCTCTTTTTGACTAACGCTATTTGTCCAATCATGCTCTTTCTCCTCTTGCATTTCCGAAGTAACAGCTTCTTCGCGATTCACTTCTTCCTCTGCAGAAGCGACACCCATGGAACTCATATAGTCCGCGAAACTACTAGTGGCAACATCTAAGTCCACAGAATCCTCTACCTCTGGAGTTACAACTTCCCCTTCAACAAATTCTTCACTCACCACACGCTCAAAATAATCTTCGCCCACATTCTCTTCTCCTGTAATAACCAATCCAACACCTGTTGAAAGAGCTGGTGGAAGTTGCGACTCATCTGCGTAATTAATAACGTGTTCTATTGGCTTACCGATGCGGCAATCCAACCCTGTTATATACTCTACCAATTGCTTAATGTGCTTCAATTGTGCGCCACCACCAGTAAGTACAATTCCTCCAATTAATTTGCGCTCGTATCCGCTGCGCACAATTTCGAAGTGAACCAACTCCAATATTTCTTTCATGCGCGCTTCAATAATTCCAGAAAGCGCACCCAACGTAATCTCTTTTGGTGTTCTGCCGTTCAAGCCAGGAACTACAACTTTTGCATTCTGCGTTTCCGCAGGCAATGCAGATCCGTACTGAACTTTCAGTTGTTCAGCATGCTTGCTTAAAATTTTACATCCCGATTTAATATCCTCTGTCAAAATATTTCCACCGAATGGAATAACTGCTGTGTGACGAATCAGTCCATCATGGAAAATCGCAATGTCCGTTGTTCCTCCGCCAATATCTACCAATGCAACTCCTGCTTCCTTCTCTTCATCGCTCAATACAGCCGCAGAACTCGCGATGGGTTCAAGAGTTAATTCACCTACCTCTAGACCAGCCAATTTCACACAACGATAAATATTTTTTATAGCTGGAAGTGAACCTGTAATAATGTGGAAATTCGCTTGCAAACGAACGCCGGCCATTCCAACTGGATCTTTAATTCCACCTTCCGTATCTACAGTATATTCTTGTGGAATTACGTGAATTATAGACTCGCCTGCAGGCACATGTATCTTGAACATGTCCTCTTTCAAGGCTTGTAAATCGGCCATGTTGATTTCCGTTTCTAAATCCTTGCGGGTATAAATTCCGGGCTGTTGAATACTCTTGATGTGCTGACCAGCAATACCCACGTTCACGCGATGAACTTTGATTCCACATTCCATTTCTGCTTTCTGAACAGCTTCCTTAATTGAGGCAACCGTTTGATCAATGTTCAACACAATACCGCGCTTCACACCGTCGCTCTTGCTCCGACCAATTCCAAGAATGGTCACCTTTCCAAGTGAATCTATTTTACCCACAACACAAGCAATCTTGGTTGTTCCAATATCAATTCCAACAACTAATTTTTCTTTGTTGCTCGGGGTTGGAGAGTTGTAAGTGGCGAATGTATTGTATTCCATATTCTTAAATAATTATTGAGGTTGTTGAACTGCTTGCGCAGCTGGTGATATTAAATCGTTAGCTAAGGCAATCGGCGCGTTGTTCGCCATAATCGCTAGTGTGTCTGTTGGCGCGGCAAACGTTTCTGCACCGCGCTTTTCGCAAATAACTTGATTTTCAAAATTCAAATTTATGCGACTGTATTTCTCAAGATCTGTGATATATACTTGGGAACGATAAAATTGAAAAAGCATTTTCGTTTTCATTTCCAAGTTGTAAATGCTTCCGAAATCTATAACGTGCCGGCCAATTCGCGGAATGACTTCCAGCGTTCCCATTGCTGTTAAATGAACATGCTCAGTCCAATCTTTTAAGTCGGTGTTTTTACGCACATGATTTCCAAATACAATCAACTCATCCAAATAAGTCAATCCCAATGTATTCTCATCGTAATAATCTTTTGTCGCCGGGTATTGCATAGCACCCATAACTCCTTCAACCCTATAAATCGGAACATAGGCAACAGCGCGATCCAACAAATTAAAAGACTGTCCCAATGTATCCACGTAGAATCCGCTTCCATCACTGTTCATCACCCTGAACATCGGTGCACGTTGCTGAATGTCTATGTTTAAAATACCATCGACTCCCATATGAACGTTACACGATTGAATCGCCGGATGCCTATTCACAGCAACCTGAATCGCACTCACATCTATTTGATTCATGGGAGTTCCTTGAAGCAAACCAAAGTGACTGTGCACAATAGAATCTATTTCTTGTTTTGAAATTAACTCATCAACGTTTTGCCCGCGCTGAATATTCACGCGCACTTCAGGAACCGGCTGCGCGTTGTGCTTCGAAATCGAAAAAGCCCATAGAACAATTGCTCCAGCGCCCATGAGTACAAAAAACGCCAACACCAAAACCTTCATGAACCATGAAGATTTCTTAGTTGTATTTCCCGACTCTCTTTTCATTTCACTCGTTCTTTCGTGAACACTTCCAACGGAGAAACAAGGGTGTCAATATCACCCGCTCCCAACGTTAAAAGCACATCAAACTGCAGTTTATTCAGTAAGGTGAAGATGGCATCTTTATCAACTAAGTATTTATCGTCCTTTTGAATTTTATCAAATAGCCATTGTGAATCAATTCCTTCAAGAGGTATTTCACGGGCTGGATAAATAGGTAGCAAAATAGGAATGTCTAAAAGCGCTAAACTTTCTGCAAATCCTTCTACGAAATCTCGCGTTCTGCTAAACAAATGAGGCTGAAATATTCCCGCTATTTTTTTATTTGGAAACAATTCACGCACCGAACGAATGCAGGATGAAAGCTCCGTCGGATGATGCGCGTAATCATCAATATAAACGGTAGATTCACTTTTAAGGCGCACATCAAATCTCCTCGCTACTCCCTTAAAACTCTCCAACACCGCAGGAAGATCATTTATCTCAACACCAGCCAACAACGAGCAAGCCATTGCCACGACCGCATTCTCAACATTGTGCCTGCCGGGCAATCCAACTCGAACATTACTTAATTCACCAAAAGGTGAATTAAAATCGAAGACATATTCCCCGTCTTTTATGCGAATATTACTTCCTGAATAATCGGCTTCCGAAAGAATACTGTAGGTGAACACACCCGCTCTTTCCGCCTTTAAATGTTCATGAATATTTAATTCCTTCCTCACCACAATACTTCCATCTGTATGGGTTTGCTTCAAGAAAAGCAAAAACCCTTCACGAATACTTTCTTCGTTTCCGTAAATATCCAAATGATCGGGATCCATGGAAGTCAATGCTGAAATCTTCGGAAACAAAGTCAAAAAACTGCGATCAAATTCATCGGCTTCCACCACCGTTCGCGATGTATCTGATAGTAAAACATTGCTTTTAAAGTTGGAAGAAATTCCACCTAAAAAAGCATTGCATCCTATGGTCGAATGTAGAATATGTGCCACCAATGTTGAAGTGGTTGTCTTGCCGTGGGTTCCGCCAATTGCAATGGTTTCATCGAGTTGTGTGATATAACCCAACAACTCGCTTCGCTTCCAAATTCTAAATTCATGTTGAAGGAAATACTGCAATTGCGACGAGTCTTTCGGCACAGCCGGTGTGCGGACAATCAATACTTTTTCTTTCGGTGTGGAATGAAGCAACTGCGGCAAAGACATCACGCTGTCTTCGTACTGAACCGAAATTCCTTCCAATTCTAATTCTGTCGTTAGTGCGGTAGATGTTCTGTCATAGCCCATAACGTGCACTCCCTTGCGATGGAAATAACGCGCAAGGGCCGACATGCCAATGCCACCAATACCCAAGAAATACATGACATCGCACGTTAGCTTACGCTCTTCCATACACCACTTCAATTAAAGTATCTACAATTTCTGAAGTTGCATTCGGACGAGCGAATGCAGCAATATTTCCTTTCAATTCTGAAATTTCTATTTCGTTTTGAATTAATTCTGAAACTACTTCAGCCAGCTTCAATTCCGCCTCGCTATCACGCACCATCAGCGCCGCTCGTTTCGAAAGGAGCGCCATGGCATTCTTCGTCTGATGGTCTTCCGCCACATTCGGAGAAGGCATAAACACTACTGGCTTTCCTACGAGCGATAGTTCCGAAACACTCATGGCTCCTGCGCGAGAAACAATAACATCAGCCGCCGCATACACCAGCGCCATATCGTAAATGAAATCGTAAAGAAGCAATCCTGAAGTCTCTTTGTACTTCGGTTCTAAATTCACTTTGTAGATCTTTCCACATTGCCAAATAACTTGAAACCCTCGCTGAATCCAAGTATTTAAAGACGCCTCAACAGCATTGTTCACAGCGCGCGCGCCTAAACTTCCACCAATAATTAATATCGTTTTTTTCGTTGAATCGAAATCCAATTTGGTCAGTGCTTCCGACTGCGAATAAGGCAACTTCACGAAGTCTTTCCGAACCGGATTTCCAGTTAACTGAATCTTCTCTTTTTGAAAGAACAATTCCATTCCCTCATATGCTACACATATCGCTTTCGCCCGTTTCGCTAACAATTTATTCGTAACACCTGCAAATGAATTCTGTTCTTGCAAAACTGTTGGAACACCAGCTGTTCCAGCCGCACGAAGCGTTGGACCGCTTGCATATCCGCCAAAGCCTACAGCAATTTCTGGACGAAATTCCTTCACCACAGCAATTGCCTTCAACATACTTTTCAATATTTTAATTGGAAGTAAAAAATTCGAAAACGTTAATTTTCGTTGAAGTCCTGCAATGGGAAGTCCAACAATTTTATATCCCGATTGAGGAACTTTTTCCATCTCCATCTTTCCTTCCGCCCCAACAAATAAAATCTCGCATTCAGGAAAACGTAATTTTATTTCGTTCGCCACTGCAATAGCAGGAAAAATATGTCCGCCCGTTCCTCCGGCAGACAACAAGACTCTATTTAGAATTCGATTTTCCATCTATAATTAAAATGGGGATTCTTCTAATTCATCTGTTTGATCCGCTTCGTCGTTCTCTTCATCCATCTTCGAAATACTTAATATCACTCCGAACATGATGGCGACGAAAACAATTGACGTTCCGCCCATACTCACTAGTGGTAATGGCTGTCCTGTTGTTGGAAATAAATCCACCGCCACACCCATGTTAATGAATGCTTGAATGGTAATGACCAGACCCAGTCCCAACGCAGTTAATCCGCCAAAATATTTCGGGCTTCGAATCGATATTCGTATGACCCGAAAAAGAAAAATAACATACATCAGCATCACCAACGCTCCGCCGAGTACAGATCCATATTCTTCAATAATGAACGCGTAGATCATATCTGAATACGGATGCGGTAAGAAGTTTCTTGAAGTTCCAGATCCGGGACCTTTCGGAATAATTCCTCCTTCGTAAATGGCGTATTGCGCCAATTCAATTTGATATTTCGAATCGTCAATGGCTCCCGCTTGAATTTCCTTTCCCACCAAACGGTTTTTCCAAGTGCTGTAACGAGGTAGTAATTTTTCAGGACCTAATTCGCCAACAACAATTATTAGAAGCAAGATCCCCACTACGGCGCCAATGAGCTTAAACAAGTGTTTCCATGGAACTCCTCCAAACACCAACATTAAAAAACACACAAACCCAATTAATGCTGCTGTAGAAAAGTTCGCCGGTAGAACCAGCCCGCATACCATGGCTATTGGAATCACGATCGGAAGGACACCCTTCTTAAAATCGTGCAGCATCTGACGCTTCACGGTTAGTTGCCGCGCCACATATAAAATGAGCACCAACTTCGCCAAGTCACTCGTTTGGAAAGTCACTCCAATTCCGGGAATTCGAATCCAACGATCGGCGTTGTTAATGTTCGAACCAAAAAACATCGTGAACACCAACAACGGAATTACCACCCAAATCATGAGCTGACCAATTCTCGAAAAGAAGGTTAATGGAAGGAGATGCGTGCCGTACATAAACGCGAGTCCTAGTCCGAGCATAAATACATGCTTAATTAAAACCCCTGCACTACTTCCGCCTTCTGCCTTCCACACCAAAGAAGATACTGCACTGTAAACCGCTAACACCGAAAGGGTGCACAAAAAAAGTGCAACCATCCAGATCACGCGATCTCCCTTGAGGTGTGAAAGAAATTTCTGCATGAATTACAATCCTTTTACAGCAACTTTAAACTGACGACCTCTGTCTTCGTAGTTCTCGAATAAGTCGAACGAGGCGCATGCTGGTGACAACAAAACAGTGTCACCATCTTTTCCAAGATCGTAAGAAACACGAACAGCTTGTTCAGCGCTATTTGTATCAATAATCGTATCTACAAAAGATCCAAAAGCCTTTCTGATTTTAGAGCTGTCTTTTGTTAAGCATACAATTGCTTTCACTTTAGACTTCACCAATTCAGACAATTCAGAATAGTCGTTTCCTTTGTCTGTTCCACCAGCAATCCAAATGATTGGCTTATCTACCGACTCCAATGCATACCATGTTGAATTCACATTTGTAGCCTTGCTATCGTTTATGAAACGAATGCCATGAATACTAGCAACAAACTCTAGGCGGTGTTCAATGTTTTCGAAGTTCATTAAACTGTCGCGAACAGCCTCTTTTCTTAATTCTAAAAAACGAGCTGCTGCTCCTGCTGCCATGCTGTTTTGCAAATTGTGTTTGCCTTGTAATGCTAAATCCGTGATTTTCATTGTAAATAAATTATGGTTTGTGTTTAGGTTGAAATTTGATTCGTCGCAATAGCCACCTAGCTCGTAATTCTTTCCAGGTTGAATTGAAATTGGAAATAGGGTGGCGTTCAATACGTGTCGTGCCATGGTCTCTGCAGTAATGGCATCGTCTGCATTGAAAATGAAAACATCGTCCGATGTTTGGTTCTGCACAATGCGCAACTTCGCATCGGCGTATTTACTTAAATCGTAATCGTAACGATCCAAGTGATCCGGAGTTATATTCGTAAGAATGGCAATGTCAGCCTTGAACGAATACATATTGTCGAGTTGGAAACTACTTACTTCCAAGACATAAAAATCGAAGTTCTCTTCAGCGACTTGACGTGCGAAACTCTTCCCCACATTTCCACCAAGACCTACATTCAATCCTGCGTTTTTCAAAATGTGGTAAGTCAATAAAGTCGTTGTCGTCTTCCCATTACTTCCTGTAATAGCAATAAGTTTCGCTTTGGTATATCTGTATGCGAATTCCAATTCAGACAGTACAGGAATGTTTTTTTCGTGCAGCGCAACAATCAATTTGGCCGAGTTCGGAATGCCAGGACTCTTCACTACTTCATCTGCATTCAGAATTAATTCATCCGTGTGTATTCCTTCTTCGAAAGCAACACCGTGTGCATTCAATTCAGCTTTGTATTTGTCTTTCAACAAGCCCTTATCCGAAAGAAATACATCGTACCCCATCTTCTTAGCCAACACTGCTGTGCCCGCGCCGCTTTCGCCTCCGCCAAGTATGACCAGTCGCTTACTCATTATCTTACTTTTAAAGTGATGATGGTTAATACAGCTAGCATAATTCCGATGATCCAGAAGCGAGAAACGATTTTCGCTTCGTGCATTCCCTTGCGTTGATAATGGTGGTGAAGAGGTGACATTAAGAAAATGCGACGACCTTCACCGTACTTTTTTCTCGTGTACTTGAAGTATCCAACTTGAATCATTACGCTCAAGTTTTCCACCAAGAATATTCCACATAAAACTGGAATAAGAAGTTCTTTTCGAATAGCAATGGAGAATGTTGCAATAATTCCTCCGAGTGCCAAGCTTCCTGTGTCACCCATGAATACTTGCGCTGGAAAACTATTGTACCAAAGAAATCCAACGCACGCTCCTACAAACGCCGCAATGAAAACGGTAAGCTCACCGCTTTGCGGGATGTACATAACGTTCAAGTAATCTGCGAAGATGTAGTTACCTGAAACGTATGCGAAAATGGCCAGCGTAATACCAATGATAGCGCTAGTGCCCGTTGCTAGCCCGTCTATACCATCAGTAATGTTCGCACCATTCGAAACTGCAGTTACAATGAATATGACAATTAGTGTAAACACTCCCCACAACACCCATGGACTTTCCATGCTGTCTGGAACCAACCAAGCATAGTCAAATTCGTTGCCTTTAATGAAGGGAATAGTTGTCTTTAAACTCTTCTCTTCCTTCCATTGCATGGCCTGTTCTTCGCTTGTTGCGTTCTGAATTTGAACGTCTGAAACTTTTTCTTTAATGGTCACAGATGGATTCCAATAAAGCATGCTCGCTACAATAATTCCCACTCCTATTTGTCCGACAATTTTGCTCTTCCCTGCCAGTCCTTCTTTATTCTTTTTGAATACCTTGATGTAGTCATCTAAGAATCCGATCAGCCCCAACCAAATGGTTGCTATGATCATCGTTTGGATGTAGATGTTGGTCAAATCTGCTAACAGCAACGTCGGAACCAGAATAGCGGCAAGAATAATAAGTCCGCCCATGGTGGGTGTTCCCGCTTTTTGCATTTGTCCGTCTAATCCCAAATCGCGAATGGTCTCACCCACTTGCTTCTTGCGAAGCATACGAATCAAGTTTTTCCCAAAAACCATCGATATGGTTAGTGAGATAAGAATGCTCAAAGCAGCACGAAACGACAAGTAGTGGAACAACCCTGATCCAGGGAAGTGCATGTGCTTATCGAAATATTCAAATAGGTGGTACAACATAATTAGTTCGTTTGAAAGAGTTCTGCTATAATTTGTATATCGTCAAAGGGGTATTTCACTCCACTGATCTCTTGATATTTCTCGTGTCCCTTACCAGCAATAAGAATGATGTCGCCGGGCTTTGCAAGTGAACAAGCCACTTCAATCGCTTCGCGACGATCGGTTACTGACAATACTTTTTTCTTTTGAATCGGATCAAGACCTGAAACCATTTCTTGAATAATGCTCTTCGGATCTTCGCTCCGCGGATTATCACTTGTGACGATTACGCGATCGCTTTTGTTAGCTGCTATTGCCGCCATAATCGGACGCTTGGTGCGATCGCGATCGCCGCCACAACCAACTACTGAAATAATTTCTTCTTGTCCGCGTAGAGCGTGAATGGTATTCAAGACATTTTCCAGGGCATCAGGGGTATGCGCGTAATCGACAATAGCAATGGTTCCGTCTTGCTTGCGTATGTATTGAAAACGACCTTCCGGTGCGCCCAATGCTGAAAGGTGAACAAGCACGGTAGTTGGATCTGTTCCCAGCTCAACCGCAGCTGCAAATACAGCAGTTAAATTGTATGCATTGAATTCTCCAATTAATGGAGAGTGCAATTCAAAACGATCAATATTAATATGAAGTCCTTCAAGGGTGTTCTCAATCAACTTAGCTTTATAGTCAGCCATCGTGTGCAACGCATAGCTGCGAACCCGTGCCTTGCATGCAGAAACCAATGCATCGTGGTAGCGATCATCTGCGTTAACAACAGCGTAAGCATTTGCACCCAACTGATCGAATAAAATCTTCTTCGCTTTTATGTACTCATTCATTGAACCGTGATAGTCCAAATGATCGTGTGAAAGATTCGTGAAAATGGCACCGTCGATTTGCACGCCAGCCATTCTATTTTGATGCAAAGCATGCGACGACGCTTCCATGAAAACATGTGTACATCCTTCACGCTGCATGCGTGACAATAAATCGTTCAACGCAACAGCATCCGGTGTTGTATGTGTGGAAGGAATTTCAACTTCGTTGATGCGATTCACAACGGTGGAAAGCAATCCACACTTGAAACCCATTGAACGATACAAGCGAAATAAAAGGGTTGCTACGGTTGTTTTTCCATTGGTTCCTGTAACAGCCAACACCTTCATTTTTTCTGAAGGATTCTCAAAAAAATTCGCTGCCATTATTCCTAGCGCTTTCGATGTGTCGGCTACTTGAACATAGACAATGTTCTCTTCTAAACTCTCAGGTAAATCTTGACAAACGACAGCTGCTGCGCCTAACTCAATGGCCTTCGCTATGAATAAATGTCCATCTGACTGCAATCCTTTAACAGCGACGAATAGCGCCATGGGTCTGACAGCTCGTGAATCAGAAGTAATACTCTCTACAGCAACATTAGTATTTCCAACAACACCTTCCAGTCGCACTTTGTACAATATGTCTTGCAGAAGCTTCATCGTAATGTTATTTGAATGAATTGATGATTGGTCTTTGTTCCGGGAAGCACGCTTTGCGACACCACCTTTCCATATCCCGTAGTTGAAACCTTTAATCCTCTTTTTTCCAATACGTATACTGCGTCTGTTAGCCCCATGCCACGGACGTCTGGAACCTTGTGGCCATTTTCGTCTTTGCTTGAAAGCGTTAGCTTACTGCCGTCAGCGGTTGCACTTACAATTTGTGCATCAGTCTCTAAGGCGTATGGAAATTGAACATGAGAAAAAGCTTTGCGCAAGGCATTTGATTCACCCGACAATATGTTTGGAATCCATGGCTCAGAAACAAACGTGCTGTCGCTTCCCATGGCGTTGTGAGGAATATCCAATTCGGTTCCGAATAATATATTCGCTAAATCGCGAAATACTGGTGCTGCAACCTTGCCACCGAAAGCCTCGAAAACTCTTGCTTTGTTTACTACAACAATGCACGAATACTTTGGATCTTCAGCTGGAAAATACCCAACGAATGAAGCTCTGTGATAATTCTCTAGATAAACGCCGTTCTCATTGATACGGGCAGTTCCCGTTTTTCCAGCTGCGCGATAAGGAGAATGTTTAAACACGCCTTTACCTGTTCCTATAGTCGTTACAGCCTCCATAAGTTTGCGACCTTTCGCAATGGTTTCTGGCTTCAAAAAATTCTCGCGAATAACAACGGGCTCAAATTTTTCGTAGGTCAAACCATTCTTTCGAATCTCACTTACCAATCTTGGCTTCATGAATTTTCCACCGTTCGCAATCGCATTGTAGAAACACAATTGATGAAGCGGTGTCACCTGAATCTCGTATCCGACAGCCATTTGGGTTAAACTCAAATCACTCCATAGAGCATCTTTCGTTGTGCGTTTCACAACCGACTTTCCTTCACCCAGTAAATCAATTCCTACCAATTGTCCGAATCCAAAACGATCGAGGTAATCTAAAAACTTTTGTGGATTGCTGCCGAATACATCGCGAACAACCATGGCTGTGCCCACGTTTGAAGATTTCGCATAAACTTGTTCAATCGTAATTGAACCACACGCTTTAACATCTCGCAACGTGTGATCACCAATTGTGAATGTCCCTCCTCCAGTATGTATAACCTTTCCAAGATCTAAGTTGCCTTCTTCTATTGCCGCTAACAGACTCGCAAGCTTCATGGTCGATCCAGGCTCGACACTTTGCGTTAGCGCCAAATTTTCAATTTCATAGAATTTATTTGCAACAGAATCGTAAGTCAAATTCGCAAGTGCTTTGATGTAGCCAGTTTTCACTTCCATCAAAATCACACAACCCCAATCGGCGCGGTTCACTTCCATGGTGTGACGCAAAGAACTTTGCGCAGCGTCTTGCAAGTGAACATCCAACGTAGTAACTACGTCAAACCCAGGTTCTGGCTCAACAACAAACTCATCGCTCATTGGAACCCACGTGTCTCCACCAACCTTCTGCTGCATCTGCTTGCCAGACTTTCCTCTTAACAGTGAATCATATGAAGCCTCTAAACCCACCATGTTACTCTCTCTGAAAATCCCTATAGTTCTTGCGGCAAGCGCTCCGTAGGGTTTTGCACGCTTTTCTCTTGAGTTGATGATAAAGCCACTCTTAAACTTCTTATCTTTAACATAGGGCAATGCTCTGAACCGCTGCATTTGATTGTAGTTCAAATGATCTCCAACTTTCATGTAACGCGCGCCAGACTCAACAGCCTTCAGGAACAGTTGCTTAATATCCTCTTTGCTTTTATCAGCAAGAATCTCGGCTATTCCAGCACACAGACTATCTAACTTCGAATTGAATCGCTCAATGTTATAGCCACCTTTGCTGTCCCAGCGAATTTCATATTCCGGAATGCTGGTTGAAAGTGGTGATCCGTCTGCAGCTAAAATTCTTCCACGCTCCGGCTCAATATCTCGAATCTTATAGGTGAACTGAGCAGCTCTTCGCTGGGCATCTTCGTTTGGAATAGCCTGAATGTAGAATACCTTTCCTATAATGATTAATGCCAAAACGCATAAAACCACGTACAAGACGTAGATCCAAACAGATATTTTCTTCAACTCATTCATGGCTCGTCTTGAAGAAATTTGAATCGACATCTATGATGAACGGAGTGGTTGTTGAATTCACCAACCCCCAAGGAGCCACTTGACCTACGACTTCACTATGCTGTGATTTAACACTTAATTCACTTGCGTTGGTGCTGTACTCAGAATTCAAATTCTTAAGTTCATCCTTCGTGTTCTTGATTTCAATTTGAACCGATTCAAAGTAGTAAATCATACTAATTTGAATGAAGAAAAGAACGACTATGAAAAAGAAAAAAGGCATCTGACGCACCAATGACTGGCGTGTCAAGAACTCTCCTCCAATGATTTCTCTGAAGGTAATTCCTTTGCGTTTTGTTTCGTCGTTCTTAGCCATTTTTAATTACCGAACGAATATTCATTCGGTTTAATGTTTTATTTTTTTTGACCTATTCGAAGTTTAGCACTTCGACTTCTGCCATTTCTTTCTATTTCTTCGTGTGATGGAAGAACCGGTTTGCTCTTCACCGGCTCTATCTGACGCTCTAGATTTCCGAAAAAATCCTTCTTTATCTCTCCCTCTAAATTTCCAGACCGAAGGAAATCTTTCACCAAACGATCTTCCAAACTGTGATAACTAATCACCACCAATCTCCCCTCCGGAGCCAACAACTCGAGTGATTGTTGAAGGAACTCTTTCAAAACAGCAATCTCATCGTTCACTACCATTCGAAATGCTTGGAACATTTGCGCCAAAAACTGTTTCTCCTTCCCTCTCTTCGCAAATGACTGCGTGCAGTCTATCAAGGCTTGCGTGGTTCCCAAAGGCTTATGCATATCAATTTCAGTTGCGACTTTGTATGCTCCGTCTAACTCGCCATACATTCTGAGCGCATCTGTAATCTCTTGAACGCTCGACTTGTTGATCCATTCATCTGCAGAAATGCCAGACGACTGATTCATGCGCATGTCCAAGGGACCGTTGAAACGGATTGAAAATCCACGCTCGCCAGAATCAAACTGATGACTGCTAACACCCAGATCTGCCAAAATCCCATCGACCTGCTGAAATCCGTGCAGCTCAACCCAATTCTTAACGAACCTAAAATTTTGCGGGACAAAAATCAATCGCTCATCTTGCGGGACATTTTTCGCGGCTTCACCATCCTGATCAAATGCAATGAGCTTTCCTGTTGTCAATTGTTTCAATATTTCTTTCGAATGGCCTCCGCCTCCGAAAGTCACATCTACATAAACCCCGTTAGGCTTAATGTTCAACCCCTCAATAGACTCTTTCAACAGCACAGGGGTGTGATAAACTTGCTCCATTACTTGTCGCCTTTTGCGTCAATGTCTTTTCTAACTTCTTCAGCCAACGCTCCAAAATCTATGTCCTCGCCCAATACTTCAGCGTTGTATTGATCTAAACTCCAGATTTCCATCTTCTGTCCTAATCCAGAAATAACCAATTCGTTCTTCGAACCGTTTACTCCCGCGTATTCTAAAAGACTTGACGGAAGTGACAATCGACCTACGCTATCCAATTCAAGATGCGTTGCGCCTTTCATAAACTTGCGTTGGAACATCTGATGCTTTTGATTGTATCTGCTCAACTTTGACATCTCTTCGTTTACCATGTCCCATTCTGGTTTTGGATAAACTACCAAGCACTGTGTGAAGATGTCGCGATTGACTACCAACCCATGATGAAGAATGTCCTCCAGCTGCTTTTTCAAGCGTGCAGGAAAGAGCAAGCGCCCTTTTGCGTCGACTTTACAGTGGTATTCTCCGAGTAGGTTTAACATTCGATTGTGAATTCTTTTCCAAAAATAATCACATCTTCCCACTTTTTACCACTAAACAACAATAAATTCCCATTTTGTTAAAAACTTCGGAGAGAATAACAACGAGTCTTGATTCTAAAAGCCTTGTTAAATAAGGATTTAAAGCTTATTTACAGTTAGTGGGAAAAAGTGGGAAATGTTAATTACAATGAACACACCCCTTCATACACCGCGAATTGTTCATTGCTTGTAACATTGGGCAGTTGTTCACGCTCAGAATCGCGTAAATTCGTGAGCTATAGATTATGGAATACACTTTAAAAACCGATGGTGATTACACCTACATTGAAGAAGGAGAAGGCAAGCCGCTTGTTTTACTTCACGGCTTATTCGGAGCATTAAGCAACTTTAAAGACGTGGTAGATCATTTCAAACCACGCTACAAAGTAGTTATACCCATGCTGCCCCTTTACACCATGCCTATGCTTACCACAGGCGTAAAGTCCTTAGCCGAATTTTTACACGACTTCATTCAACACAAGAAATGGGACAAGGTGAATCTCTTAGGAAATTCACTGGGCGGACACGTCGCGCTGGTATACACGAAGAATCACTTAGAAAGAGTTGAGTCGCTTATTCTTACAGCCAGCAGCGGTCTTTATGAAAATGCTTTCGGCTCCAGCTTTCCAAGAAGAGAAGACAAAGAATTCATTCGTCAAAAAGTAGCTTTAACATTCTTCGACCCGAAACATGCTACCCCGGATTTGGTAGATGAGTGTTATGAAGTAGTCAATGATCGCAATCGCGTGCTTCGCATTTTAGCGCTTGCGAAAAGCGCTATACGTCATAATATGACCGATGACTTAAAAGACATGAATATTCCGGCGTGCTTAATCTGGGGGAAAAACGACACCATCACCCCTCCAGAAGTGGCAGAAGAATTTCAACGTAAACTTCCTCAAGCCAAATTGTATTGGATAGATGAATGTGGACATGCACCTATGATGGAGCAATCTCAGCAATTTAACAATCTACTCGACGCTTGGTTAACCGAGCAAAATATATAAAGCACAATGAGCAAAGAATTAATTCATTCTGCTACGTTCGTCAAGTCATCTGTTGAAATCGACAAGTGCCCTCCTCCTGCATATCCTGAATTCGCCTTTATTGGCCGCTCGAATGTGGGCAAGAGCTCCCTCATTAACATGTTGGTGAACAAGAAAGGTCTTGCCAAAACATCTTCAAGCCCAGGAAAAACACAGACCATTAATCACTTCCTGATAAACGAAGAAAAGAACCCCTGGTTTTTGGTCGATCTTCCAGGTTACGGTTACGCGAAGACTTCCAAAACCGAACGCAACAAGTGGGGAAGTTTCATTCGGAGCTATCTCGATAAGCGCGAGAACTTGATTTGCACTTTCGTGCTGCTCGATTTCAGAATACCTCCGCAAAAAATAGATATTGAATTCATGCAATGGTTGGGAGAGCAGGGACTCCCCTTCTGTATCGCGTTCACGAAGTGCGAAAAACTTACAGAACTTCAAAAAACCCTTCGCTTCGATGCGTTTACAGTTGAATTGAAAAAGACATGGGAAGAACTTCCACAACATTTCCTTACAGCAGCAGTGGAGCGCATGGGTCGCGTTGAAATTCAAGAGCAAATTGCAGCTTGGAGGAAAGAATTCGCGGACGACTTTACCTTATAACGGAGGATTAATCTTCATTTTTTCCGCATAATAATCGCAGAAATCACGCATGGTTGCTGCCATGCGAGCATCACCTGTTGCCTTTTCGAAACTGTCTGAAAGAGTCAGCAACGTCTGATGAACGAAGAAAGTCATTTCTTCCACCTGCATTTCTTTCGTCCATAAATCTATGCGCATCGTGTTGGCCTCAGCCTTGTCCCACACAGATAAAATCATAGCTTTACATTCAGCCTTCTTGCCAAGCTCTGAAGCTTCCCATTGAATGGTCTCAGGCACGTTGTTTTCGTCTAATTCTATTTCAATTGAGATCGTTGACTTCTTCATAAATTCGGTTTGTATGCTTGTAATATTTTTTGCGCGTTGTCTTCTTTCATCAAACGATCCAAAGTAACCTCCGGATGTTTTTCCATATAACTCTTCACCATTTGAAAACCCATAAATACACCCAACTGCGGAGCGCTTTCTTGAGGGACATTCTCTGCATTGGTGAAGGGTCCGTATTCAAACCACTTCTGCACCTCTACTCTATTCTTAGAAAAGAGAACCTCTTGTCTGGCAATTTCCTTCCACACATTCAACTGATGACCTTGTGTCCAGGTGTATTCCTTTGTGGTCCACGCCATGAGTGTCGAGTCTTGAATTTCTTCAAAAGCTAACCAAGTCAGGTAGTGTGCCTTTCCGTGAAAGATCATTTCCGACAGCATATCATTTTCATGTTGAATAGTATCGGCCTTCAACAAATAATAATAAGCTAAATTCTTAACAGCATTCGGAACCAACTGCGCGCGAGTCATATCGTCCTTCTGGTATTGCGGAAAAGGAACCGACTTCGTAATTCTGTTTTCGTTACCCAAATAAAAATCCAATCCAACTGCTAAGTATTCGTCTGTACTGTAGGCACCAATATTGAATCCTGAATTCATCCAGATCAACTGAGGAAGTTGCATATTCGGAACCAACGTTTGCATGCGAAGAGCAGCTTCCAATATTTTTTCATGAAGGGAATCGAGGCGTTCTTGAGGATAATTCTTTTCAATTTCAATTTTCAAATCTCGAAAATCGGAATGACCAACAAACCCCTGAACCATTTGAATCGTTGAAAGACTATCGCAAGGTCCGGCATTTAGAATGCGCTCGAGATAAAGGCAAAAAAACTTCCCGTATTTCGATTTCAAAACAGAAACTTGTTGAAAGTTATTCCAATCGGTATTGAAAAAATCTTGATCAAATCTCAGTGGATTCAAGGATTTTCCTTCAATTTCCACATCTATATCTTTGTGCTTATCAGCTTCACGGCATGAATAACAAAACATTGTCAACAAAATTGACAATACAATAAGGAGGGAATTCGTTAGCTTTGGCATAGTTATTTGCAAAAGTCAATAAAAAAGATCTTTATATGAAAAAAATAAACACCTTAATTCTATTCTGCCTCTTGACTATTATGTCTTTTGCGCAGGCAACTAAAACAGCAACAACCAACAAGTTTCGTTTGGGCTTTAAAGCCTCTCCTAATGTTTCTTGGTTGGCTAGTGATAACAGCAATATGACTGTTGGCGACAAATCACTTCAATTCGGATACGGATTGAACTTCGATATTTTCTTCGCAGATCATTACGCTATTGGCACCGGGTTTAACATTAACAATTCTGGCGGGAAATACTCCTATTTCGCAGAATATACTGGAGATGATATTGACGCAGCAGGCGCCGCGATAGCCAACATGAAACAAGTAGGCTTAATTAGCAGAGATCTTCGACTTAAGTATCTTCAGATTCCTCTAACCTTTAAAATGAAAACCGACGAGATCGGATATATCACCTATTGGGGACAGTTTGGCTTGGGCTTGAATATGAATCTCAAGGCACTTAGTGACGATAATATTGATTATCTATATTATCAAAATAAAAATACATACGCTTGGGAAAAGTCAAATCGCGAAAGCTCTACAGTAAGCACGAACGATATTAAAAATGAGATAAACATATTTTCCTCTAATCTAATTTTCGCTGCTGGAATAGAGTACAACCTTTCGGGAAACACAAGCCTTTTAGCGGGATTTACTTTCCAAAACGGATTCACAGATGCGTTTAAAGGAAGCGGAGTTGCGAAAGACCAAAGCACAAATTCACCAGTATTCAATAACGACGCGACTAAAACAGCAAAAACATTCGAGTTATCAGGACTACCAAATTATATTGAATTGAACATCGGTATTTTATTCTAAGAGATAAAATTCATTTTGTAAATCCCGTACCTTTGAGGTCCGGGATTTTTTTATGAAAAAAAAGCAAACTGTAGATCACATTGTAAACTGGCTTCGCAACTATTGCGAGACCAGTGGCATGAGCGGATTCGTAGTTGGAGTTAGTGGCGGTATAGACTCGGCATTAACCTCCACCTTGTGCGCCATGACCGAGAAGCCAACCCTATTGGTTGAAATGCCCATTCACCAAGCGCAAAGCCACGTGACGCGCGCGCAGCAGCACATGGATCTTTTGGAGCAAAGATTTGAGCACGTGAGCACGACTCGTGTTGAACTGACTTCATCATTTGACATTTGGGTGCATTCACTTCCTTCTTCTGATGACCATGCGCTCTACAACTTAAGTTTAGCGAACTCTCGTGCCCGACTGCGCATGACCACCTTGTATTACTTTGCAGGAATTCACAAATACCTTGTTGCAGGAACCGGAAATAAAGTGGAAGATTTCGGGGTTGGCTTTTATACTAAATACGGAGATGGTGGAGTGGATCTTTCACCCATTGCAGATTTAACCAAGACTGAAGTTTATTCCTTAGCTGAATCGTTGGGTATACATGAAGATATTCTGAATGCTGCACCAACAGATGGTTTATTTGGAGATGGCAGAAGCGATGAAGATCAACTGGGAGCGAGCTATCCTGAGCTCGAGTGGGCAATGACGTACACTAACAATGGTGAAAAAATCTCCACACGCGAACGTGAGGTTTTAGATATTTATCAAAAATTAAACAAGCAGAATCAACACAAAATGCAACCCATTCCGGTTTGTATTATACCTGAAGACTTAAGAACATGATGAATTTAGATTTAACTGGAAAGATTGCTGTGGTATGCGGCGCCACGCAAGGAATTGGTTTCGCAACAGCCATGCAATTGGCAAAGCAAGGGGCATCGCTTGTGCTTATTGCTCGCAATGAGGAACGATTGATACACGCCATTTCGCAACTTGAACATTCAGAAAGACATTCCTACGCAGTCGCAGACTTCTCTCATCCGCAATCGGTAAAAGAGGCTATTCAGAAAGTCACTGCGCAACACGACATAAACATTCTTGTAAACAATACAGCCGGACCTAATCCAGGTAAGGCCATTGACGCCGACATTGAAGAATTTCGTCAAGCGTTTAACGCCCATCTCATTTGCAATCAAATCTTAGCTCAAGCAGTTGTTGAAGGAATGAAGAAAACAGGATACGGTCGTATTGTCAATGTGATTTCTACTTCTGTAAAACAACCCCTTCCGAACTTGGGCGTAAGCAATACCATTCGCGGAGCTGTAGCCAGCTGGAGTAAGACACTGGCTTCGGAATTAGGTGCTTTCGGAATTACGGTAAACAACGTGCTTCCGGGTGCTACTTCAACAGGAAGACTGGAACAAATCATGAATAATAAAGCCGCGAAAACCGGACACACTGCAGAAGAAGTGAAGCATGAAATGGAAAATGAAGTCCCATTGAAGCGACTTGCTAAACCTGAGGAAATCGCTAATGCAATTGCCTTCCTTTGCTCTCCAGCCGCCGCCTACATCAACGGAATTAACTTACCCGTTGACGGAGGAAGAACGCTTTCTTTATAATTTCTTTCAAATTGCTTGAAAAGAAAAGGGTTGTCTTTCGACAACCCTCTCTTTATTACTTTCAGTTTATATCAATATCTGTAAGCATCGTTTTTGAAAGGTCCAGCAACTGGAACCCCGATGTAGTCTGCTTGACTTTGAGACAATGATTCTAACTCAACACCAATCTTAGCCAAGTGCAACATAGCCACTTTCTCATCGAGATTCTTAGGCAATACATAGACTTTGTTCTCGTATTTGTCGCGGTGCATCCACAATTCCAATTGAGCCAAAACCTGGTTGGTGAATGAAGCACTCATTACAAACGAAGGGTGACCAGTAGCACAACCCAAGTTCACCAAGCGACCTTCAGCCAAAACAATAATATCTTTTCCTTCCAAGGTGTACTTGTCTACTTGCGGCTTAATGGTATCTTTCGATGCGCCGTAGTTGCTGTTCAACCAAGCCATATCAATTTCATTGTCGAAGTGTCCAATGTTACAAACCACTGCATTGTGCTTCATAGCCATGAAGTGCTTTCCAACAATAATTTGATGGTTACCGGTTGCTGTTACAATAATGTCTGCTTCAGCAATTGCGGTGTCCATGCGTTTAACTTCATATCCCTCCATTGCAGCTTGAAGCGCACAAATCGGATCAATTTCAGTTACGATTACACGAACGCCTGCGTTACTCAAAGAATCAGCAGATCCTTTTCCAACATCGCCATAACCTGCAACAACCGCCACTTTACCAGCCATCATTAAGTCAGTAGCTCTGCGAATTGCATCTACCAAAGACTCACGACATCCGTACTTATTGTCGAATTTACTCTTCGTAACAGAGTCGTTGATGTTAATCGCAGGAAGCATTAACGTTCCGTTCTTTTCACGATCGTACAAACGAAGAACTCCAGTTGTGGTCTCTTCAGAAATACCACGGATACCCGCAGCCAATTCAGGAAAACGATCGAACACCATGTTCGTTAAATCGCCGCCGTCATCTAATATCATATTCAAAGCTTCACCGCCTTCGAACGCGTGAAGTGTTTGTTCAATACACCAATCGAATTCTTCTTCGTTCATTCCCTTCCATGCGAAAACAGGAATACCCGCAGCAGCAATAGCAGCAGCAGCGTGATCTTGTGTAGAGAAGATGTTACATGAGCTCCAAGAAACTTGTGCTCCCAATTCAATAAGCGTTTCAATTAAAACTGCTGTTTGAATAGTCATGTGCAGACACCCCGCAACGCGAGCGCCTTGTAAAGGTTTGCTGGCTCCGAATTCAGCACGCAAGGACATCAATCCTGGCATCTCTGCTTCCGCCAATAAAATTTCTTTACGTCCCCATTCTGCGAGAGACATATCTTTTACTTTGTAGTTCATTGTGCTGGTGAGTGTTTGGCTCATTTTTTCAATTATTAGTTTGCAAAGGTATAAACAGAACATTAAACAAAAGGTTGAATACATTAGCAAAAAAAAATTCATGCCCCTTTGGCCCCACAACATTCACAAAGACTTGCACCTCTGGAATTTGACCGAGAGCATTGACTCGTGGATACAATTAGCCGAAGCAAATGCCTACTCTTTCAAGAACAACCCTCCCAACCGCAGAGATATCGAGCGTTTCTCAACATTTTTGTTGCTGAAGGAAATACAACTGGAAGACCAAATTCAATACAACGAATTGGGAAAACCCCTTTTGAAAGACGGAAGATTTATTAGCATTTCGCACGATAAAAACTTTGTGGGGATTATTCTTCACGAAAGTGACGTTGGACTCGATATTCAAACTGCAGAAGAACGAATACATCGTATTGCAAGCAAATTCTGTAACAACAAAGAACTCGCTCAATTTCATTCAACAGAAGACAGAACAGCCATCTGGTGCACCAAGGAAGCCATCTTCAAATTTTTCGGAACGGATGTTCCTTTCGCAGAAAGTATAACCGTGTCCGCCATAGATTGGGATTCCGAACAAATAATTGCTAACTATTCGGGTGTTCATGGCGAACGTATTTTCACCCTCAAGCTCATGAACCTTAACAATACCTTTGTAGTATACACACTTTGACATGAGAAGCTTCTTAACCCTTGCTCTGATTCTTTTTTCTATTTATGTGGAAGGACAATTCCTGTCGGCTCCTGGAACATACATTCATGCCCGCAACGCTTCAAATACTTCGGAAAGAGAGACCGTCATTTGGTCGGAAGACTTCGCCAACGGCATCCCTGCAACATGGAATAACTCGGGTGCTCCAACGCTAGCCGTTTGGGAATACCGCGGGCCTTCAACAAACCCAAATCAACTCGTTGGTTCAAGAGGATCGTGTCTTCCCGACGGGAACGTGGGTGAAGCTATGACCAGCAGCACCGCTTCAAACGGATTTGTGATTTTCGATTCGAATTATTGGGACAACAATATAAATCCATGCACAGTAGATAATTTCGGAACAGGACAAGCTCCTGGTCCGCACCTCTCCTATTTAACCACTCCTTCCATTGACCTATCCGGTTTTCCAAATGCAGTATTGGAATTCGAGCAATACATTCGTTATTATCTAGGAAATACTCGCGTTGAAATTTCCATAGCCAACGGACCGTGGGAAGTTCTTTACACCAACATTCTCGATCAAGGAATTACTACAGCCAATGCGCAAACCGTTCGCATGCCTTTGCCGGCTTCAGCAGGAAATCAGAGCAATGTGAAGTTGCGATTTGTCTATGACGGATTGTACTACTTCTGGCAGCTCGATGACATTCAAATTATTCAAGGATATGCCAATGACTTGATTATTGAGAATTCTTCTTATGGCGATTTCGATTTCAACAATCCAGACCATATCACCGGATTCGAAATGATGGAGTACACGCAATACCCCAGTGCATTTGCTCCACTCGTGCATTTGGAGAGCAACGTGTTCAATTTAGGTACGAATGTTCAAACCAACGTGGCATTGAACGCGCGCATTATCAATGATAATTCTGGAGCATTGATCTTCGAAAGCAATTCGCCCACTCTAGCCGATTTAGCTCCAGGTGCAGACTCCGTTCTTGTTGCAGGAGAATTTCAAATTGACCCAACGGTTTCGCATTACAGCGCCTACTTCAACAGTCTTCAAACCGAAACTGAGGAGAACATTTTCAATCAAATCGAATGGCTTCAGTTCGACGTAACTCCTGTGACCTATGCTCGTGACGAAAACAACTTAGGATCCATGTTTCTTCCTTCAGAAGCATACGCAGATGCACCTTTCGAAATGGGAGCAGTTTATTTACTTCCATCATCTGGGCAACAACTGCACAGCGTAAGTGTTGCTATTGGTGAAGGAACTACACTTCCAACTTCTGTCTACGCCACTGTGTTCACTTTCTCGCTTTCATCGGGAATTGGAGCTGCCATTGCCACCACGCCAGACTTCGCAATTACTGAAGCCGACATCAATGCCTTCGGCGAAGCAAGCATGAAAGTTTTATCTTTCGACACGCCAGTTAATTTGTCGCAAGGCCTGTACCTTGTTGCCGTGGGATCTCCGAACAGCGCGTTTCAAGCCGTGATTGGATTGTCTGGGAAATCAGAAGACTTGAGTGCGTGGGTTCGTTTCAACAATTCAAACACCGATCTATTTTACCTCACGCGAACACCTATGATTCGAATGAATTTTGGTGTTGTATCTGATGTAACCGAACAATCATTCGGTAGTTCGTTCCAATGCTTTCCAAATCCGGCGAAGGAGTCCATTTCCATTGTTTTAGGTGGAAATGAATCGGCCCTGGTTGAACTTTTCGACGCAACAGGCAGACTTCTTCATTCTCAAAAGACAGCCACGTTAACAGGGAAAATCGAAATGAACATCGCTGACTTTTCAAATGGTATTTACACCCTTCGTGTAACCGAATCGAATCGCTCGTCGTCTCAAATTTTCATTAAGCAATAACGCATGTCTATCAAGTCAAGCGCCAGTCTTTGGCTCGGAAAACGTATTCGAAAAACGCTGCTGAATGAAAACGATCATGCGCAAGCATTGCAACAAAGCGTTTTAAAAAACCTCTTGCATGAGGCTAGCAATACTGCTTTTGGCAACGACCACAATTTCAAGAATATTTCGAATCATTCCGAGTGGACACGAGCAGTTCCTGTGCGTGATTACGAAGAATTAGTTCCCTACATGGAACGTGCAAAGGCAGGAGAGCTTTCTGTTTTATGGCCCGGCATGCCAAAATATTTCTGTAAGACTTCAGGCACAACCAGCGGAACGAAATTCATTCCGCTTACACAAGCATCTTTGCCGAACCACATCGGCTCTGCGCGGAATGCCCTGTTGAATTACATTGGCGAAACGGGTAAGTCAAACTTCGTCGACGGCAAAATGATTTTCCTTCAAGGAAGTCCTGAACTCGACCGATTAGATTCTGGAATTCCATTCGGAAGACTTTCAGGCATTGTGGCCAATCACGTTCCTGCTTATTTGCAGAAGAATCGAATGCCTTCTTACGCAACCAATTGCATTGAAGATTGGGAAACGAAGATCAATAGAATTGTTGAAGAGACCTGCAAGCAAGACATGCGACTCATCTCTGGAATTCCAAGTTGGGTGCAGATGTACTTCGAAATGCTTCTTGAAAAAACAGGTAAAAAAACCGTAAAAGAAATTTTTCCGAATTTCGAATTGTTCGTTTTCGGAGGAGTGAATTTCGCTCCGTATAAATCAAGATTTGCAGAACTCATTGGAGAAGAAATTCCAACCATCGAATTATATCCAGCAAGCGAAGGTTTCCTTGCCTATCAAGACAGTCAAGAGGCTGAAGGACTTCGCTTAAACATCAACAGCGGTATCTATTTCGAATTTATCAAAGCAGATGAATACTTCTCTGAAAATCCGAAACGCTATGCATTGTATGAAGTTGAATTGGGTGTGAACTACGCGCTCATCCTTAGCAACAACGCAGGACTTTGGGCCTATAGCATAGGAGACACTGTGAAGTTTGTTTCGCTCAATCCTTACCGCATTTTAGTCACTGGAAGAATTAAACATTTCACCAGTGCCTTTGGCGAACATGTCATTGGTGAAGAAGTTGATCGCGCCATGACACACGCGCTGACACAGCTGAACTTTTCGGTGAATGAGTTTCATGTCGCTCCACAGGTGCAGCCAACAGAAGGACTTCCCTATCACGAATGGATTATTGAA
>CANKYR010000007.1 GCA_947488195.1 Flavobacteriales bacterium
ATGTTCCTGTTGCAAGAGATTCAACACCCAAATCAATTTTGTGTGATCCTGGGCTCAATTGTCCAACATTTACATTCTTCACCAATTGACCGTTTACGTTATATACTTGAACGTAAGCTTGATTAATTGTTGAAGTAACATTCAAGTTAACGAAGGCTGTGTTTGTCGTTGGATTCGGGTAAACCGATAAGCTAACGTCGCTTCCGTCTACACCAGCACCATTGTTTTCAGCAACATCTACAGAGAAGAAATCATCGCTGCGGAAGATTCCTCGTCCGTGAGTACCAGCGTAAATAACACCGTAGTTCTCTGGGTTCATGTATGGACGTTGTCCAACTTGCTGCTGACGAAGATCGAAGACAGGAACGTAAGCTAAAGAGCCTACACTCGCACCCGCCATTGGCTCGGCTGGAATTCCAGATGAAACTCCTGAACTATGCGTCCAAGTTGTTCCACCGTCATTGGTTGCCCAAATGCCGTATTCTGTTCCAAGAACAATTGTGTTTCCAGAAGGATCACTAACATCGATTATTGAAGAATAGATTGGCATCTTGTTCAATGGAGACGTGTTGTACCAGATGTTTGTAAAGGTTGGTGTTGTCGCCGTGGAGTTGAATGACTCTCTTACTTTTCCACTTCCAACGCTTCCGTATCCACCAACTGTAATAACAAGGTGATCAACATTGTTCGGGTCAGAAGCAATACTTGTTATAGTTCCACCCGCATTTGTGATTAACGTTTGAGTTGTTAAGTTCGAAATATCATCTACACTCCAAACCTGATTGAATCCGGTTACTCTGTATAACGTTCCACTCCAACTACTGTAATACAAAGTGTTTCCGTCTTTCGAGAATTCATAAGCTTTAACTCCAGCACCCGGAGCATTTCCGATTTTCCACCAATCCGGAGAAGTGTTAAAGTTCAATGCCTGACGAGTCATCCACAGACCTTCTGTCCCGTAGAATCCTGTAACAAAGATTGAAGTGAACTTGTCCTGAACCTGCCAGCGCTCACGAACATTTTCCAACTGATCAGCAGCATAGTAGTACCAAGTTGTAGTCGTACACTGAATATCTAGAACAGGAACATTGATGAACGTTGTATCCACTCCTACCACAACAATTGAACTGTCATTAACAATAATTTGAGCTCCTGTTATTGGGTTGATAATGGTATCTGACCAATAAATCGTTACCGTTTGCTCGGTAATCTGATCTATTACGTCCTGGTAACCAACAATAGTCGTATCACAAATAGTAGAATCTACGGTTGAGGTCAAAGCCTGGGCTTCTAACCAAGAGTAGTTTGGATCTGCCGTAAGTGGGGTTGTTGAATATACAGCTGGACGGTCTAACACCTCCCAGAAATGAAGTGTATCACCAACAGGGAATCTGTATGGGAATGGTAACGTCATATTCTGAGTATATAATGCCGTGTCTAGCCAAGTCGTGTCTGTTCCGTTCACAGAACTAAACAAATCGAAATCACGGTTATTCACCAACCACACATATTGTTGTGAGTTTTCATCGTTGGTGTTTTCGAACAAGCGCATAGTAGTATAGAAAGATCCTGCCTCTCCATCATCTCCAATTACTGCAAGAACTTCATCATCGTAGAATTCACCACCCGAACCTTGAGCATTGAAGCGACTAATTGCTCCGTAATAAACAGATGAGAAAGCAACGTTAACACCTGGCACAGTTACATTTGAAATTTCACAATCAAATCCATCACCACCACCAACTGAAACACCTTGCTGCCATGAAATTGTATTGAAGTTGGAATTTTCCATTCCAGGAATCAAGATTGTTCCGTTGTCTTGTGCACCACCCATAGCTGCATATCCACCGCCGTGAGCAATTCCATAAAACTGGGTTACGTTGTAACCACGGTTAATGGCCGTAAAGGTGTTACCACCATCTATTGACTTGAATACTCCACCGTCGCAACCTATAAACCAATCTCCATTCGGAGCAATCTCAAATGTTTGAATGTCACTGTGCACATAATATTGAGAACTACCGAAATCGAAGTTCGCTGCAATCTGTTCCGGTTGGGTATTAGCACCAGCTTTCCACAATGTCACTCCTCCAACCCAACATACTCCTGGATCTCCTGGTTTAACCGCTAATGCTAAATCGTAATAGCCTTGACCGTTTTCACCAAACACTTCATATACGTTATCAATACCCGTTGGCCATTTCACTGACCATGAATTTCCTTTATCATTTGTGTAATACACGCCACCCATAATTCCGCCTTGTGCATACAATACATAAGCAACGTTTGAATCATCACGAGAAATAGAAATACGTGTGCGTTGTTTGTTGGTCATCCCTGAAGAAGCTCCCACTTGAGCGAAACTTGCTCCTCCATCTAACGAGCGGTAAACACGTCCGTTTGAAACTCCAACGTAACAAACAGTTCCGTCGTTAGACCATTCAATATCGTGTCCGCCTGTATTTGGAATACCAGATACACTCATGTTCGGAGCAGTCATACCTAGCTCCCAATATCCAACACCGTCTGCACCTGCGATCCAGATTCTTCCTGCAATGTTAGCATCTGCGCTCACATCATTGATATAAGCCCAATTGTCACCTGCTGTAAATTCAGCTGGGTCTGTTCCTGGAACCAACTCCCAAGAAGCACCTTGGTCCGTCGAACGGTACATTCCACAACCGATTGCTCCACTTGATCCGTTTCCATCGGCGCCATCAAATTGGCTACCTGTTGCAACGTAAATCGCACCGTCTTCAGTAGCATCAATGGCACTGATTGACATTACTCTTCCGAATGTGTCTAGAGATTCTACGCGAGACCAGTTGTTTCCGCCATTGGTAGATTTGTACAAACCACCGGTTACAGAACCTGCGAATATCACATCGTCCGTTAAAGCCAAAATTGCGCGGGTGCGTCCACCGATATTATCAGGACCCATTTCCCACCAACTCATATTTAATTCACGATTTCCTTGCAAACGATCAATATCATTCACCGCCGCTGTCATTTCAACAACGTCCGATACTTCAAAGTTTCCTGTAATAAGATTACCACGAAGTTTCTTTAGAATGTCCACAGATTCGTTGTATCCTTCCGCTTGAACATTGCGCGGTGCAAAGCTCGCACGCTGACCGCTGTTATTCACCATAACGACTGCTACAGTGGAGGCTAAAACAATTCCAGAGGATAAAAGTAAATTTTTTAATTTCATAAATGCTAGGTTAAGCTAATAATTCATTTCGGCGCAAGATAATTGAGAAATGCTTATTCAAAAAACGATTGAACGCTTTTTATTTGCTTTTTTTTCCTTCCCAACGAATATTCTTTAAAACAGGTGTTTTTCAGCGTGATACGAAGAGCGAACCAGAGGACCACTTTCAACGAATCGATATCCCATTTTTAATCCAATTTCTTCGTATTCCTTAAACTGCTCTGGCGTAACGAATTCCTGAACTGGCAAGTGTTTGCGCGTAGGCTGAAGGTATTGACCTAAAGTTAAGACATCTACTTGCACCGACCTCAAATCCTCCATCGTCTCTATAACTTCATCCCTCGTTTCGCCCAACCCTAGCATAACTCCACTTTTCGTTCGCATCCCGCCTTTTTTCAATCTGAACAAAACTTCAAGGGAACGATCATATTTCGCTTGAATGCGAACTTGTTTTGTCAGTCGTCGCACAGTTTCCAAATTGTGAGATACAATATCGGGCGCAACGTCAATGATACGTTGCAGATTCTCCCAATTTCCAGCAAAATCAGGAATCAATGTTTCCATTGTAGTGCCTGGAGATTTTGCGCGAACCAATTCAACCGTCTTCACCCAAATCTCAGATCCTCCATCGGTAAGATCATCGCGGTCCACCGAAGTAATAACCGCGTGCTTCAAGCCCATCAACTTCACCGAATTGGCAACACGGGCTGGCTCAAACGGATCAGCCTCCAAAGGCTTACCCGTAGACACCGCGCAAAACCCGCAAGATCTTGTGCAGATATTTCCTAATATCATGAAAGTAGCTGTTCCCTCTCCCCAACATTCGCCCATATTCGGACAGTTACCACTTTCGCAAATGGTATGCAGCTTATGCTCATCTACAAGAGACCTTACTTTTCTGTAATTCTCTCCTGTAGGAAGTTTAACCTTGAGCCACTTCGGCTTGGGAATTCTTTGCTCTTCTTGTTCCATTTGTTATCTTATCCTTTCACTACTCTTTAATCACTTGTTATATTTCCTTCCGATGAAAAAATGCACATAACCCGAAACAAACAACCAGTGGTTTTTTGCCCCATCGGGAAGAGTGGCCAAAATCTCGTTCGACATAATCTCTATTCGTTTGGGATAAGCTTCTGCAGCCATACCTATTTCAAAACCCTTTATCCCGTCACGGTAATTGCTGTATTCAAAAGACATCGAAGTTTTTGCTGAAAATCCAGGGACAAAAGTCAGCTCACTCAGACCCAAAAAGTTACTCGCCCTTCCATAAATATTATCGACGTAGTGTTTGTTCGGATCGAATTTCTCGGTGGACAAACTATACCCATTTAAGTTTGGATCTATGACTAAGACTTCCAAATAAATGGGACGTAAAACAGCTAAAGAAGCTCCCAATCCCCAGGTGTAAGAAACTTGTACTCCCGACTTTCTAAGTTTTTCCGAAATGACATTTTTGTACCCGTAATTCAACTTGAAGTTGTACATGGCATTTTGCTTTCCGAATACATAAGGCCGTGCGCTTGGATCTTGGAAGTAGGACTTAATCTCTTTCTCGTGCTTCACAAAATTGAAATCATAAGATACTTGCCTAATCTTGAAAGCCCCTTTGTTCATGCCCTTAATGTATGAGGCTCCCCAGCCGTTGGTTCGAATAACCAATCCACCGTATTTCTGATGAGTGTATATCCCTATTACACCTTCTTTTATCTCTTCTTGCGCACAAACAAATGAAGAGCCCAAGATGAGTAATAAAAGTAGTTGCCAATGCTTCATACGACAAAGTTAGGGCACGCAGGTTCAACATATCTCTCCAATAAAAACTAATTTCATTTGTTCTATGTTAGTTTTGAAAAAAAAAGCATATGACTAAAATGTCTGTTCTATACTCAGGACACCTTCGTTGCCAAGTTGTTCATGCACAAAGTAACACCCAAATTGAAACCGATGCTCCGCTCGACAACAAAGGGAAGGGAGAACGGTTTTCTCCTACCGATCTTCTGTGCACATCGCTTGCCACCTGCATACTAACCACCATGGCCATAGCAGCTGAAGAACGAAGTTGGAAGTTTGAAGGAGTAAAAGCTGAAATTGAAAAGATTATGAGTTCGACCCCAAGACGAATAGGTGAAATAAAAATTCACTTTACGTTTCCTGATTTGGAATACGATGATTTAATGAAAGAAAAAATTCAACGATGCGCGCACGCTTGTCCAGTTGGCCGTAGCCTACACCCAGATGTGTTACAGAATGTAACATTCGAGTTTAATTGAATACTACTTTTGCGGACACGCCTGGTCGTAGGCGGCACACTTTTCATTCTTTCGATTACAAGATTGAAGACTAAAAAAGCCTAAACCGAGCAAAACAAAAAGTAAAACGCTTGCAGATTTTTTCATAATATTAAATTGAATTACAAAATTACTTCAAACCAAAGTTAATAATCCCGAATTTGAATAGCAGTTATCAACATATCGCTGTAAGATTCGCTCTAATGCTCTTTGCTTTCGGTATTTCCGTTGTCCGAGCGCAACCCTCGAAATCGATACATAAATATTCCGGGCTAACCTCTCCCGTGCAAAAGAACCTAAATCCGGACGAGTTATTGCATTTATTGAACAACAGCGGTTATCCCTATGCGCAAATAGAACTCGACACCCTATTTATTGAATCACAACCTTCCGAATTTCATTGGAATGTATCTCTCGGAAATCAACTTTTACTTGACACCCTCATTACTGCGAGCAGCCTGTTTAACAAAAAAACACTTCAGCGTTCGATCAATTACAAATTAGGACAACCCTACAGCTCAGATAAAATCAAAAACATTGGCGCTGCGCTCAATCAGATTTCATTTTTGAAACCCAACTCACCCGTGTTGGCTCGAATGCACGGCTCAACGTTCAGTCTAGTTTTGAAACCTGAACGGAAAAAGAACAACCAAATTTCAGCGCTTATTGCTTTGCAACCGAGACCTAATTCTAGCCAATCCATGTTAACAGGAAACATTGATCTAGAATTGTCTAACGCCCTTAAACAAGCTGAAATCATTGAGTTTCATTGGAAACGACCACAGCCTAAAAGTCAGAGTTTAGCGTTCAAACTAGGTAGTCCGTTTACCGGTGGATTGCCCGTTGGATTTCAATTTGAGTTTGCTTCTTTTCTTCGCGATTCAACTTTTTCTTCTACCGATTTATCGTTGCGGTTGCTAACAAAGATGAACGACTTAAACGGATTCTCTGCGGCGATTAACAAGTCAACAAACACACATTTCAATACGTCTTCAACTTACGGAAATACACTGGTAAAGACCTATTCCCTTCGTTATTCAAAATTCAATTACACCGAAAACGCCATTAATTTCACAATTGAAGGGTTAGCGGGAAATCGCTCTATTCAATATGAATCAAGTGTATCGCAGAAAAAATTGTATTCGCTTCGCGGAAAAATCTGGACAAAATATGCCCTTAGCAAACTTCTATTCACCAATGTTAACTTCGAAGCAAATGCCCTTTATAGCGATTCTCTTTTCAACAATGAAATATCACGATTGGGTGGAACGAAAAATCTTCGAGCGTTTATAGAAGAAAGCATCTACGCTTCGCAATACGCTATGCTGAATTGCGACTTCGGCGTTGCACTCGGACCCGAAATTCAATCATTCCTTTTTGGCGATGTCGTTTATGTAAAATCTCCAATCACAAAAACCTATTACGATACTGGTTTGGGATTTCGATTTCAACAAGAAAATGGCGCCGTATCCATAACCTATGGGGTTGGAAATGTCGAAAACAGAGGGCTCCAACTTAAAAACGGTCGCGTGGGCATAACATTTTCTTCGCGTTTCTAAAAATACTTTTCCACAATTCAGAAAACCCTTCAACCTGAAGGTAATTTTGAACTATGGATACACTTTCACTTGCCGTTGGCGCTATCTCAGGCGTAGCACTTACTACTATTATTTTTCTTTTGAATCGAAAATCGAACGGCAATCAAAATGACATTACTTTTTTTAAAGCCGAACTTGAAAACAGCAAAGCCGAATGCAACACTATGCGTGTTCGCGTAGAATCGTTAATTCAAGAAAAAGCAACGACCCTTGCCTCGTTGGAATCGGCTCATAAAGCCCTTGAATCTGAAAAACTTTTTATGGAAGATTTAAAGGCTAATCTCAAAGTTGAGTTCAAGAACTTGAGCAATGACATTCTGGATGAACGAGTGAAAAAATTAAACGAAGCCAACGAATCTCATTTGTCTGTCACTCTAACTCCCCTTCGAACAACCATAAACGAATTCAAGTCGAAACTTGAAAAAACAGAATTGGACAATGTTGACCGTTCTGCGCGATTGGAAAATGAAATAAAGAATTTGCGCGAGGCCAGCTCTAACATTGGCACCAACGCAGAAAACCTGACTCGAGCTCTGAAAGGCGATAACAAAGCACAAGGAAATTGGGGAGAAATGATTTTAGAATCCGTGCTCGAAAAAAGCGGATTGGTAAAAGGAAAAGAATTTATTGTTCAGCATTCAGATGTCAACGACACCGAGAAAACCATTCGTCCAGATGTCATTGTTAACCTCCCGGAAAACAAACACATCATTGTAGATTCGAAAGTTTCGTTAACCGCCTATAACAGCTACGTTAACACCCAAGACGACAAAGAAAAAGCTATTGCCATGCGTGCGCATTTAGACAGTGTTCGCTCGCATATTAAACTGCTAAGTGATAAGAAATATGAGTCTGCCGATAAGCTAACTACCCCTGAATTTGTTTTGTTGTTTATGCCCATAGAACCTGCGCTTATTGCAGCGTTCAACGAAGACAATAATTTATTTTCTTTCGCTTGGGAGCGCAACATCATCTTGGTTTCTCCAACTACATTGTTGGCCACGCTAAGAACAGTAGCTAGCATTTGGGCACAAGAGAAACGTTCAAAGAATTCTGAAAATATTGCCAAAGAAGCAGGGACATTTATAGATAAGCTCGATGGTTTTGTAAGTTCTCTTGAAACGCTAGAACGCAACCTTTCAACTGCACAAAATACTTTGAGCGCTGCAATGGGCCAACTCAAAACAGGAAAAGGAAATCTTCTCGGCAAGGCTAAAAACATGAAAAATATGGGAGCAAAATCTGGGAGTAATTTCGAAAAACGCTTACCTTCGATTGATAATGACGAAGATGAATCAACAGAAGAGCCAACCTAATTTTAACCGATTAGTTTTATTTTTCATTGTAATCTTTTTCATCTCTTGTTCAGCGCCTAAAAAACTTCGAGAAAATCAATTCGGCAAGAACGAATTTTATTTTCAACCGTTAGTGAACCTTGTGCATTGTAGCAACGACTCTTCAAATTTACTATTGGAATTCGACGCAGATCAACTTCTTTATTCAAGAAAATCTACGCATGAAAATTTCACTGCGCAATTGGAAGTTGAAGTCATTATAACCAAACAAAAAGAAAATTCCGACACCCTTCGATACACCTACACACCCAACCAAATGCAGGAATCAGGCGTTTGGAGGAAGGAAATACCCTTACCTATTTCCTTTGGCAATTCCGAGGTTGTTGTTACGCTTAAAGATTTAAATCGCCGCGCACAACACCAAAAGAAATTCAGTTTTTTGAAAAACGATCGGCCAAGTACGTATGATATTCGAGTGACTGCGAGCGGTTTAAACACGCCCGTTTATGATCAGTACTTAGTCACCGGCGACACGATACATCTCGACTTTCCGCGATTTAAAAATTCAGAATACCCACCGGTTGAAATTTTTTCGCTCACCGAAATTCCGAATCTTCCTCCACCAGCCTTCTCGAACAACTCACCTGTAATTCCTGATTCAACATCATTCAGTTTAACCAATTTAAGTTTCGACGGAAGCCGCTACAACTTTATTGCAGAGAACAAATCATACCTTTTCCGAACTAAAAATTCCTCGCAACTTTATTTGTATTCGAATGGCGAATTTCCCACGACTACCTCATTAAAGGATTTGATTGCTCCGTTGAGATACATCACGTCCAAATCCGAATTCGAATACATTTACAATGTGCGCGATCCATACACCAGTTTTTGTAATTTCTGGAAAGACTGCGGTGGCTCTGAAGAAAAAGCCAAAGAACTCATCTCTATTTTCTTTCGAAGAGTAAACACCTCCAACACGTATTTCTCTACTGCTGTGCCGGGTTGGAGAACAGATCGCGGAATGATTTACATTATTTACGGAAAACCTACACGGGTTGAAAACGTTGGATACAGCGAACGTTGGGTATATGGCGACGAGACCATTCCTGGATCTTTTTCATTCCTCTTTCGATACAAAAAAGACAACCTCTCGAACAACGTTTATATACTTCAACGCGACGGTCTATACAGAAGCAGTTGGGAGATTGCCGTTAACACCTGGAGACAAGGAAGAGTATTTCGCGAATAAGACTTACTTTTGCAACGTGAGACCTACTACATCATCATCATCGAAATCGAATTTAATCATTGGCATTCATCCACTGGAAGAAGCTCTTGATGCAGGGAAAAACATTGACAAGGTTCTTTTCAACAAAGAATTACGCAGCGATAAATTGCGTCAGTTGAAAGACCGCTTGAAAAAAGAAAAAATTCCCTTCGTACTTGTTCCCGAAATAAAACTCAATAAAATAACCCGCTCCAATCACCAAGGCGTTTTGGCCTTCATGGCTCCTATTGCCTTTGCAGATTATGAGAATGTGGTTATGAATGCCATTGAAAGTGGCGAGCCACCTTTGTTTCTGATTCTCGACCGCGTAACAGATGTTCGGAATTTCGGAGCTATTTGTCGCTCGGCTGAATGCTTCGGCGTAAAAGGTATAATTGTTCCGGAAGTCGGAGCCGCTCAAATAAATGAAGATGCTCTAAAAGCTTCGGCCGGGGCACTCATGCATTTGAATATTTGTAAGGTGAAAAACCTTCTCGACGCATTAGACTATTTGCACGCCTCTGGAATTGGCTCCGTTGTTCTTTCTGAAAAAGCTACAGTGAGTCTTCAAGAATTTCAAAAATCGCGTGATCAAAATTTGGGATTGTGCATCATAATGGGTTCTGAGGAAGATGGAATTAATCCGCAGCTATTGAAACGCGCACATCAATTGGTTACTATTCCAATGAAAGGACAAACAAGTTCTTTGAACGTTTCAGTTGCAGCAGGAATTGCTCTTGCTTCATTAACAGCTTAGAATCTCACTCCAAACGAAAAACTAAATTGCACCAGTAGGTTGTCGATGCTCGCCATTGAAATCAATGAAGGGTCATAGAGGAAATACCCATCCTTATTTTTCGTAATCATCAAAGCACCGTCGCAATAGAAATCGTCTTTTTTATACCCACCACCGACATTCCAATTGAACAGAGGCTCTGCAGGTTTTTGAGCGAGTTCGGTGTAAACCGAAGTTCTATAGCCAACCCCCGCTCTTAGGCGATAAACATCTCCCAAGCGAAACTCGGTCCCCAATCTCCCTTTATGCACACGCTTGAAATTCTCCTGAATTGCTTGATTTTCTAAAGCGAATTCCGAAGTGCCACCTGTAATTCCGTACATCGTCATTTTCGAGAAATCAGAAGACTCATAGTCTGCAGATAAAATCCCAAAATTCCCCAAGATCAATGCAGCGCCAGCACCCATTGCAGATGGGATTTGAAAACCATAATCAAAAACATTTTTATCAGAAGAATAACTATATGGGGTAGCTCCAATCGTAGTCTCCATCTTCGCTATATAATTATCGCTAATCGATTGCTTGCACGAGGAATGCCAAAAAGCACCCAAGCGCACATAAGGACTAGGGACATACTGAACACCCAACTTAGCTTGAACTGAAGGGCCTTTTGTTAGAACATCGGAGGTGTTATTGTCTTCGATTAAAGAATAATTCACAGCAGTGCCGTTAGAAGAAAAAGATTCCGAATATGTTGAATTCTTTTCAAACACAACTTTGCGAAAGGCAAAGGATGCTCCAAAAAACAATTTCTCCCCGAACGCACGCGCAACACTTAAACAAGTCTCGCGAACATACCCTGTCTCTTCCGCATGTTGTCGGCGAGTGAAGGTATTGTTATCTATGTTGACGTGCTGATAAGGTTCAGAAATTCCGGGGTTAATTAAATAATTCTCCCAAGCCAATCCTGCACCGAAAGGGAAAGAAGCAGTCACATCTGTATTTGCAGGATTGTAATCATTCAACTGGTTGGTATATACATCGAGCAAGGAAGACTGATTGTCACTCGATTCTAAATCGTATTTTCTTTTAAACGATTGGGTTCTTCCATAGGCCAATCCGTAAATCCAAGGACCCCATCCAGATCCTGCTGTTCCGAATGTTGAAGTAAATCCGAACGTATTTATTCCCAATCCGGTTGCCCCGGTGGAAGAAACCTGGTTGTTAAAATCGACTTGTGTTGATCGAGAAAGCAAACTCAATCCAAACTCCATATTCTGCTTTTTGTAGGCAGCAATACCTGCTGGATTTTGAAAGAAGTTAGTAATATCTGCACCTAACGCAGTGTAGGCACCACCCATGCCCAATGCACGATTGGAATATGCACCAAACGTATTCGAGAATCTCAACGCATCGTCTTCATTCTGAGCAAAAACGCAATTCACACTGAGTAAAAAAATACATAGAGTTGAAACTAATCCCCCCTGGCGAAGCACCTTGTGCAGCATCTTGTAATACACCTTGTGCAACACCTTGCTATGCATCTTTTGAAAAATCTTGCTTCGCATCAAGGCCTCTTACTCGGTGAAGTTGAACGCGACGGAGAACTGTGAGATGGCGTGCTTGTTCTAGCCGGAGTAGTCGTTCTTGAAGGCGTGCTATGCGTCGGCGCACTGTGTGTTGGGGTTGACCGAGATGGTGAAGGAGAAGTAGTGCGACGCGGAGTGCTGTGGCTCGGTGAACTATAACTCGGCGTTGAGCGCGACGGAGTAGCGTAAGTTGGTGAATTGTAATTCGGAGCTGTGCGCGCTGGAGCCGGCGTTGACGTAGAAGGTGAGCTTCCTGGTGAAGTATATTCCGGAGTTCCTGCAGAACGAGAATTTGCAGGGGCCGAATAATTTCCGTTTGATCGAACCGTAGTCACGGGCTTAGGGGTGCGAGAAGTTTCCGCAATCGGTTCAACCAAGTTTTTTTGAAGTACCCCGCCATGGTAGGTTGAAGAATTTCCAGTTCCAACGCTAGTTGGTCTGCGGTGATGGTGCGTGACATTCGTAGTTTCTCCGTTTCCTGTTGAGCCACCACCCCATCCATTTCCATTCCCATTGTTGTTATTTCCGTACCATCCGTTTCCATTGCCATATCCACCCCATCCTAAACCACCCATTCCATATCCATAAGGGTTGTAACCATATCCACCACCATAGGGGTTATATGAACTGTACGGATTGTAACCAAATCCACTGTTTCCATAATTACCATAACCACCGTAGTTGTTGTATGGGCTGCTTGAACCGAAGCCCATTCCATAACCACCGCCATTGCAGTAATTCGAAAAAGCATTCAATCCATAACTCAACTGCCAACCGCTAACTGGATTAAAAGTCGCTCTTGGATTTGTTCCTCCGTTTACGGAATTTGCACGAGAAGCTGAATTCGGATCGTAATAATCGTCTCCCACCGTGGCAGCGCTCGCCACTAAGGTGTTGTCGTAAAACAACTCCTTTCCATTCCAGTACATTTCATCATCCTCCGCGCGGGTACGATCATCCGTCAAATTTTCAAAACTTGCACAAGAACTCAATGCAAGAACTGCCGTGAAGAAGTAAAAATTTCGTTGTAGCACTTTCATAATCGTATGGATTTGATAGTTTAAAGGTAATAAGGTTTTACATTTGCTTCTTCGAAAAAAGAAAAAAAATGGCCGAGAAAATTCCTACAAGAAAAGAAGACTACTCCAAATGGTACAACGAACTTGTGATGCAAGCCGATTTGGCGCAACACAGCGAGGTGAAAGGATGCATGGTTATTAAACCTTATGGCTATGCCATTTGGGAAAAGATGCGCGATCAGTTGGACATTCGGTTCAAAGAAACGGGACATCAGAACGCCTATTTCCCTTTGTTGATACCGAAAAGCTATTTGAGTAAAGAAGCTGCGCATGTCGAAGGGTTCGCCAAAGAGTGTGCCGTTGTTACCCATTACAGACTTAAGTCAGAAAATGGAGGTGTTGTCGTAGACCCAGATGCAAAATTGGAAGAAGAATTAATCATTCGTCCAACCAGTGAAACCATCATTTGGAACACATACAAAGGCTGGATTCAGAGCTACCGAGATCTACCTCTACTGATTAACCAATGGGCGAATGTCGTTCGTTGGGAAATGCGCACGCGATTGTTTTTAAGAACTGCAGAGTTCTTGTGGCAGGAAGGACATACTGCGCATTCAACGGCGCAAGAAGCGATTGAAGAAACAGAGCGCATGCTCGATGTGTATGCTGAATTCTCAGAAAACTTCATGGCCATGCCTGTTATCAAAGGAAGAAAATCTGAGAGTGAACGTTTTGCAGGCGCAGTAGACACCTTGTGTATTGAGGCATTGATGCAAGATGGAAAAGCGCTTCAAGCCGGTACTTCGCACTTCTTAGGACAGAACTTCGCAAAAGCATTCGATGTGAAATTCGCTACAAAAGAAGGAAATACAGAATATGTTTGGGCTACTTCATGGGGCGTAAGCACGCGACTAATGGGTGCGCTAATCATGACGCACAGCGACGATAAAGGACTTCGTGTTCCGCCTAAATTGGCTCCTATTCATGCCGTGATTGTTCCAATCTATAAAGGACTTGAGCAGTTGGAGGTTATTCGTGAAAAAATTCTCCCATTGGTAAAGGCGTTGAAGGCGAAAGGTATTGTTGCTAAATTCGACGACGATGATAGCAAGCGCAGCGGATGGAAATTCGCTGAATATGAATTGAAAGGGGTTCCTGTTCGTTTAGCTATGGGACCGAAAGATTTGGAAAACGGAACGGTTGAAATTGTGCGTCGAGATACTTCTGAAAAATCTACTGTTGCCTTCGAAGGTGTTGAAAGCACCATTGAGCAATTGTTAGAAGACATTCAAGCGAATATGTTCAACCAAGCGTTGGAGTTCAGAAATGGACACATGACAGAGGTTGACGATTACGAGACATTCAAGAAATTGCTCGACGAAAAAACAGGATTCTTCTCGGCTCATTGGGATGGAACTGCAGAAACAGAGGAGCTTATTAAAACAGAAACCAAAGCCACCATTCGTTGCATACCGTTCGACGGACCAACGGAACCTGGAGTTTGCATGGTAACTGGAAAACCAAGTGAGAGACGTGTATTATTCGCTAGAGCCTATTGATATGGAAACGAAGGAACAGATACTTTCATTACTCAAAAACAAAAGCGTCTTAAAGCAAGACGTTTTTCACAACACCATTGCGCAGTTCAATTCGTTGAAGAACGTTTTAAAAAACACCATTCAAGAATTAACAGCGCAATTTGGAAATACCGATTCGCGAGTTTCGTTTGAATACCGCGACAGAGGCGCCTTTCAATGTGAGATTCGTGTTGCTGGTGATTTACTTATTTTTCAAATGCACACCAATGTTTTTCAATTTGAAAAAGAAAGCAGCTTTTGGCAAACCGGATATTTAAAGGAGCGTCCTGAAAACAGCTATGTGGGGACTATAAACGTTTACAATTTTCTGTCAGATTCTTTCAGATACGACAGAACTGCTGACGTGGGGTATTTACTAGCGCGTGTTTTCATTAACAAAGAAAATCATTTCGTGGTACAAGGAAAAAAGCAATTGGGAATCATGTTTAACGACATTGTTGCTTCAAACTTCGACACTGCCAATCAGGCCAAATTCGTAGATCAAGTTGTTCTATACGCTTTGAATTTCGACCTACTCATTCCGCCTTATGAAAACCTTCACCAAATAACTGTGGAAGAAATGCAAGACATTAACCACAGTGGTAGCTTGGCTACCGGGAAACGCATGGGTTTTCAGTTTAGCACTTTCAAATGATTAAAAAACAAAGACTTCTTCTCTAATAAAATCTGAGCGCAACAGCTGGTATATTCCTATTTTTGGTAAATGTATATACACCACTTAAGCATATGAAAAAAATACTGTTCGCAATTATAAGTCTTATTATTATCGCTTCTTCTTTTAGTTCTTGCACGGTTGAAAAGCGCGTGCATCAGGAGGGTTATCATGTTTCATGGAAGCACAAGCATGCTTCCGCTTCTGAGATTAAATCAACTCAAATAGAGCAATCGCAAGCGGAAACCCCTCCTATTGTCCACGAAGAAATCACACCGAACGTTCATTCGGTCGAAACAGTTTCGGCGAGTAATTCTGAGAACATCGTTATCCAACCACAGAAGCGCACCGTTCTTCAAGCGAAGAAAGACACCGTTATACCAGATCAGCCAAAAACGCAAGAAGAATACTTCAGCAATACGTATACTCCACCTGCACGTCCAGACGAATTGCAAGACATTAAATTAGCGAATTGGGCATTGGGACTGGGAATTGGAGCCGTATCATCACCTCTTTGGGTAACGCTTCTCTTTTTGCTACTGTTCGCTCTAGTGGGTGCTACTTGGTCCGGCTTTAGTGCATGGACAGCTTTGGGGCTCGCAATTATTGTAGGCGGAGGAATATTCATTACACTTGAAATATTAGCCATCACCTTTGCCATTCGCTTTCTGCGCATGCACGGGAAAGACCCGAACTACCGCAAGTACCGCAGTCGCGCTATCACCGGGCTTATACTCGCAGGTATTTATCCAGCAATAATGCTTCTCAACATTATTATTGGATTGGCGATGATTTGATGTTTCGAATGTCAATAAATAAGTTAGCTTTGCAATACCTTACTTCCTTGATCCATTGAGAGAACTTACGTTTAAATTTTCAATTCTAATATCGTTGCTGCTGTTTAGCGCAATTGCATTTGCGCAGCCTGCTAACGACAATTGCTCTACAGCACAAAGTTTAGGAACGTTGCCCTCTCCTGCTGCTTGTCCAAATGGACTTGGCGCCGCCGTTACTGTTAGCGGAACGAATATCAATGCTACAGCCCCTGCACCATACACCTATTTACTCGGCTGCGGAACAGGAGGAAATCAACCGGCTCCAGCACTCGACGTCTGGTACAGCTTCGTTGCATCAGGAACAAAAGTTACCATTGTCATTAATCCCGGAAGTCCAGCACTCGCCGCACCTGCCATTACGCTTTGGCAAGGAACAAATTGCAATAACTTAGTTGGGGTAGGCTGCGATAACAACGGAACAAATGCTGGAGCAAACACAGTAGTTTTTGAACCACTCACCATTGGTCAAACTTATTACATTCAAGTAAGTGGAATGAATTCCACAGCTACAGGAAATTTCAATATGGCACTCAACGCAAGTAATGATTGTGCAGATTGTAACACAATTTCTTCTCTAACCGTTTCGCCATTGCCAACTTATGGTACCTATGCCCCGGGCACTCAGGTAACCTTTTGTTATACCATTTCAAACTGGGTTCAAGTAAGTATGAATTGGGTTCACGGCATTATACCTACGTTCGGTAACGGTTGGAATCTCTCCACACTTCAATCTAGTGGAACTCCGCCCCCAACATCAACGGGAACCTTCCCAGGATACGCTTGGTTTTTTGCCAACGGTCCACTTGGACAAGGTTGGTGGGTAGATTTAAATCCTACTGGACCAGCCAATTTTGATGGAAATTTCGCAAACAATTTTGGGTATGAGCCTACATACGGAGCCGGATCTTGGACATGGTGCTGGAGAATTACTACCAATTCCAACTGTGCTTCGGGAACTAATTTAAATATGTCTATTAATACGACTTCGGATGGTGAAACAGGAAACTGGACTTCGATAGCCTGTCAAGATGACCCCATTTATAATTTTTCGGCCATTCTCAATTGTTGCCTACCCCCTACTTTGACAGCCACTAATGTTTTGTGCAATGGAGCAAGCACAGGTTCTATAACAGCAACACCAACCTCAGGTGCTAGCCCATGGGATTTTGTTTGGACAAACGCTTCTGGAACCATTGTGGGTTCGACCATGAACGTCGCATCAAATACCGTTTCAAATTTGCCAGAAGGCGTGTATAATGTAACGGTTACAGATAACGCCGGTTGTGTAAGCACAGCTCAGACAACAATTACTCAGCCACTGCCCGTATCAGCAATCGCAACATCTACACCGATATGCAACGGCGCAACAAATGGCGCTATCAATTTATCGGTTACTGGTGGAACTCCTGCCTACAACATCAGCTGGACCGGACCAACTTCTGGTAATCCAGCTGGAAACGAAATTACCTCCACTGGTGGAAACTACACTATTCCTTCCCTCGCCGCAGGAAATTATTCTATTACAGCTACTGACGCAAACAACTGCACGTCTTCCGCATCAAACTCGGTAATTGAGGCTCCTATAATTACAGCTACCGAGTCTTCTACTGCAGCGCAATGTGGCTCTACAAACGGTACAATAACCATTATCGCTTCAGGTGGAACCGAACCCTACAGCGTCAGCTGGAGCGGTCCTTCAACTGGAAATCCAGCAGGAAACGAAATTGCAACCTCTGGAAGTAGCTATACCATAAACGGCCTTGCCGATGGAACGTATACCATTACAATTACAGATGCAATGGGCTGTGTGCATCCAATTAATAGCACCGTAGCACAAACATCAGCGGTTGCCTTTACGGTATCTCCTTCTCAAGCAACATGCAATGGCGCAACAACAGGTTCAATTGTCGTTACCCCGAGCGGAGGAACTCCCAACTATGAAATAAGCTGGTCAGGTCCCGTATCTGGAAATCCAATGGGTTCCGAAATAACAACTGCCGGTGCTAGTTATACCATTCCTTTTCTTAGCGCAGGCAACTACACTGTGACACTTACATATGGAAACAACTGCAGCTCCAGTATGCCCGCTGTGGTTATTGAACCTGCAGCCTTAAACGTTACTTCCACGCCAACTGCAGCCTTGTGTTCAGGAGATTCAAATGGATCCATTGCAATTGGTGCGAATGGAGGAACTGCGGCCTACAACATCAGTTGGAGTGGCAATACCTCGGGAGATCCGGTGGGCAATGAAATAAACACAAGCGGTGGGAATTACACTCTTTCAAATCTCTCTTCAGGAAACTACTCCATTACAACCACAGATGCCAATTCATGCAGCACCACATTGAATGTTACTGTTGGACCAGGAGTATCCATTACAGCCCTTCTACCCGCAATAAACTCACAATGTTTAGCGGGTAACTCTTTCAATTTCTCAGGTGCGAGCGCTACCATTTCTGCTGGATCTATCACTTCTTACACCTGGGACTTCGGAGATGCAACCCCTGCTGGAAACGGCATAAACACAACACATTCTTATTCCACTGCAGGAACATTCGTTGTCTCGCTCACCGTTTCTAACGGAAACTGCTCAAGCACCGCAACAACCTCAATTGATGTTATCGCGAATCCTACAGCCACCGCCTCTAACAATTCTCCCATTTGCGCAGGTGCTATCCTTAACCTGAATGCAAACACACTTGCTGGTGCTACCTATTCTTGGTCCGGTCCTTTACTTTACTCTTCTCTATTGGAAGATCCTACATTAACCCCGGCAACCACCAACATGTCTGGATTATACAACTTAACAGTCACTCTGAACGGATGCAGCTCAACCGCTACAACAACTGTAACAGTTTCAGCAATTACAGACCCAACCATCAATCCTATTGCTTCGCTTTGTATAAATAGTTCACCGGTTCAATTAACTGCTGCTTCCCCCGGAGGAACATGGAGCGGAATAGGCATTACAGACAGCAACCTCGGTACATTCAATCCCAGTATCGCTGGCGCTGGACCCGCAATAATCACCTATAACTCTGCTGGAAACTGCGGAAGTTCCGACACGCAGAACATTGTCGTTAACCCACTACCAATTCCTTCCTTTTCGGCAAATAACACAACAGGGTGTATCCCACTTTCAACTACAATCACCAACACTTCTGTCCCTCCCGGAAACGGTTGCACCTGGTGGATCAACGGAACCCCTGCGGGCAATAACTGTTCTTCGCTGAGTTACACCTTCAATTCGGCCGGATGCTTCGACATTGGACTCTCTACAACAGATGCAAACGGTTGCCAAGGAACGACTACGATTCCTAGTTTTATTTGCACCTCTCTTCCTCCTGTTGCTTCGTTCTCGTTCACCCCAAATAACCCTTCTGTAAACAACACCCTCATTCAGTTCATAGATCTTTCTTTGGGCGCAACCAGCGAGACCTGGACCATCATGGATCTCTACAACTTCCCTGTAGCTCCCGTATTTCAATTTCCAAATGAAAGCGCAGGCGAGTACAACGTTTGTTTACTCGTTGCCAATAACGATGGGTGCACAGACCTAGAATGTGCTACTGTTGCCATCTCAGATGAAATCATCGTCTTCGTACCCAACTGCTTCACTCCGAATTCCGACAATAGAAACGAAGTCTTCCGCCCTTCCATACGCGGAAACTCTCTCATCAACACCTATGAATTTCGCATTTTCAACCGATGGGGCGAAGTGGTCTTTTTCACCAGAGACCCTGAAGAAGGTTGGATAGGCAACACGCACAACGGCGAATATTTCGTTCCAGACGGTGTTTATTCTTGGCAAATAAAAATAGCACCCAAAGACGGACAAGAGCCCTTTGAACGCACCGGTCACGTGACCATCTACAGATAATTCTTTTAAACCTTTTCCGGCTATTCGTTCCAAGCTTCTCGCTTCGCTCAGAGGCTTGACAAAATCCATAGAATAGTTCCGACTTAGCCATAATCTTTTCATTCCAAAAAACTAATAAATTACTTACATTTGAAATACCTTAATTAAAACTAAATGAAAGCAACGCTTTCCATAGTTCTGTTTTTTACAATTTGCAGCATTCAAGCGCAACTCGCAACTAATAATGGCGCGCTGTTTTTTTCATCAGCAAATTCGACTTCTATTTGCAATGGTGGATTATTACTTCTTAGCGGATCTTTCGAAAACAACGGTCAGTTAACCATTTCAAAAAATGGCACCTTGCCCCAACTTGGAAACCTTTCAATAAATGCAGGGGCAGTCATAACTAACAATGGGTATTTAAAAATAGAACAAGATTTAATCAACGATGGTCTGTTCAGCAATGTTCAAGGAGATGTTGAACTTTTCGGAAATATTACCCAACATATTTCCTCAACTAACGGCACCGAAACCACTTTTCACAATTTGATTTGTTCCGGAAATGGGACAAATGCAAACAAGAACAAAGAGCTTGACAACGTTTCAGCATCAATAAACTCGACCGGAAGTGTTGTGCTGAACAATCGTGTTATTTCTACCAATAACAATAATTTCCTCGTATTGAATCCCTCAACAACTGCCGTTATGGTTGATCAAACTTTTGGGAGTGAAGGGTATTTTCAAAGTGCCTCAGACGGTTATTTTTCATGGTTCGCAAATTCCAACTCCGATTATTTATCACCACTCGGTGTAAATGCTGCTATCGAAATTTATCGTCCAGTTATTTTCACGCCAAATGGCACCGACACCTACAATCTTCGACTCACACAAGGAGATGCAAGTTTATATGGATTTGACCTCAGCAATAAAAATCAAAACATTTGTCAGCTCAACCCTTCCTTTTTCCATGAATATAAATCAAGTAACGGCGAAGTTGCTGACCTTCAATTTAGTTATCTGCAAAGTGCAGACGGCTCATGGGCCAATGTGGCTGAATACCAAGGGATGTATAACCTCGTTGGAAACGATATAAGCAATACGTTTACCTATACTTTCGTTCAAGTACCAAGCAACAATTACAGCGCAAGCGATTCGGTATTTGTCTTAGCTAACCAAGGTCCTGTGGCGGCATTTCAAATAAATGCTTTGGACTTTTTCGCTCAACAAATTCAATTTTTAAATAGTTCATCCAACGCAACAAACTATAGCTGGACATTCGGAGATGGCGGAAGTTCTTCAGAATATAATCCATTTCACAACTATACGTTAGAGGGGAATTTCATTATTCTACTTGAAGTCACCAATGCATTAGGTTGCACGGATACAGCTTCTGTCGAAATTTCCTCCGGAGGTAATCTCGTTGTGCCAACAATTTTCTCCCCCGACGGTGATTTAATTAACGAAGAATTTGAAGTGATTAGTCCAAATGTAGACGATTATCACATGAAGGTATACAATAGATGGGGAACACTCCTCTTTGAAAGTTTTAATCGCAGTCTGTTCTGGAATGGTGATACCGAAGATGGAATCGCCTGCACTGAAGGAACTTATTTCTATATTCTCAAGATGAAAAAAGGAACCAATGAATTAGCCCAAGATGGGTATATAACTTTAGTACGTAATAAATAAAATATGAAACACCTACTTACACTCAGCACACTCGTTGTTGGGCTTTTGATTTCTGCAGGCATGAGCGCACAAAACAATTTTGGATTGGGCACTACTACTCCAGATCCGAGCGCCATGTTAGAAGTGACTTCAACCACTCAAGGTGTTTTAGTTCCGCGACTTTCCAGCCTTCAAAGAACAGCTATTCCCGCTCCAGCAAATGGATTACTTGTATTCGATACAGACGTTAGTTGTTTTTTCTTTTTTACCACTGGAGCATGGACAAATCTTTGCAGTGCAAGTGTAGGACCTCAAGGACCTCAAGGACCTCAAGGGCCTCAAGGGCCTGCGGGAGCTGATGGGGTCGATGGAGCGCCTGGAGTAAATGGCATAAACGGTGCAGATGGTGTCGATGGTATCGATGGTATCGATGGAATAAATGGCAATCAAGGGCCTGCGGGAGCTGATGGGATCGATGGTGCGCCCGGAGTAAATGGCATAAACGGTGCAGACGGTGTCGATGGAATAAATGGCATCGATGGTGCAACGGGGGCTACAGGTCCAAACTGGTCAATTAATTCCATGACTTACAATCCGAATGGAACATTAACTGTGAACACCTCACAACCCGCTGCAGTTTCGACAACGGGTTCAGCGTGGCTTATTGGCGGTAACGCTCTTACGGGAACTGGAAACCTTGGGACAACCTCAAACAACCACATAGATTTAATTTCGAACAACATTGTGCGTGGTCGTCTTTCAAATCTTGGTGAATTTTTTATTGGAACAACAAACACAACACTAGCAGGAGATTTGGTGAACGGTGTTAGCAACGCTGTCTTTCCTTGGGCACTGAACGGTTATTCAGCAAACAATGGAAGTGGGGTGTACGGTGCAATTCAAGCTAACACAAATACCCAATTCGCAGGAGTTCAGGGAGAGTCAGACGCTTTGAACGGCACAGCGCCAGGCGTGCGAGGTCTAGGGTTAAAACTTACTTTAAACGGTGTGAATGGGGCGCGAGCGGGAACGGGAGCAAATACGGGATGGGGTGGATTGTTTCAAAATGATCTTGGGTATACTGGTATTTTCGCAGTGGCATCTGATGCACGATTGAAAAAAAATATCGCCACCATTAATGACCCTCTTAAATTAGTCATGAAACTTCGTGGTGTAACTTATGAGCACCGTCTAGATGATCCCAACTATTCAGATTTAGGGTTGAAACAAGGCTTGGCTTATGGTTTCATAGCACAAGAGGTTGAAACTGTTTTACCCGAATTAGTTTTCGAAAAACTCATCCCACATATTAATAGCAGTCAAAGGAGCAGGGCAGAATCTAAACCTGCCGAATTACTAAAAACGGTTAGTTATATTGAAATGATTCCAATTCTTTTGGAAGCTATAAAACAACAACAAGTTCAAATAGAGCAATTGCAAAATCAATTGAATTCATTGCAGAAATAATCATCTAATTCTATTTAGTTCTCGACCTGTATGATTGTCGCTTTTCAAATTTTCAACGCCACTTTGAACGCACCGGTGCCGTGACCATCTACAGATAATTTTCCCCGAACCTTTTCCGGCTATTCGTTCCAAGCTTCTCGCTTCGCTCAAAGGCTTTCCACTGCTATCCGGGGTACTGAGGAACTTCGTTATTGGAACGACACAGACACTCGTTGCTTGCAACCCTAGTTGTTTACAACCCTCGCGAAGCAATTGGCATTCATCCGCAGGACATTATGGTCTTACACCAAAAGAAGAGTCTTTTAAAAAAGAAAACCCTCAACTTTCCGTTGAGGGTTTCTCTTGTAGCCCGTAGGGGAATCGAACCCCTGTTTACAGAATGAAAATCTGCTGTCCTAACCCCTAGACGAACGGGCCGTTTGGGTTTTGTGCGTGCAAATATACCACGTTTTTGCTATCCCACAAGTATTCAAACAAAAAAATCACAGTCCGATAACAACTCCTGCCTTTATGAAATAAGGCCCGCCCCACGCCAACTCACAATTCACCCCAACCTTCTTGCGATAAGGAAATCCGGTAAATCCCAACGCCACCAATTGATACTCTGTGAGTCGAGTACCAAAAGACTTTTTATCGAAATTCACATTCGCCGTATTCTCACGAATGCCATACCAATTGAGATTCGTACTTATTCCCGTGTATAACAAACAACTCGTCTTCTTGAATCCGAAAATCTTACGCTTCTTCATGTGCTGAATGTTATATGAAAACAACAATCTAGCACCTGCTGTACTTTTATTAATTGACCAACTTACATATGGATCTACGGCCAGATCTCCCATCTGATCAACATACCTGTAATCCGTTGCATTCACAGTCAATGCTTGATTGGTATAACTAAACCCGAAAATCACACGCCACTTTTTACGAGAACCTTTCGTCAACGAAAAATCACCGGCAAAACTCAATGAAGGATAAAATGATCTACTCACCGTCGCACTAGAATCGGCCAACTCACTAATGTCTGCTCTAAAATTGAATAAATTATAACTCACCCCAGCTGACAATAACCCGTCCATCCGCTTAATCTGCGCAGATGATGCTATGGGCAATAACAGGATAAGAACAAACAGTCCTAATAAAGGCAGTCTTCTCATATTGGTTAAGATTTAAGCGAATATAAAGGGTTTTTCGTAAATTGCTATCTATGAAGATGCTACTTAAACATGCCATTGGACTGCTTTTCGTCCTGTTTTGTCTGAACCTATCGGCTCAAACTGAGACTGGAAAGGCTTCATTCTATCATAATAAATTTGAAGGGCATGGAACTTCAAACGGAGAAGTTTTTCGTCAAAAAAAATTCACCTGCGCTCACAAAACACTTTCCTTTGGCACCTGGCTGAAAGTCACATGTCTCAAAAACAACAACGTAATTTACGTTCGAGTGAACGATCGTTTGCCCAAATCTTCCAAGCGCTGCATAGACCTTTCCCTCTTAGGCGCTGAAAAACTAAACTTCGTGCACAGCGGCCTCACTCAGGTAACCCTCGACATAGTTAAAGAAGAAGATGTGCCCGTTGAATTTCGATCTGAAATTGAACTGAAAAACAAATCAAAGAAAAAATAAAAGGCGCCGAAGTTTGTTACTATTTTCGTCATGAAAATGAAGAGTCAAATTCCTAAAAATTTAATCCTCTCTCTGTTGCTTGTGCTCTTCATTGCACAAGGAGGAATAGGCTATTGGGTACTTCAGCATAAGTTATGGCTGGTTAAAAAAGAAATGAAAGCCCTTGTAATGGGCAATATTTCTGAAGACCAACTCACCCTTATTCATTTGTCGCAAGAAGAATTCAATGAACTTGAATGGCCGGAACCTTGGGAGTTTCTGTACAACGGAGAGATGTATGATATCTCGAGAAGAGAATTTCATTCCGACGGATCCGTAACTCTTTATGCCATCATGGATACCGAAGAAAATGAGTTAAAATCCTTGGTTCGCTCACTTGTAAAAAACTCTTCCGAAAAAAAACAAACGGAAGAACACCTCAACTTTTTCTATAAATTCCAATCGCAGTGGACCTGTGATTTCAATACTATTGAAATTCCATTTTTAGAATCTCGTTCCATTCATTTCGCAACAAATCGTTTTTTCATTTCATCTCCGCACGTTCGTCTAAACGAACTCCCCCCAATTCTTTAAAAGATGCCCTGCCAGATGTTTCACAAGGTTCTGCCAAAGGAATCTTGCGCAACACCTTGAGAAGCACCTTGTGAAACAGCTTTCCGCAGGAATCATGATTCGCATTTTTCAAAAAAGTTAACGATTCACAAATAACATTTACAATGAAACGTATTTTATTATACGCAGTGCTAGCTATTGCTAGTGTATTCAGCACGCATGCACAAACCATAACGGTTAAAGATTTAACCACTCTTGAAGCCATCTCGGGTGCTTCTGTATTTATTTCACAAAACAACATTGAACTTCCTCAACAAATCGGAACCACCAACAACGAAGGTGAATTTCGAGGAAGTATTTCAATGGGAACTGTTTTCATTTCTGCAAATGGATATGAAATTCTTTCCATTTCAACTTCAGAGCTCGCAGATAACTACACCGCTTATCTTATCGGCTCTAACACTACTCTTTCCGAAATGGTGATCTCTGCAACACGAAATGCAAATCACTTGAAAGATATTGCTCAACCGATAAGCGCTATTCAACGCAAGGACATTCAATTCATTAATCCGGCGAATGCCGCTGACTTGCTTTCACAAACAGGCACTGCACTCATTCAAAAAAGTCAACTCGGTGGTGGCTCTCCCATACTCCGCGGATTCGAGGGCAATAAAGTCCTTTATGTGGTAGACGGTGTTCGGATGAACAATGCCATCTACCGCGGTGGTCACCTGCAAGATATTCTTAGTCTAGATCCCATGGCTATGGAAAATATTGAAGTGGCTTATGGTCCAAGTGCTGTGGCTTATGGTTCAGATGCGTTGGGAGGTGTTATGAGTTTCAACACACGCTCACCCCGATTTACATCTGGCGACAAACTTACACGCGCGGGTGCCATGCTTCGTTACAGCAGCGCTGATCAAAGTGCTACGCATATTAATCTCGAAACAAGCACTGAGCGTTTCGCAACATTCACGGCTTTCACCTTCAATAATTTCGGAGACCTTCGACAAGGAAATATTCGAAATCCGAACTACCCTGCATTCGGTGCACGTCCGTGGTACGTTGAACGTATCGATGGCAGAGATAGCGTAATGACGAATCCAAATCCAAATGTTCAAGTAGGTTCTGCATACAAGCAGTATGACTTCATTGAGAAAATTTCATTCAAGCAAAGTGAGAAACTCACGCACACGCTGAACATTCAATACTCAACCACGAACAATGTCCCTCGCTATGATCGCTTAACACAAGTCTCAATAGGAAACCCACGTTTCGGAGAATGGTATTACGGTCCGCAAACACGCGCCATGGTAGCCTATCACGCTAATCTGAACAACGGAAAACGTTTGTACACGACAGGGAGAATTACATTGGCTTGGCAGAACATTGATCAATCGCGTCACGACAGATTATTCAATGGCCCAAACCTGAACAACCGTTTGGAAAACGTAAAAGTGTATTCTGTGAATGCAGACTTCTCGAAGTCAATTGGAGAGAAATTAACTGCGAATTACGGTTTGGAATATTACTTCAACGATGTAACAAGTACCGCAAATTCAGAAAATATTTTCACAGGAACTCAAAGCGCTTTGGACACGCGATATGCCAACGGTGGATCAACCATGAGTGGTACTTCGGCATACGGAACAGCTATTCTTAAAGCAACAAGGAAAATCACATTGAACGCGGGTATTCGTTATTCACTCGTCAATCTCACCGCCTTGTTCACCGACAATTCCTTCTTCAACTTCCCATTCTCAGATGTCAATCAATCGAACAGAAACCTAAACGGAAGCATCGGAATTATTGCAGAACCCAATACGAAATGGCGCATCACAGCCCTCGCTAGCACTGGCTTCCGCGCGCCGAATGTCGATGACCTTTCAAAAGTTTTTGAGAGTAACGCAGGAAATTTAATTGTGCCGAACAATGAACTAATGCCTGAAAAAGTGTCGAATATCGAAGCGACAATCGAGCGAAAATTCAACAGAAAAACAACCCTTGCTCTGAACGGATACTACATGAGTTACACCAACGCTTTAACCACAGGCAAAGCGCAATTCAACGGACAAGATTCTATTTTTTACAACGGAACATTAAGCCCAGTTTACACCACCGTCAATGCTAACGAAGCGTTTATCTATGGTGGAAACATCTCGTTGAATTCGCACGTAAGCGATCACTTCAGCATGCAGTCTTCTGTTGTTTATACTTGTGGAAGAGTCAAATCTGAAAACGGAGATACACCGCTCGATCACATTCCTCCGGTATACGGAAGAACTGGGTTCACCTTCCAACAACAAAAATTTCGCGGTGAATTTTCAGTGTTATATAACGGTTGGAAACGAATCGCAGATTACCGCTTGAATGCCGAAGACAACGAAGCTTATGCAACCTCTGATGGCATGCCCGCTTGGTATACGCTCAATGCGCATGCAAGCTACCAAGTGCAAGAAAACGTTCAATTGATGGTTGGATTGGAAAATATTCTAGATGCGAATTACCGTGTCTTCGCTTCGAATATTTCAGGAGCAGGAAGAAACGTCACCTTCACACTTCGCGGTCGCTTCTAGCCACTATGTTTATTTTATGTTGAAGTGAAATAGACATCGGAGAGAATCCAACGAACTCTCCGTCCATATCAATAGGCATCGGAACCTCGGTTTCGATGCTTATTTTTTTTGCTGAGTAATATTGAATCTTGTGATAGGAAAGTTTCTTACATTTCCGGACCTTCGGAACGAAATACAAGTATTCGAAAATATTCAAATCGCCAATGACAATAACTTCCAAAAGCCCATCTGCTACTTGGCTTTCTGGAGAAATACCTAAACCCGAGCCGAAATATTTTGCATTGGCTACTACAAAATTCATTGCGCGAGCCTCAAACTTTTTTCCATCTAAATCAAAATGGATGGTTCGCTTTTTAAATCGAATTAGGTTCTTAATAATTAACCACTGATAAGTCAAGAACGAACCCAAACTCCTTTTGCTTCGCATCATGTCATATGCTACACAACCACCCAAACCTAAATCTGTCACATTCAAAAAAGCGCGCGTCTTTCCATCCCATTCCATGCATGGTAAATCAATGGCTTTGAAATTTCTTTGCTCAATACTTGCTCTTAACTCTTCGAAGGAAGTTGGAACAATCACCGTTTTCACAAAATCATTACCTGTCCCCGAAGGCCAGATAGCCAGCGGTGTTTGCGAGTTTTCAGAATGAAAAATCCCGTTAGCTGCCAGATTCAGACTTCCGTCGCCACCGCAAACCAACACCACATCGCAAGATTCATTGCACAGTTCTCGCGCAATTTTTTCAGCATGTTTATCGTATTCTGTTACACGTATTTGAAGATCCCAATCGGAAAATATTTTCTCGATTTCTTTGCGTTGGGCGTGCCTGTTGCTTTTCGCGCCGTGCAGAATAACACCTAACTTCATTCAATAACAAGAATTGTCCCTTCCACGGTCTCTTCAACGGCAGTTCCACAATCTGTTTTGTAATGAAATAAATAAAAGTATGTGCCTGGAGAAACATCGGTCGCTTTCCAGTATTTTTCAGAAGCGGTGCTCTCGAAAACAACTCCACCCCATCTGTTAAATATGGTTAGATCGTATTCAAGAAACAATATTGTTAAATCTAAAAGTGGGTCAGCGCCTAAAATAGCTCGCCAATCATCGTTCAATTGATCTTGCTTCAACGTAATAATATTTGGAAGAATCATCGTGCTGAGATCAAGTGCATATACATCTCCAGCATAAATTTCTATGGTTCCCGAATCGAAACAACCGTTGTCTAAATTCGTTACCACTAAATTCAAAACACCTGGCGCCGTGGCAATTGGATTCGCAATGGTTGTGCTTGAAAGGCCAGTGCCAGTCCAGGCATAAGAAACATTTTGAGCAGGCAATACTTCTACTCCCAAAATTTCGGTGGTTGAGTTCAAACAGGTTAAAGAATCTTGAGAAGGAATTGCCAACTGAATATCCTGATTCGGAACAGTCACCGGAATGGCTCGCAGGCAACCGTTTCCGTCTGTAATGGTGGCTGTGTAATTTCCACCTACAACATTCGTAAGATTGAACTGCGTCTGATTTGTTCCGTTGAAGTTCAAGGTGTAATTTCCATCTCCTCCCGTAATATTAGAAACGGTTACACTTCCACCGAAACCATTGCATGCTGTTGTGGTAGCCACATCAAACGCAACAGGATCGCTTATTTCAAACGTAATACTCTGAGTTCCCAAGTTTCCACATGCATCTTCTACAAAGCCCGTTGTGTTCGTGATGTTCAAGGTGTAGGTTCCTCCAATTAAAACTTGATTCGCCAATTGAATGGTGAACACATCGGCCATCGTCGGATTGTTTGCTGTTACAGACTGAACGGTGATGGTTCCGCTTGGACCAGTAACCGTGAAGTCTGTTGGTTGCACCGATGCTCCAACAATGGTTTCGCTGAAAGTAAGTATAACAGTTAAGTTGCTGCAGTCTGTTGTTGCACTAATCGGCACAGGTGGCACTTGGTCGTACAACGAAGCTGTTGATTGACCGAAGTTGATGGTGTAACCTTCGAGGCTGTTCGACCAATTCATAACAACCAAGGCATAGGTTTGTCCCACAACAACGGGAAGATCGGCATTGAAAGGAGGTCCAAAGGTTGTCCCGGGTCCGTTAGAAGTTCCTTGTCCTCCGTTAGCAGAGGAGATTCCAGTAGGACCATTAAATGAAAAATCTCCGTAGCTGTTGCATTCAACTTCAGGTGATGTTGTTCCTAATCCGGCGCAACCCCCTGTTGTAATATTGAATAAGCCCCAATCATAATCATCCACATCATTCAATGGATCTAAGATGAAACTTAAGTTCCCGTCGGCCTGAACCGTAAATGTGTACCACACTGAATTCTGCTCTACACCTTGATTGCAACCTCCTGTTGCTTCAATCACATTCCCAGCGTTTAGCGACGCTTGAGTCTCTGTATACAAATCACCACACAAAACTATTGCTCCATCGCAATCGCTAATTGAGGACTGCGCCCAAGAAGAAATTGAACTCAGACAAAAAACAATAAACAATAATTTACGCATGCTTCTGATTTAAGGTGGAAACAAATATAAGTCTTACAATTTTATAAAGTCTTTCTTCACTATCGACCCCGAATCTTGAACCTGTAATACATAAACTCCCGACGCCAATCCCTCAAGATTCAGCTGCTGCTTGGCGGACTGAATGCGTCCTGCTAGCACAAGCTTTCCTTCAGCAGAATAAACGGTGTAATTCGTTTCATTCAAAACCTCATGACCTAAGTTTACATTCAATTTATCTCCAGTGGGAACTGGGAAAATTGAAACTGCATTCAATGAATTTTCATTCACATTTAAAACTGGAATTTCTCCAATGGTGAACACACCCGTCGCTGGCAATTGCAATGTGACTTCATACACGTCACCCACCAAAGTCATTGGATAAACTTGCAAAGCAGATGATGTATTGAATCCTTCCGATTCGCTGATTATCACATTCACCTCATTCAACCCCGTCAATTCTGAAGCTTCTATGCGCAGTGTTGAATTGAATGCACTTCCGGTTCTGGTAAATGCATACGTGCGTTCAATTCGATTCGAGATAAACGGATATACCGAATTGCTCACATTCATTCCATTCACGTCGCTTCCCACTAAGAGATAGTTTCCATCAACCATGGTTCCCAGAGCACTTATTTCAAGCACGCCCATTCCTTGGGCCACTTCATGTTTGTCGCCTGAATTTTCCTGTCCTACTCCAATAACTTCTTCCGCATAATTCGGATGGAAATAGCGGGATTGCAAGCCTAAATCCATTCCGTATTTCACCGCTAAATAATTATTTACAATGGTGTGATGTGAAAGAAACAGTCTGCGTTTGTACAAGATGTTTTCACCCATTCTTCCTTTTCCAAAACGATCATCGTAATCCCAACCGAAGCGAATATCAATTGGAGTTGTGTTGTCACGCGCTCCAATATTTACGCCTGGAAACGGATACAAATGATCATCGAAAATCGTATAGAACAATTGATGTAGATCGTCTTGCTCATAGATTAATCCGTAGATGTGCGGTGACGTTGCTTCACCAATGTAGAATATTGGCGAGCTCGAATAATTAGATTCCAAATCTAACACTTCACTGTGGTAGTAATAATCGTTTTTCCAAGGATGAAGAAGATATCCGTTAGGAACACGTGCACTTGCGAACCAACCGTGATCGTTGAACAGAATAGAATCTGTTTCAACTACGCAATAGGCACTTGTACTTCTTCCACCTAAAACATCATTCATTTGCAAGAAGTCATTGTCGCCATCGAATTGAATTCCTGGACGATTGTACACGCCATTATTTGAAACAAATGTTGGACGTTGATTCACGCTTCCTTGTGCAGCAGAATTGTTGTTTCCACTTTGGTCTTGCCACACATAAACAGGATCTCCATCATTAGCAGAGAGGGCTCCATTCATTAATGTTCCATTGTCTGCACGCAGCCAAAAAGCTAGATCATCGCTATCTCCAACTCCGCCAGGACCCTTGCTTCCGAATGCTGCGGGTGCTTGCATGAAGACCAATTTCAATGTGTCACTTGCAGCATTTCCTGTAAAGAAATTATCGATTGCGGTATTGCTCGGAAGAACTACTCTTACCTGACCAAAAGTCGTTGGTGTAACATTAATTATGTAGTTGGAAGGACCACCTGTTACAGAATTTACCGTTCCATTTTCAATATAAAAATCGGAAATAGTTAAATCGCTTACATCAACGTTGGTCAAATTCCGATAGAAGAAAATCTCTGCATCGAAAGTTCCAATGACCTCACCGGAAGTGCTTGGTGAATTCCATACAGCGCTGGTTGGAAACACATTCGTTTCCGGACTGTACAAATCGCTTTCCCACATGCCTCTTCCATAGGTTGATGCGCGAATTCGTTTCGGTGAATCGTATCCTATCTCCATCTCCGTCACTCGTGCAGCGTATGGAAATCCGGTGGAGAAATTCACCCATTCCGTCATGCTTGCATCCCAATAATAAATTCCTAAATCGGTTCCGATATACAGATTTTCAAGCACCGACGAGGTGTCTGAAACAATGGTATTCACGGCAACGTCTGGCAAATTCGGAGTCATGAGTGTCCACGACGCTCCTCCGTTTAAACTCTTATACACGTTCTTATTGAAGGCGATGTACACGGTTAGTGAATCTGTTTTGTGTGTCTCAATTGCATTCACTGCAACTACTGCATTCGGCAAATAGGTACTCATGTTTTGCCAAACAACAGTATCACCCATAGAGTTATCTGTTCTTCCCATTTTGCGAGAGCCCTTCGAAGCATACAATACATTTCCTTTTGTGTAATGCGCTCGGATTTGATTGCAATCGGTTGTATTCGCACTTAAAAAACTCGTCGATATTTTTTCCCAGGTGATAGAGTCCTTTTCAACATGTTTAATATTCTTCGATCTCCAAATATTTTTCATTCCCACAAACATGGTTGCACTGCTGTCTGGGTGCAAGCAATACGGGGTGCTCCATGCACCTTCTTCCGTAATGCCGTTGGTTCCATCTCCTGCAAACTTCTGATTGATGTAGTTTGTTGAAGTTCTGTACAAATCGCCGTAATAGATACTTCCGTATCGACGCCCTTCTTCCTCGTAATCATACATACATTCGAATCCGTCTCCACCGCCTGTTCTAGCCCAGCGAGCCCCTTGAAATTCCGCTGTTCCATTGTCTTGAAACCCGGTTAATGCTCTTGCACCATCATGAGGCGATTGCCCCATTCGATAGATTTGTCCGTTAACAATTCCGCTTGAAATATCTTGCCATTCGCTGTTGTTCACATAGCGATAAAGTCCACCATCGTTGCATACGTACAGATCATTATTGTGCGGATTAATTACCATTTCATGTTGATCGACATGCATAAAATTCGAATTAATATCTTGCCATGTCACTCCGCCATCAATACTTTTCTTCACTCGAATTCCACCACAATATATAACATTGGGTATAAGCGCATCACCTGTGAGACACAGGTCGTACCATGCCTGTCCTCCAGAGCTCGATCCGTCTGCAGACCACCCCATAATATTTGGCTCGCTGCTCATTTGCGTGAATGTTAGTCCTGCATCCTCACTTTTAAATGTCCCTGTATACGAATAAGTATTCGTTCTTAAAATATATACCGCATCGGGTTCCGAGGCGTTTACCGCCACACACATGCGCGTTCCGTTCGTCATGCCTGAATTGCTTTGAGCCCATGTCAATCCGAAATCTTCACTTCTATAAAATCTTCCTGCACCAGTGGCGTAGAGTATGTTGTGATCCGTTGGGTGTTGCGCTAAATCTTTGTATGCGAAAGTGTTTATTGAAACTTGAGTCCAAGTAACCCCGCCATCCATTGATCTTCTAATGCCTAAGTCTGTTGCAATAACCACACTGTTTGCTTGGTCGTCGCAAGCAATAATTCCACCCACGGTTCTGGTTGAGATTCCTGCGTTCATAAAGTTCCACGAGTCACCACCGTCATCGCTTCGCAACACACCCATTCCTGGTGAGTCACCCGCATCGCGATCTCCTGTTCCAGCATACACAACGTTTGGATTCAAGGGGTCGAAAGCGATAGCGCTTATTCCCAGCGTTGGCAAATCATCTGTGCTTGAAGACCAGGAAACACCTCCATTTGTCGATTTCCATAATCCGCCAGCAGGAGTGCCCACGAGCATAATTTGCTCATTGGTTGGATGAAAGGCGATGCATGAAACACGTCCAACACCTTCAATATTTTCCCGAGTAGTTACTCCATCGAGAATGGGACCTAACGGCTCCCAGTTACCGGAGAGAGAGCGATGTCCTGAGTAATTCTTCAAAGCCGTCCACAACTCTATAGTCTCTCTTCCGTTTAGCATTTTGCCATTCTCATCGGCATGGGTTTCCATTAACCATTTGAAACGTTCTAAAGGCTTGTATCCTTGACCGCGCTCAGTTGGGCGTTCCGGCCATGCGGTATTCATTTCTGAAATAAAATCGAAAACAGAAACATCGCTGTGCATTAAGTCTGTCCACATAGGATGATCCTGCGCTACGGTGCTTAATGAAATTAAACTCACAACGACTAGAGAAAATATACGATTTATCATAGTTACAAGAATACGTCACAAATAAATTCACAACATAAAAAAAAAGGGCTCAAAATGAGCCCTTCCTTTAACAATACTTGAATTAGTGCTTTGCCAAATAATCAGCAACACCTTCGTGATTTGCTTTCATACCTTCACTTCCCTTCGACCAGTTTGCTGGACAAACTTCTCCGTTCTCTTCGAAAAACTGAAGAGCATCTACCATACGCAAAGCTTCTTCCACATTTCTTCCCAACGGAAAATTGTTGATTAACTGATGCATTACAACACCATTCTTGTCAATTAAGAACAATCCGCGGTATGCTATCATAGGTCCGTTAGCCACCAAGTTTCCATCTTCGTCGTAATCATACTCTCCAGCTAATACACCGTAATTATCTGCAATGGTTTTAGAAACATCGGCAACAATTGGATATGTAATTCCTTTGATACCACCTGCGTTCTTTTCCATTTGCAACCAGCCCCAGTGGCTCTCTTCTGTATCTGTAGAGCATGCTACAACAGCGCAATTGCGTGATTCAAATTGAGCTAATTTCTCTTGAAATGCGTGCAATTCAGTTGGACAAACGAATGTGAAATCTTTTGGGTAGAAGAAAAACACAACGTGTTTCTTTCCGACGAACTGATCCAATGAAAAATCACTCACCACGGTTCCTCCGTTAGTGATAGCTCCTGCCTTAAATGAAGGCGCTTTTTTTCCGACTAGTGATGACATAAAATTATATTTTTTGCAAATCTAACAGCATTGAACGAGTTATGTTCAATTCTACATTAATTAATCTCTAACTTTCGATAAGCACGGGCAAGAGCTATCCATGAAGCAACAAAAAACAGCCCGCCAATTGGCGTTATAGGTCCTGCTATTTTCTCAACCACTTCATTCAAATAAGCAGAAAAAGCTAAGAGATATAACGAACCTGAAAAACAAATTATCCCAGCTAAAAATAAAATTGTGACCCGCCTCAAACTAACTGAATCTTTGAGTAGCAATGCACTGAACAAGATTCCAAAAGAATGAATGACTTGATAGTACACCCCTTTATTGAAGATCTCAATACTGTGCTCATCCAAAATATTTTTCAACCCGTGCGCAGCAAATGCTCCTAAAACAATCGCCAATGACATTAATAGAGCGCCTAGAGTAATCGAGTTCTTCATTTTTCGTATATTTAAAAAAGGAATTAAAAATCTCGTGGCGAAATTGCGATGTATTTTTACATTTCCAACTAAAATAAAGGCCATAAGAAAACTAATTTCCATATTCATTCTAACGATTTGCCTTGGGACACTTCACGCCCAAAAGCCGATTGACGAAAAAACATTAGCCGCCGAGGCGAATGTGTTTTTTGAGGAAGGAAATTACGTGCAAGCCTACGCCGTGTATTCGCAATTGGTGTCGCTATACGGAAGCAATCCCTTGTATGCCTTCCGTTTTGGTGCCGCGGGTATTTATGCAACGACTGATCGCGACAATTGCATTTTCTTCATGAAAGACGGGATTCGAAGAGGATATACTGAACCTGAAACTCATTATTACTTGGCGCGAGCTTACCACCTAAGCTACAATTTCAAAGAAGCCTTGGTTGAATATGAGAAATTCCAAACCTCGGCAGAAAAAAAACAACTCGCTAAGTCTGATTGCAAAGCACAGAAACTCTCTGCAGAGTCTGGATTAAACCTTATGAACAGCATTAAGGATGTTCAAGTACTAGAAAAAACAGAGGCGGAAAAATCGAGTTTTTACCGATACATGAACATTGACGCCTCGATCGGTAAAATTATCTCTACACCGAACGAATTGCTTTCGAAACTGGATTTAAAGTCGAAAGAAGAACATGTTTTCTTCCTTCCATCTAACGGAAAGAAAATTTTCTTTTCGAGCAAAGGAAAAGACGGCTTAACAGGGAAAGATATCTACATGACCTCACGTTTGAACGGAGCGTTCACTTCACCCGTTAAGTTGAAAGGCACAGTTAATACTGAGTTCGATGAGGACTTCGCATTTATGCATCCAAACGGAAGCACACTCTATTTTGCTTCGAAGGGACATGGAAGTATGGGAGGTTACGATATTTTCCGATGTGATTGGGATGCTAGCATAAATGATTTCGGCCCGGCAATTAATATGGACTTCGCCATTAATACGCCAGACGACGATCTTTTCTTTATCACAGACTCTTTAAATACAACGGCGTATTTTGCAAGTAGCCGTTTAACTTCTCCAGACAAACTTTATGTCTATCGTGTTTTCGTAAATGGAATACCGATGAACATTACCTATCTCAAAGGTGAATTCATTTCTCGCGTAGATGTGAATCAAACGGAAGCGAAGATTCAGGTGTTCGATGATTTAACGAATCGCAAAATCATGGACACGCAAGCCCGCGAGTCGAATGGACAGTACCTACTTTTCATTCCGACAGCAGGAGACTACACTTACAAGATTCAACCTCCGGGAAGTCCGCAAGTTCATGAAGTGCTCGTTAAAATTCCGCCATCGGAAGGTTCTCGTGTGTTCCGACAGGAAATCGTTTACACCAAAACAGATGGACGTGAGAAAGTTGAAGTAAAAAATTATTGGAACGACCCACTGAACGACAATGTTGAAGACCTGCAACGTCAAATGCTTTTGGCAAAATCCCAACTCGATGTGAATGCTACCGCAGATCAAGTTAATTCCATTGCTTCGAACTCAAGCAATTCAAATTCAACGGAAACGAATAGCACTGAAATTGACCCAGTTAAGCAGCGTGTAGAGATAGACACGGTTTTGTCTTCGCAGGAAAAAACTATTGCAGCGCTTAAACGAGAAATTGCGCTCGCAGAACAAATTTCTAAATCGCTTCTTCAATTTGTTCAACAAACACTTTCTGAAACAGACGAAGCGTATGAGGAATTTCAAAACGTTCGGTTTGAAAAACCAGAATCGTTAGCCGATAGCGCGAAGCTAGTAGAAGTGCGAAACAAAATGATTGAAACCCAAGATCGCAGCATTGCAGCTATTGCGGCTTTCGACATTTCAAAAAACAGAGAAAAAGAACTGAATGAAAAACTGAACAATGTTCAAAATATTAATTCGGAAATCAAAAAATCACTCGCCGAAAAAGACTCTCCCATGGCCGCATACTTAGTCAATGACTATATCGCTAAAAACCCGAAAAGTGAACAAGGAGTTGCTACTGAAACAGAAATCTCGTGGAAATCGCAAGATGCTAAAGTCAAAGCAAACGAATTAAAAGCTCAGCGCGACGACACGCAATTAAGGATTAATACCAAGTCGAAAGAGTTAGAAGGGATAGAAGATAAAACAACTGAAATCATTAAGCAAATAGCAACCACTAAAAAGAAAAAAGACATTGAGCGATTGGGAAGTGAACTAGCTGCGCTCGAAACTGAATACAAATCAATTGAAGAAGAAATTGAGGATGAAAAGGAAAATCTTCGTGTCCGAGAATTGGCACTTGCTGAATCTGCAACATTATTGAAATTGCTTCAAGACCTTGAGAACGAAAAGCAACCTGAAGTAAAACCGGAATTCAAAAACTTAACCAACACTGTAAATGTAGAGTCGTTGAAAACTGAAATTAACGAATCCAAAAATCGTGTTTCAACGGCCTTGGAAAATTCTCATTATGAGAATTCGGACACTTCCAACAACGCCAGTTCCAACAACGCCAGTTCCAACAATGCCAGTTCTAACAACGCGAGTTCAAACAACGCTAGTTCCAACAATGCTAGTTCCAACAACGCCAGTTCCAACAATGCCAGTTCTAACAACGCGAGTTCAAACAACGCTAGTTCCAACAATGCTAGTTCCAACAACGCCAATTCTAACAACGCAAGTCCAAAAACTTTCACAGCAGCAGAAGCTGTAATTATAAATAGCCCTGGACAATCGAATTACCGTGATGAAAATATTTTCGAAGAGTTGACTGCAGCGAACATTGAAATTTCCAATCAAGCAGAAATTGAAAATATCTACACTCAAATTGAGACCATCAATAGTCGAATAAAAGAAGAAACTTCCGCTGAAGTTGTTGCCGAATTGACTGATCAAAGAAATCAACTGACCTATCAAAAAATGCAAGAAGAGGATAAGAATGCTGCGCTAATTGCAGAGCACAATTCGAATTCACTTATCGATCTTCAATCGGCTTGGAAAAAGAACACAAGCGCATCTACCAGTATTGCGACATTAAGCGACAAGAAGGCATACGACATTGCAGTGGCCTATATGAAAGAGGCAAGCACACTCCGAGCAGCTGCCAAAACAGAAACCGATTTCTTTGAACGTTATGCAAAAAACGCGCGTGCATTTGCACTTGAGCGAAATGCAAAAAACGAATTGCAATTTTTAGTAGAAAAGACTACTCCAACTGCTAACAACGCTAGTTCCAATAACGCTAGTTCAAACAACGCTAGTTCCAACAACGCTAGTTCTAACAACGCTAGTTCAAACAACGCTAGTTCAAACAACGCTAGTTCAAACAACGCCAGTTCCAATAACGCTAGTTCCAACAACGCTAGTTCCAACAACGCTAGTTCTAACAACGCTAGTTCAAACAACGCTAGTTCAAACAACGCTAGTTCAAACAACGCTAGTTCAAACAACGCCAGTTCCAACAACGCCAGTTCAAACAACGCTAGTTCCAATAACGCTAGTTCCAACAACGCTAGTTCCAACAACGCTAGTTCTAACAACGCTAGTTCAAACAACGCTAGTTCCAACAACGCTAGTTCTTACAACGCTAGTTCAAACAACGCTAGTTCAAACAACGCTAGTTCAAACAACGCCAGTTCCAACAACGCCAGTTCCAACAACGCTAGTTCAAACAACGCTAGTTCCAACAACGCTAGTTCATTCACAAGTATACCAGCGATCATCCAAAAAACGCTTTATCAAAAGCAAACAGTTTCGGCCTACAGCGACGCGAAGCCTATTCCAATTGGATTACCTCTGCCAGAAGGTTCGTTCTATACCATTCAAGTTGGAGCCTTCCGATCACCTGTGGCGAACAATACCTTTAGTCAGTTCGCTCCTGTTTATGCAGAGCGTCAAACAAATGGATTCATTCGCTACAGCACAGGATTCTTCTCTTCTTACACCGAAGCAATTCAAGCTCGAAATGAAATTCGTCAAATGGGCTATGCAGACGCATTTATTGTTGCTTATAAAAACAGGGAGCGTGTTCGCTACAGCGAACTTATGACCACGGCTGAGCGGGCTAACGCTTCTGGTGAAAATGTTATTCCAACAAATACGAATCTAACGAACACGGCGTCTATAGCTCCGGTAATAGATGTGACCTATTATTCAGATCCGCTAGCAGTGCCTGCAAATCTTATTGAAAAGACAGAAGGAATTTTCTTCACGGTGCAGATTGGTGTATATGCAAAACCTTCGAGAAACCCTATTCTCAATACCTACTCAGAGCTGCATGTAGAAAAACTTCAGAATGGACAAGTTCGTTATACTAGCGGCAAGTTTAAAACTATTGCTGATGTTGTGAAGCAGCGAGATTTTGTGAGAGCTAATGGAATTCCAGATGCATTTATTACGGCCTATAAAAACGGCAAGCGCATAACGGTACCCGACGCGAAAAAAGAATTGGGAATTCAATAAGACCTTTCGAATTAACGTTCATTGGATTGGATTCAAAACTATTCGCTTAACTTTGAGATAACATACTTATTGAAAATGAAATTCTATCTGATACTCCTTTGTTTTTTGTCAACTCCCTTCTTTGGAACAGCCCAACTTCAGTTGAATGAAATTTTAGCTTCGAACAACGCAAACCAAATGGACGAGTTTTTCGAATTCGACGATTGGATTGAAATCTACAACCCGGGGGGAATTATTAATCTAGCAGGTTATTATTTATCTGACGACCCCTTGCTTTTAACAAAGCATCAAATTCCTGCGACTGATCCTGGCGCAACGATAATGCTTCCTGGAAGTTTCAAGGCAGTCTTCGCCGACAATGACAATTTAACACAAGGAGCGCTGCATCTAAACTTCACATTGAGTTCGAATGGCGAACATGTATTTTTAACTGCGCCAGATGGTGTAACTATTATTGACAGCATTTCATACCCCCAAATGGCTTCGGATATTAGTTACGGACGTGCTTGTGAAGCTTGTACAACCTGGCAATATTTTAATAATGTCACCTACTCTGCACCTAATTTAGAACTCCCTCAAACTTCAGAATTACTTTTCTTAAATGAAGTTCAGCCCGAGAACACAGGAATCTATCATGACCCCGAATTTGAATATGACCCTTGGATTGAAATTTACAATCCAAATTCGTTTCAAGTGAATTTGGGTGGATATTATCTTAGCGTTGACGGAACTCCTTCACAATGGCTTATTCCTACCAACGAACCCTACAATACTGTAATTGCTCCAAATAGTTTCAAAGTTTTTTGGTGTGACAACGATCTAGCTTTTGGTGCAACACACGCACCTATTGTTTTGAATCCCTCAGGAGGCACGGCTTCACTTACTGGTCCCGATGGAATAACTCCTGTAAGTTCACTCGCATGGGGAGCTCTTTCTGCAGGCCAAAGCGCTGGGTGCACAACAGACGGCGCACCTTCTATCACAACCTTTAATCCGGCTACTCCGATAAACAGCAACACCTTAATCTTTATAACTCCAAAACCTGTTGTTATTAATGAAGTTATGGCAGATAACATTTTAACATTCGCGGATAACTATGGACAATTCGATGATTGGGTTGAAATTTATAATCCATTGAACTACGATGTAAGTCTAGCCGGCTACTTCTTGAGTGACGACAGCAATAATCCAAGAAGGTGGCAAATACCAGCAACATTCTTAGATAGTGTCACTGTACCAAGTCTAGGATGGCTCACTTTTTTTATTGACGACAGTGGTTCACAAGGGGTACGACACGCAAGCTTTAATTTAAATAACAACAATGAGTTTATTGGATTGTACAGTCCGGATGGATTAACCCGTGTAGATGAAATCGCATGGGTGCACATGGATGCCGACACCAGTCTTGGTCGACTTACAGACGGAAGCCCTGAATGGGTAAACTTCATCGTCACTACCCCTGATTTCTCCAATAACCAGGGTGTCATAAGCGTTCAAGAAATGAATGCCTCTGAAAAAATATTTTCACTTTACCCGAACCCAACCAGAGGCATTGTACAATGCTCGAAGAAAAGCAACATTCGCGTTTACTCTATTCAAGGGAATTTAGTTGAAACCTTCTACGGAGTATTGCAAATTAATTTCAGCAACTACGGCGCTGGAATTTATATTGTGACCGATGAAGAAGGAAATAAACTGAGAATAATTAAAGAATAGATTAATCCTGGTGAATAATCATTCACCCCGATTAATTAATTATTCAACTCCCATGTATTTATGAATTTGAAGACCCACACGCCAATGTGGGTTTTTTAGTACCCATTCGAAAATCAGCGGTAACATAATTTCTCGCTTATCCCATTCAGGCTGCATAAACCACTGAGCATGTTCATTCATGCGTGCAGACAATTCATGAGACCATTCAATATCTGACTTATGAGCAATCACTACTTTCAATTCATTTGATAATTGGAAATATTCCTCCAACGGTGCTTTAAACTTCTTTGGCGAAAAGGTAATCCAATCGAAAAGTCCGGTTAATTTTTGAGTACCACTCGTCTCTAGGTGAATGCCCAAACCCTCATTACGCAAAGCTTCTGTCAATGGCGATAAATCATGCATAGTGGGTTCTCCACCGGTAACAATAACTACTTTCACTCCACTCCCAACGGCTGCTTCAACAAGCGTGTCGAGAGATACAAGCGGATGCTTTTCTTTGTCCCAACTCTCCTTCACATCGCACCAAACACAACCAACGTCGCATCCAGCCAATCGAATAAAAAAACTTGGAACACCTGTGTAAACGCCTTCACCCTGAATGCTGGTGAAGGTCTCCATTACAGGATATTTCACTTCAGAACTCACGCTTTAATTTTTCCAATTAAGTCATAGTGCTCCGCGCTAACAATTTCAATGTCGGCAA
>CANKYR010000008.1 GCA_947488195.1 Flavobacteriales bacterium
TGTACGTTTTGCGCATTCCCCATTCCAAAGAAAATCCAAGCAACCCTTTAATGTTACATTTCAATCCTGCACCCATTGGCATTGTGAATCCCGTTGTTTTATACAACGCATCTTTACCTGCCATTCCCTGCCCCTCAGTTCCGGCGGGTTGAAGGGGGTGCCAATAACCGTTATACATTCCCTCTGGATTCATTCGAAAAACAGCAGCACCAAGAAATAAATATGGAGAAATGTTGTGCTTTGAATTGATTTGATAATTGAAGAAGTTCAACTCGGCAATGACACTTCCTTCAAAAAAGCGATTTCTAAAATTTAAATTTCTATTCTGTTGCCAAACATCTTTACTGTCTGAATCGAAAGCCTCAACATTCCCGTAAGTTAGGCCTGTGCGAATGGCCCAACGCTTATTCAAATTATTTCGAATAGCGATTCCAAGGGCTAATTTTTCTTTGGTTCCAAAATGCTTCGAAGGATTTATCTCACCAATGTAATAGGCCGTTCCCACCGAAATAGAAAGTTCCTTGCTTCGTTCTTTGCTCAGTCCCTGCGCGATTGCCGCGGCATTTCCAACTAAAAATAACACCAAAAGAAGTAAACGGTTATTCATACCTGCACAATGCTTTTTTCAATTAATTATTGTCAATCCATTCGAATGTCAAGTCCCCAACCCATTTTCTTACGAATGGTTCTGAAGAAATTTCTTCCTTCCAAAAGTATCATTTGCAGTTCAAAGGGTGCGCGACACAATGTAATTTCTACACCGCTGTCCACCACGTACTGAAAACTGTCTAATGTTATTTGTATCTGTCCAGACCTACAATCCGCTTTCAACTTCACTGTTGAGGTGTCTCCAATTACAAGCGGACGAGCTGTTAAGTTGTGAGCTGAAATAGGCGTGATAATAAAATTATTCGAATTCGGTGTTACTATGGGGCCGCCGCAAGAAAGCGAATAGGCCGTAGACCCTGTTGGGGTGGCAACAATTAATCCATCTGCCCAGTAACTGCTCAAAAAGGCTTTATTCACCGACGCGTTAATTTTGATCATTTCATTCCGCGTGGCGTTGTTGATTGTAATTTCATTCAACGCATAGGGGAAATCACCGAAATCGAATTGTTCCGATTTAATTTGAATGAAGGAGCGCGGGTCAATGGTGTATTCGGAATTTACAAACTGTTCAAGAGCTTCGTCAACTTCTGATACGCTCACGTGAGAGAGAAACCCGAGTCTTCCTGTGTTGATTCCTAACAGCGGAATACGTTTAGAACCTACCAGTCGCGCTGCATCTAGAAATGTTCCATCGCCACCAAAGCTGAACAACGCTGTTGCATTTTCAAATTCTGAATTTTCTTCGAAGGTGGTGTGTGCCGGAATTTGAATGTGTGACTGAAGAAAACGTTCAAACCCTTTGTAGACACAAATGGAAATTCCGCGTCGCACCATTTTCTCAAGAAATTGTTGCACTGCTGGAGCCAAGTCGGCCTCGAATTTTTTTCCAAAAACGTATACTAACATATCGTGTAAAAAACAAAGGTAGCGCTTTTCAGCAAACGCTACATATTCAAGTAACGCATGAGTTCGTTGTAACGATCTTTTAACTCATCGTCGTACTGAGAAGCCTGAAACTTACTAAGGACATTGTAATTGAAACGCTCTAAACTTTGAAGAATAGGATTCAAATCGGGTAGATCAATTTTAATGTGCATCTCCAAATTCCCCTCTGAAACTGCAACCACGGAAAGGCTTAAGATCTTTGCGTTGTTTTCTTCAATGATGCGTGCAATTTGCTGAATGCTGTGATCGCGCTCGAATACTTGCAATACAATGATTCCTCCTTCGCGCATGGCACCTAACATTTCTGCTAAATGATCGAGCAAATCGGCAGAAGTGATACTACCGAGGTAGTTATTTCCTTCGTCAACAACGGGAATTACTGTTACATCATTTTCACTGACCACCTTCAATACGTCTAAAACATGTGAATCTGGTAAAACAGAAACATTTAGCAAATCGAGTTCAGCCTGAACTTCACCCTGATAAACCTCCGCGTTTAGGAAATCACTTTCATTGGCTAAGCCTATAAACAATCCGTTTTCAACCACAGGTAAATCGTTCACACGCAATTCATCCATTAAATTTAATACGTACATAGCCGAATCGCCGCGACTCAGTGCGGGCAGGCTTTTCGATATTAAATTTAGAGCTTTATTCATAGCATGTTTTGACGAGCGATTAAACGTACATTCATTTTTCGTTCCACAACGTGAATTTGAATTCGAATATTGCCGAGTTTTGCACAACCAATTTTAAATACATGATCGCACTTAGCGTAAACATTAATAAAATAGCCACCATTCGGAATGCACGAGGTGGCATTACACCAGATGTCATTGTGGCAGCGCAGAACATCGAACGCTTCGGTGCCGATGGCATTACGGTGCACCCGAGACCCGACGAGCGTCACATTCGTTACGCAGATGTCCCCGCTTTGAAAAAAGTTGTAAAAACTGAATTCAATGTGGAAGGGTATCCTACTTCTGACTTTATGGAATTGGTTATTCAATCGAAACCGCATCAGGTTACATTGGTGCCAGATGCGCCAGATGCTGTAACATCCAACGCAGGTTGGGATGTGGAAACACATTTTGATTTTTTATCGGGAATCGTTAAAGAATTAAAATCACACGGCATGCGTGTAAGTATTTTCATGGAAGCCAATCCCGCCCTCATGAAAAGAGCCGCTGAAACCGGCACAGATCGCATTGAATTGTATACCGAAAGCTACGCTGTTGGCTATTCCCTTGACAAAGAAAAAGCTGTAGCGCCATTTATTGAAACTGCGAAAGCTGCACACGAAGCGGGACTTGGCATTAATGCCGGTCACGATTTGAACATGGAGAATTTAAAATACTTTGCGCAACAAGTGCCGCATCTCGACGAGGTTTCTGTAGGCCATGCGCTTATCTCAGATGCCTTGTATTTCGGATTGGAAAATACCGTGCAGATGTACAAAAACGAATTGATGTAAAATGAAATTGCATTTCAGTAAATACGGGGAAGGAAAACCAATGCTCATCTTTCATGGGCTTTTTGGGACAGGAGATAATTGGACCACGCATGCTAAAAAATGGGCAGAACATGGGTTCTGCGTATACACCATTGACCAACGAAATCATGGAAGATCATTTCATTCCGATGAAATGAATTACAAACTCATGTGTGAAGACGCCATTGATTTCATAGCCTCTGAAAACCTTCGCGATGTGATACTCTTGGGTCACAGCATGGGAGGAAAGACAGTGATGCATGTTGCGCAAGAAATTGAATTTCTAATTGAAAAACTGATTATTGTTGACATGGGGGCGAAACGCTATCCTCGACATCACGACACTGTTTTTGAAGCGTTGCGATCAGTTCCCTTGAATCAAATACAATCAAGAGCGGAAGCGGAAGATATTTTTTCTAAGACCTCTGTTGACAAGGCCACGCAGCTTTTTCTGCTTAAAAATCTCTATTGGAAAGAACCGGGAAAACTCGCATGGCGATTCAATATTGATGCACTTGAATTCCATATCAATGAAATTCTTGCTGAAGTACCGCTGAACACCGCCATTAGCCTACCAACATTGTTTATTAAAGGAGAACTTTCCAATTATATTTTGAAGGAAGACGAGCGTTCTCTGCAAGAGTACTTTTCCCAAGCTAAAATTATTGAAATGAAAAACACGGGACATTGGCCTCACGCCGAATCTCCGGAACTATTTTTCCAACAGGTACTTGATTTTAGTCTTAACGGATAGCACTCAATTCATTTATATTTGCAAAAAATATTATTATGGGATTTTCTAAGAAAATTTTAGTTCCAGTCGATTTCACTAAGGTGAGCGATATTGCCATTGAACATGCGCTTTTGATGGGCAAAACAATTCTTGCCGATATTCATCTGATTCACATTGTAGAAAATAAGAAACAAGTTTCTGAAGCGCGCTTGAAGTTAGACGCGCTTAAAGATCGTATTCGTGTTGAAAACAGCGTTGAGATTCACGCTCATGTTCGCATCGGGAACATCTTTGAAGACATAGATAAGGCTGCAACGGAAATGGATGCAGCACTTATTATTATGGGGACACATGGGGCTCGCGGTATGCAATTCATGTCTGGAAGCCGCGCATTGAAAATTGTTACTGAAAGTTCTATTCCTTTCATCGTTGTTCAAGAGAGAACCATTCGTGAGCAAGGATATCACCGTTTGGTTGTGCCATTAGACTTGCACAAAGAAACCAAGCAAAAACTAAGTGCAGTTCGCGATATCGCGAAGTACTTTAACTCGAAAGTGTATTTGATTTCACCGAATGAAACCGATGAGTTCCTAAAAAATCAACTGGACCGTAATTTAAATTACGCCGTAGAATATTTGAGTTCAAAGAACATTCCTGTTGAAGTTGAAATTACTGAAACGAAGTCCGAAGGTTCATTCGTGAAATCGTTGTTGAAATATTCTGCAGCGGTTGAAGCTGATTTGATTTGTATTATGAATTTCTACGAGAGTTCACTGTTAAATGTATTCAACTCGAGCTACGAACAGCACTTAATCACCAACGATGCGCAGATACCTGTGTTATGTGTGAACCCGGTTGACACTTATATAGCAGACCGCTCAAGCCTGGCTTCGTAATAATTAGATTCGAATTCCGATAACTAAAAGGTCATCGGTTTGTTCCACTGAACCCTTCCAAGCGTCAAACGTTTCGTGAAGGGTTTTTTCTTGTGCATCTATTTCTAGACTTGATATAGATGTAAGAATTTCTTTGAATCGCTTTCGCATGAACTTTTTATTGTTCGCTTCGCCAAACTGGTCTGCATATCCGTCGCTGCAGGCGTATACCATATCCTCTTTTTCCAATTGGAATTTCTTTGTCTCAAAAGACTGACCGCGTTCACCGAAGGTTCCAATGCTTCGCTTGGTTGGAGCCAATTCAATAAGTTCATTCTTTCTAACAACGTAAAGTGGAATGTTCGCGCCGCAATATTCCAACATCATTTCCTTTTCATCGATCGCACAAAGTGCAATGTCCATACCGTCTCGAACACCGGTGTTATTGTTACGCAGCACCTCTGTACCTAAACGATTAACGCTATTTAGAATCTGTGAAGGATCGAGAAAAACTTTAGTCACGTGATTCAAAAAGTTGTGACCTACCAAACTCATGAATGCACCGGGAACACCGTGTCCCGTGCAGTCTGCAGCGGCGAACAATTTCTTTCCACCTACATTCTTAAACCAATAAAAATCGCCACTTACAACAGCCTTCGGAACATAAAAAACAAAACTCTTGTTGAAGATTTGTCTTACCGCACCAATGTTCGGTAAGATTGTATTTTGAAGTCTTTGGGCGTAATTGATGCTGTCAGTCAAATCGTGATACAACAAATTCAATTGTTCCTTTTGAACATCTGATTCTTCTTTTTGCTTTCTCAGTTTTGTGGTGAAATAGGCAATGGCAATTCCCGCGCATAAAACGAACAAAGAAACCACTACAAGAACACCTGTCAAACGAGAGAACTGAACATTCATTTCTTCAATTTCCCTATTCATTCGTTCTGTTTGCTTTGTGCGCAATTCATTCAGAATAGCCTCTGCTTCTTCAACCACCAGGGGGATTCCACTTCCTTCAATAAAATATGATTCAGCTTCCATTAACGCAATTGGATTGCTATAACTATCGAAGGTTGGTAACAGCTCTTGAACCGCCTTGAATTGAATGAGCATGTCTCCAACTTTTCGCTCCAAAGAATCCATACTCTTCTGTTCCTCTGAACTAAAGTTATTCTTGACTTCCTTCAGGCGCAACCATGAATTCATGAGTGAGCTATCACTAATTGCTTTCATTTCCTTACGATGCAGATCTTCCTCTACACGTTGCACAAAAGCCCACTCTTTGATTAAATCTTTTGAGCGAAGGGTGTATCCTTCGAGGTCTTGCAAGCGTCCAATTGAAGGAACATACTTGTCGTTAATTTTCCGATTGATATCATAACTCCGCTGAAGGGTAAGCATAGTCATGACTAAGGTTCCGGCAACTATGAATATAATGGCACCGAAACCAAATCCAAGACGATGCTTCTTATTGAAGAACCAATTCATGGATTTCAATTAATTTGATTTGAATTTTTTCTCAGACTCTTTTTTCAAACGAAGAAATTCTTCTTCTCTACCCAAGGCCCTATTCACGAACATAAGCACTTTGTAATTCGTATATGAAGGGGTGCAGGTAGCAAAGGCTTGCTGCGCATAGGGAATGGCCGCTTTAAATTTCTTTACGCTTTCGTCTTGAATGGAAATTAAATCCATCATGTCTGTCTGAGCGCCAATTTTCCGAATCATGTAAACACCTTGATTGTAGTTGACAATAGCCAAGTTCAAATTCGCGGTGCAATTTCTATTATCCAAGGCTAACACTTTAGAGTAGTATTCCAAACACAAAAAATAATGATGGTTGTCTTCTGTGTTTTTGATCCAATTGCGGTAATGTCCTTCGGCCATTTTACTGTTGAATTCTAAATTCAAATCTTTGAGTTCGACATCTGAACCTTTATAAAGCTCTTCAAACTTTTTGAATAGGTCAATCGGTTCATTCTCGGATTCGTTATCCATTTCAGCAGAACGTAACAACGCGTCATTGAAATAGGTGAAAGCTATGTACTGAAAAGCAGCATCTATGTTTGATGCGAATTCCAAATTTGAATCGAATTCGCGTGCTTTCTTCAAAGCAGCTGCACTTCGGTTTCTGTAGTTACTCTGGCGTTGATTGGCTTCCTTTTGTTTGTACAGCTCTTTTAAAATAAATCCTTTTACAAACCATGCATTCGGATCTGAGTTCAAACTGGCCAATTTAAAACCTTCGTCAATTTGAGCAAGCGCTTCATCATATTTCTTTTCATCGCACAATTCAGCGGCTTTCGCTACAATTGGATTCACTTGACTGTAGCCCATTTGAGCCACACCAAGTAAAATCAAAAAAAGTAAGAATGTGTGCTTCATACTATTGAACTTTCCATTGTAAAATTTTATTCCCAGGTGTAATTTTCTTCTCAGATAAAGCGACCTCACTTAATTCGTAGCGAATAGAATTATCTACTGTTTTGAAATTAATGGCCGCCCCACTGCCGAGCGCTCCCTCCCAGTTTGTGACAACCAAGGTGCTCTTCCCTTTCACCTCTTTCATTATTTTCTGCAGATCAGATTTTTTCGACTTGTCTATAAAAACAATATGACTACTTACCCCTGCCTTGTATTCAGACCATGCAACAACTTCAATCGTCTGTGCACCTACTGGCTTCATTCCATATTTCTCCACAACATGCTTATAGACGGCGTCATTTCCATACACAACAATGAGAAATTTTCCTTTCTTCATTTCAACAGGCCAATTGCTATTCACCGCAAACTGATAAATAAAATTTGCTTGAATCATCGCACGCGAATCTCCCTCGTCTAACTGCTGCGCAGAAAGCCACTGGCTTGAGGCCAAAACAATGAGGAGTAAAACGATTCTTTTCATTTAATAGCGCTATACAGGCGCATAACAAATCTATTTGAACAATTGGTACAATTGGTATTCAAATGATAAGGTTCTTCACCTTGAATTGTTAGAATCGCGCTGTGCTCACCTCCTTCGGAATAGGAGCGTTTTCGGTTAAAACAGCCGAAAATAATTTTGAAAAATACGGTGCAAGCAGGACTCCTTTTGAACCCAAGCCGCCGAACACCCCCAATAGTTCGTTCTGCTTGGCGAAACCTACAATAGGCCTTCTGTCGCGGGTTGTAGGACGAAATCCAGTTTTGTGACTTTCAACAACTACGTCCTTGTCCAATCGCAGTTTCAATTCCGATATTAGCAACTCCTTCGCATCATAAGTTGGTTCATCAGGCACTTCGTTCCAATTGTAGGTTGCTCCCAAGCGAAACTTTTTGTTTCCAAAAGGAAGTAAAAACTGACCAAAGTTTACAATTGCATCAAGCTCCAAATTTTCAATCTTCAAATCCAACACCTGACCATGATTAGGAATTAGATCTAGGTGTTCCAAACCCTTCCATTGATTCACGCCAATTCCATTGCAAAGAATAAGTTTATCGAACATTCTTTCCTTCCATAAAACTTTACTTCCGTTGAACTCAACTTCATTTTCGTTCACAGCCTCCTCAATGAAATTTTCATGTCGAATGAAATAATTCAATGCAACTTCTCGAAACAACGGAACGTTTAGCCAACCGCATTCATTCACTTCGCTGTTTCCAAACGGAGCATTGAAATTTTCTTGAACACTTTTGTTGGTGCGTGCAGAAAGATATTTCCCCACTTCAGGGTGATCTGATTTTTCATCCCAAAAATTAGCATCTTGAATGGAGTTGAAAATTCTTGCGACGGGAAGGGAATGAAAAAAACTCGTTTGAAGTTTTTCTTCCAACTTGCGAAAAGTCACATTCATTTCTTCCAACATTTCTTTCGCTAACCAAGACGCAGCAAGCCTTTTGAAGGTAACCGGATTCCACATTCCGGCTGCTACTTGAGAAGCAGAAGCGTGCTTATAATCGTCGGCAATTAGAACTTCTTCTCCTTTTTCAAGAAGAGAAAAGGCTAGCAGTGTTCCTGCTAGCCCTTGTCCTACGATTAAATATTTCGACATAATTATTGAATCACGTTTAGCGCTTTACCCACTTTGGTAAATGCTTCAACTGCCTTATCAATGTGCTCGAACTCATGTCCCGCGCTCAATTGAACACGAATACGTGCTTGACCTTTTGCAACAACTGGATAGAAAAATCCAATCACATAGATGCCTTCTTGCAACAATGCATCTGCGAAGTCTTGTGCCAATTTCGCGTCGTATAGCATAACTGGAACAATGGCACTGTCGCCATCTTTGATATCGAATCCAGCGGCCTTAATACCCGTTTTAAAACGAATAATATTCGCCTCAAGTTTATCGCGCAAATCGGAAGATGCGCTAAGCATATCCATTACCGCAATAGATGCACCAACGATTGAAGGCGCAAGTGAATTCGAAAACAAATAAGGTCTAGAGCGTTGACGAAGCAATTCAACAATCTCTTTTCTTCCGCTGGTGAATCCGCCCATTGCACCGCCCAATGCCTTACCTAAAGTTCCAGTAATGATATCTACGCGACCTAAAACGTTTTTCAATTCTATTGTTCCTCTACCTGTCTTTCCAATGAACCCGGTAGCATGACATTCGTCTACCATAACCATTGCACCGTATTGATCTGCTAGATCACAAATCTTATCGAGCTGTGCTACGTATCCGTCCATAGAGAAAACCCCGTCGGTAACAATCAACTTGAAACGCGCTCCAGAAGCGGCTTTCAGCTGCTCTTCCAAATCTTCCATGTTGTTATTCTTATAGCGGTAACGCTGCGCTTTGCACAAACGAACACCGTCAATGATTGAAGCGTGATTCAATTCATCTGAAATGATTGCGTCTTGTTCGTTCAATAACGGCTCGAAAACTCCGCCGTTCGCATCGAATGCTGCGGCGTACAAAATGGTATCTTCCGTGTGAAGGAATTCAGAAAGTTTATGTTCCAACGTCTTGTGAATGTCTTGAGTTCCACAAATAAATCGAACGCTCGACATACCGAATCCGTGTGAATCAATTGCAGCTTTCGCGGCTTCTAAAACAACTGGGTGACTCGAAAGACCAAGGTAGTTGTTCGAGCAAAAATTCAAAACCTCTTTCCCTTCGGTGGTTTGAATGACTGCTCCTTGCGGGGTAGTAATGATACGTTCTCTTTTGAATAAACCAGCTTCACGAATATCGTTCAATTCATTTTGCAAATGTTCCTGCATTTTACCGTACATATGTTTCAGTTTTAATCTATCAATATTACTTTAGCCGCAGCTTCTGCTGCCGATTGTTCTGCCGCTTTTTTTGAACCACCTGTTCCTCTTCCAACTTCTTTGCCGTCTAACTCTAACGCTATGGTGTATAGCATTTGAGCCCCTGTGCTGCGCTGTTCACGCACAATATACACCAAATGCCTACGGGTCTTTTGTCCCCACTCGTGCAATTTACTTTTGTAATCTACATCTAAATGAACACGCTCATCAAGGCCGTGTTCCTTCAATAATTTCAATGCTATTTCTCGAGTAATCTTATATCCCTTGTCTAGAAAAAGCGCGCCAAATAAGGCTTCCAATGCATTTCCAATTAGACTTTCATGAATTTCCTGTCTGCCGATGCTAACATTTAGAAACTCGTATAACTTCAGTTCGTAACCAATAGAATTAAGATTGTCTCTTCTAACAATCTTCGATTTCATTTTGGTTAGTTCACCTTCTGTGAGGGCCGGATATTTCGAAAACAAATAATGGGCAACAATGCTATCTAGAATGGCGTCGCCTAAAAATTCTAATCGCTCGTTGCTATTTTTTATTCCTGGTTGAATTTCATCGGCAGCGCTAGCATGTCGCAGCGCAGTCTCATAAAGCGCAAGGTTATTCGGCTTTACATGAAAGGTGTTTTTGATATAGGTGAAAAGTTCCCTATTGGGATGTGCTTTGGAAAAGAATTTCCAAATCATTCGTATTTCTTAAAAATGGCTGAAGTGTTATGACCTCCGAAACCGAAGGTGTTCGTCATCGCAATATTAACTTCCCTATGCTGCGCCGTATTGAAAGTAAAGTTCAATTTTGGATCTAAAGCTTCATCGGTATTTACGAAGTTAATCGTTGGTGGAATGATTCCGTTTTTAATAGCCAAGATAGATGCGATAGCTTCAACGGCTCCAGCAGCACCTAGCAAGTGACCCGTCATTGACTTGGTACTTGAAATATTTACGTTGTACGCGTGCTCTCCAAATATATTTTGAATGGCCTTCGCTTCTTGAACATCTCCTAAAGGAGTAGACGTTCCATGTACGTTGATGTAGTCAATTTCATTTGAAGAAATTCCTGCATCGGAAAGCGCGTTCTTCATTACGTTCGTTGCACCAATTCCTTCTGGATGTGGAGCAGTAATGTGATAAGCATCTGCAGACATTCCTCCACCGATAAGCTCGGCGTATATTTTAGCACCACGCGCTTTGGCGTGTTCTAAATCTTCTAAAATAAGACAGCCACCTCCTTCACCTAAGACAAAACCATCACGGGTTGAATCGAAAGGTCGAGAAGCTGTTTTGAAATTCTCATTGTTTTCAGACAGCGCTCTGCACGCGTTAAATCCTCCTACACCTGCCTCACAAATTGCAGCTTCTGAACCACCACTTACAATAATATCTGCCTTACCTAAACGAATGTAGTTAAAGGCATCTATTAAAGCGTTTGTTGAAGAAGCACAAGCTGAAACGGTTGTGTAGTTGGGACCTCTGAATCCGTATTGAATGCTGATGTGACCAGAGGCAATATCAGCAATCATTTTCGGAATAAAGAAAGGGTTGAAACGAGGTGTTCCGTCTCCTTTCGCGAAATTAATACACTCTTCTTGGAAAGTAGTTAAACCTCCTATCCCTGAACCCCAAATGACGCCAACACGATCTTTGTCTACTTTCTCTACATCGAGTCCAGAATCCACTATAGCTTCCTTAACAACTACTAGAGCGTAGTGTGTGTAAGGATCCATTTTGCGCATTTCTTTTCGCTCAATGTGATCTTCAATGTTAAACCCCTTGACTTCACAAGCAAACTTCGTTTTGAACTTGCTCGCGTCAAAGCGCGTTATGAGATCAGAACCACTCACACCATTGATAAGACCGTTCCAGTATTCTGGTACAGTATTACCAATGGGTGTTAATGCTCCTAGTCCGGTAACAACGACCCTTCTTAACTCCATAGTTTTCGGGAAAGTTGAATAATTTCCGAGTGATTATTTATTCGCAGTGATGTAATCAATTGCTTGACCTACAGTCACAATTTTCTCTGCTTGATCGTCAGGAATAGCGATGTTGAATTCCTTTTCAAATTCCATGATAAGCTCTACAGTATCCAAAGAATCTGCTCCCAAATCATTGGTGAAACTAGCTTCAGGGGTTACAACTGATGCTTCTACACCGAGTTTATCTACGATGATTTCGGTAACTTTTTGTGCAATTTCAGACATTGTCTTGATGTTTTTTAAAGGTTAAATACGACCGCAAAAGTACAACTTTTCATGACGAACACACTTTTTTTTACTTTCGATACTCATTTTCTTTACTTATCATTTGATTTTCAATACTTTAACAAACAAAATTGTTCGTAAAATATTCCTGAAGCCCCACTCTAAACTATCTTGCAATTCGAAATTCACTCCTTTTTGAAAGCATGACCTGGGACCAAGATTATTTAAAAGATAAGCATCTCTTAATTATCGGATGCGGCGGATTAGCGCATGCTGCTCTCTCTTATTTACTTTCTTCAGGAATTGGAAACGTGACCATTTTCGATGGTGACCTTGTAGAATCTTCCAACCTAAACAGGCAACATCTTTTCACTCCTGATGACATTGGAAAGAATAAAGCCGCTGTCTTAAAGAATTATTGCTCGTTCCACTTTCCAAAAGCTACAATAATCTCGGAGGAACGAATGTTTAAACCGCAAGCGGAAATACTTGCCTCAACCTTTGATTTAGTTTTTGATTTCACCGATCGCCTTGCTACGAAATTGGAATTAACCCGGCACTTCGAAAAACTAAAAATTCCTTTTTTCTATGCGGCAGCGCAGATGAATGCAGGGTCTAGTGCCTTCATTCATTTAAATAGCATAACCAGCGCCATGCTTTTCGGACATGTTCAAGACGCGAGCAAAGTGGAACGGGATTGCGACGTTGATGGTGTTTGGCCAACGGTGGTGGCCTCGGTAGGCATTCATGTTGCCCATCAAGCACTTCAATTTCTGACACTCAATCCTTGTCCGTTTGTTGGCGCGATTGATTATTTCGATGGAACCACAGGGCTTTGGTCACGGTTCAGTTTCAACCCGAAAGAAAAAAACACGAAGGTGTCTATCACTGTTCAAGAATTGCTTCAAGACACAAGCACTCCCATCTATTTTCTGGGTGAAAGTGATTCGCTTCCTTCGGAAATTATTACTCTAACAGCTTCCGAACTGAAAGAAGAAATCGAAAAAATAAATCGTTCTTGCATTATTCTCTGTGAAACGGGCATGCGAGCGAAGGCAGCTTCCGAGCAGCTTTCAAAACATTTCAACTTTCCGATAGTCAGTTGGAATAAAAACCTTGAATCTTTCCTACACTTGTTCCATGAATCACATGTCTAGTTTAAACAGCGCCCTTCGCTTTGCAAAGCAGCTTTTAAAAAGGCCTATGAAACCTTCAGAGGACATTCGTGTGCGTATGCTTCAGCATAGACTTCTTCATGATTTAACATATAGACTTCCCGACCGTGCGAAAAGAGATCTGCTCATCGGATTCAAAGAATGGAAACGCATTGTTTCAAGGAAAAAGAATGCATTTCAATCACAAAGAAATGTTCCTTGCGTTTTGGTTTCAACTTCCAATCAAATAGAAATTGCTGAAGAATATATTTCAGCGAATACCAACCACAAAACGCTAAATGTATTGGTTCGAGAAGAACTAACACTCTCCGATTTTCCATTGAAATTTCATTTATTCGCGTTGCGAATTTCTTTGCAATGCCTGTTCGATTCTCGCCGAGTAAATCTAGCTCTGATTGTGCGTGAAGTGACTGAATGGACGGCGGTTTCAGACTTTATTTCTTTAAATACTATTTCTGAATTTTTCGATTTCACACCGTTTGAAAAAGATAGCAACACCCTCGCTTACCTCTTAATTGAAGAGGGGATTAAAGTGACGAAAATCCCTTCACCCGGGCCATTGGCTGGGCATCACACGTTTATGATAGCAGACGATGTTGTGCTTTCCAGCGCTTATCAAATGGAAGAACTTCCTCATTTCGAGCATTGGTATGTTCGCGAACTCTCGCATTGGCCGCCCGATCAATACATGTACTATTCTTCGAACTACATTAATCCGCCCGTTCCACCCAGAAACACCATTGGTTTCTATTCGCACGGCGAATGGGTAAGGCGAAAGTCAGGAGATGCCGATTTCGGCATGGGCATTCAAGAGAATGAACTTTTCTTGCTGAATTCTTTGAAGACTTTTTTAGAAAAACATTCCGAATTTCAATTGATCATTTTCCCGCATCCGAAGGAAAGGAAAGACAAAGACTTCGAGTCTTTTTACGCTTCCTTTTTCACTGGAGCCCAAACCACTATAGCGCCTGAAGAAATGAAATCGAGTAATACCTTTTTCAAAATAAATATTGGTCTTATGGCTTATTCGACCATCCTCTTTGAAAGACTAGCGATGGGATATAAAACGTTCATTGGCAAAAATTCCCCAACATCTTTTCCTGTTGAAGGAAGTCCGCTTAAAAATCTTTGCCTCGCCAATTACGAGGATCTCGAATCAGCACTATTGCTTGCCCATATGGAAACTGAAAACGAATTCTTTATTCGTCAAGGATTAGAAAATTATCCCATGCAGCAATTCCTTGAGCAAAAGGTCGCGGAAATTCAAAAATGATTGATTACTTTGCAACCGATGAAAATCAAGTTTGCCGTAGTCGGATGTGGAAGTATTGGGAAGCGACACGTTGCTGTCTTAGACGCTAATCCGGAAATAGAAATCGTTGCCTTGTGCGATAGCCAAATTGAAACGGTACGCGCACTTTCCGAGTTATACGGAAACATTCCTGTTTTCTCTTCTTTTGAAGATATGCTGCAGAACATTGAAGCCGATGTTATTAATGTTGTAACGCCGCATGCACTTCATGCCGAACAAAGCATTGCTGCATTGAAAGCTGGATTTAATGTCTTAGTTGAAAAACCTATGTCGCTTTCTGTTGAAGAGGCCAATCAGATGAATGATACTGCCGCTGCTTGCGGAAAAAAATTATGGGTGGTGAAACAGAACAGATTTAATGTCCCTGTTATTCTTGCTGAACAAGCCATTCGTGAAGGGTGGTTAGGAAAAATTTTTATGGTGAAATGTGATGTTTTGTGGAATCGCTACCAAGGTTACTACGACGATTCTCCGTGGAGAGGAAAGATTGAAAAAGAAGGTGGAGCGCTTTTCACGCAAGCCAGTCACTTCATTGACTTACTTATTTGGTGGTGTGGAAATGTGGTGAGTGTGAAGGCGAAAGCGGCTACACAAAATCACAACATTGAAACCGAAGACAGTGGCGTTGCGGTGATGGAATTTGAAAACGGTGCACTAGGATCATTGGTTTGGACCACTTGTGTTTACGAAAAAAACTACGAAGGAAGTATCACCATTATTGGTGAAAAAGGAAGTATAAAAATTGGTGGTGCCTACCTCAATAAAATTGAATTTTGGAATGTTGAAGGACATGAGTTAGACAGCAACATTGACTTCAACGACAAGCCAAATGCCTACGGCAAATACCAAGGCACAAGTAGCAATCACGATAAAGTAATTGCCGGTATTGTGAAGGAAATTCAAACAGGCATTGGCCAAAATGTAGAAGGAATAGAGGGTGTGAGAAGTGTAGATGCCATTGAAAAAATTTACGCGAACATATTGCAATGAACGAAGTGAAAAAATACACTGCTCAAATTCGTGACGTTCAATTTGGAACAAATGTGACCGTTGTTGAACCTGTGAACTTGTACGAGTGTGAAATTGGCAGCGATGTGTTTGTAGGGCCGTTTGTTGAAGTCCAGAAAGGTGTAAAAATCGGAGACCGAACGCGCATTCAAAGTCATACTTTCATTTGTGAATTGGTCACTATCGGATCGGACTGTTTCGTTGCACACGGCGTTATGTTTACGAACGATTTATTCAAAGACGGTGGACCTTCCGGAAACGATAAAACCAAATGGTCTTCCACAGAGATCGGGAATCACGTTTCCATTGGATCGAATGTAACTTTACTACCTGTTACTGTTTGCGATAACGTTGTTATTGGTGCAGGAGCTGTTGTCACAAAAAATATTACTGAACCGGGGGTTTATGTAGGAAATCCCGCAAAAAAAATACGCTAATGCATATTCCATTTGTAGATCTTAAAGCGCAATATTTTTCCATTCAATCTGAAATGGATAAAGCTATATCTTCTATTATTTCGAACACTTCATTCATTGGCGGACCCGCTGCTGATGCTTTCGAAAAAAGCTACAGCGAATTCATGGGTATGAAGCACACGATTGCATGCGCCAATGGAACCGACAGCTTAGAAATTCTTCTTGTGGCTATGGGCATTCAGCCTGGCGACGAAGTCATTGTTCCGGCAATAAGCTGGATTAGCACTGCAGAAGCTGTGACAACCGCAGGTGGAATACCTGTGTTTGTAGATGTAGACGAAGATTTTCTCATTGACATTTCGAAAATAGAAGTGCGCATTACAAACCGCACTAAAGCAATCATTCCCGTTCACCTCTATGGAAATCCGGTTGACATGAATGCGCTAATGGCGATTGCAAACAAACACGGTCTCCTTGTTCTAGAAGACTGCGCGCAATCGCATGCTGCGACCATAAACGGACAAAAAGCAGGAACCTTCGGACACGCCGCAAGTTTTAGTTTTTACCCCGGTAAAAACTTAGGTGCCTACGGCGATGCGGGCGGAATGGTGACCAACAACGACGAGATCGCGAAAATCGCCCGAGCCATCGCGAACCACGGACAAGAAGGAAAACACAACCACACCCGCGAAGGAAGAAACTCGCGCATGGACGGTATTCAAGCAGCTGTGCTCAATACAAAACTTCCCCACCTTGAAACGTGGACAGAGGGACGTAGAAAGAATGCGCAGTTGTATCATTCACTCCTGAATGAAAAAGTTCAACGTCCTCACGAACGTGAAAATTTCCGTCACGTGTTTCACCTCTATGTTATTCAACACGAAGACCGCGACGGACTAATGGCAAAACTGAAAGAAGCACAAATCGATACCGCTGTGCACTACCCCGTTCCATTGCCATTGATGCCGTGTTACACTTCACGCTTTCATCACACCGAAGCCGATTATCCAGTTGCAGCAAGACTAGCAAAAAGAATTCTTTCGCTTCCGATGTATTCGGAACTGACACACGATCAAATTGCCTACGTAGCCGAGCATGTAAATGCCAACTACTAAAAAACATATCATACTCGTTAATTACGACTTCCCTCCAAACAAAGGAATCGGAGGAAGACGTTGGGGAAAATTAGCCAAAGAATTCGCAGAACAAAATTGCATTGTTCATGTCATTAAAGCCGAAGCTTTAAGCGACACAGAAAAATCTGTTTGGAGCGAAGAGGTGAACAGCAGAAGCATCTTCGTGCATGCACTGCCAGGCGTTTATCCTCGAATTCTACTCACACAACCGTCGAACTTTTTCGAAAAACTTCAATACAGAAAAGCGCTTAACGCAGTCAAAAAAAATTACAAAGGCACACCCTACGATATAAGCCTCGGTTGGGAAACACATCTTGTTCCCAAGTTGAACGAACTCGCAAAAAAACATCCGATTGAATGGGTGTTCGCAACTGGCGCCCCTTGGGACATGCTTCGCGTAGTTGCCGAATGGAAAAAGGAACATCCATTCATAAAGTACTGGGCCGACTTTCGCGACCCTTGGTTGAACGCGCGGAACTACGGAATGCCTTTTTTAAGTCCTGAAAAGAAAAAGGAAGAAGAAGAAAAAACACAAAGCGTAATTCAACACGCCGACGTTCTTTCTGCCCCCGCCATTCAAATTCTTGAACACTTTTCTTCCTTGAATTTTATTCCACCAGACAATAAAAAATTCTTTCACCTCAAACATTTTCACTCTGAACCAAAACTAACCGAACAATCATTCGGGTTTTCTTCTCGTGAGATTACCATTGAATACGGAGGGGAAATTTATTTAGATACAGAGCCCTTTTTGGAAGAAATGTCGAAAGACCTCACAAAACTACGTGAGTCCGACCCTGCCTTGTATGAGAGATTGCAGCTTAACTTTCATTCCACCAGCTTCGAAAAAATAAAAGCTATTTTCAAACACCACCCCTGTGTTCGAATCTCTGATTCTATCGGAAAGAAAATCGAAGATCGAATTACGCAAGCACATTGGTGCATCATTTTGTTAGCTGATCACAACAAAGATTTCTTCACTACAAAGTACTTTGAATACCAAACGCTTGGAACTCCATACTTATATCTAGGCGCAAAAGGAGAGGTACTCCAAACTATAGAGAACGAAAACAGAGGAACAACTTGGATTAATTTCTTTCAGTCGCTATTGAAAAACGAACCGTTAGATAGTCAAACATTTATTCAAGAAGCCCACGAGAATAACTCACTTTCTTTCCGTGTTAATGAGATGTTAGAACACATGAAATCCTTCGATTAATTCATGAAAATTCTATTCTACTCTCCGCACCCAACACTATACTTCGACGCGCCAACTGGCTACGGAAGTCACATGCGCGGAATGGTGAATGGATTTAGAGAAGAAGGACATACCGTTGAGATTTTAGTTTTAGGAAAAAAGCCGCAATCTGAATTTACACAAACGAATTCGCGAAGTATTAAATCAACTCTTAAAAAAATCACACCGAGAATTATCTGGAGAACGATCAAAGAAATTCAACAAATTCAATTCGATAAACACGCAGCCAAAGAACTTCAAGAAGCCGTTCAAACATTCAATCCGGATCTGGTTTACGAACGTTCCGCATGGATGAGCAATGGGAGCATTGAAGTTCTGAAACCCTTCAAAATAAAACACATTGTAGAAATTAATGCTCCGTTCGAGGAAGAAGTAAAAGAATTTGAAAACGCATCTTCCTTCATTGCATTCGTTGGCAAAAAGAAATTGAAGCACTTGTTACAATCGGTCAATCTTGTTGCACCCATCACGAGTTCACTTCAAAAACACATAGTTAAAAATTACGATATCAATCCAGGTCAATGTCTCGTAGTTCCCAATGCCATTGACAAAGCAGAAATTCAGATCACGGATTCACGCGTTGAAGAAATTAGAAAAGCATTAGACTTAACGAATAAGACAGTGATTGGTTTTGTCGGATCTATTTTCCCCTATCACGGCGTTGACAGGCTGATTCAAGCCGTTTCAAATTTGAACAATTCCAATGTCGCTCTGCTCATTGTTGGAGACGGCTACCTCATTCCTGAATTGAAAGAACTAACGCAAACACTTGGAATTTCTTCAAGGGTTCATTTTACCGGATCGGTTCCAAAAGAAGACGTCTACAATTACATAACAGCCATGGATGTGGTTACTCTTCCGAATACCGAGTGGTATTGTTCACCAGTGAAATTGTTTGAATACGGAGCGCTTGGAAAAATTGTTTTGGCAGTAAACGAAGCCGGCGTAAGTGATGTTATGGCTGAATCAGATGGGGTGCTTTTTGAAAATAACGAACGAGATTTTCAAAAAGCATTGGACCTAGCTGTTTCTAATTTGAATGAATTGAAAGAAAAGGCTAAAGCCTTTCAGCATAAAATAACTGCGAATCACACCTGGAGCGCAAACGCAAGAAATATTTTGAATCAACTCCATTCGCTCAAATGAAAATCTGTCTGCTTACCGACGGCATTGCACCCTACGTCACTGGCGGCATGCAGCGTCACAGTTTCAATTTGTGTAATGAATTGCTGAAGCTTGAGCACGAGGTAACGCTCGTTCATTGCGTCTACGGAAAAAGCTCACTTCCTAAAAAAGAAGAGGTGAACGAACTCTTCGAAAATTCAAAACACTTAATCCTGCATACGCTTAGATTTCCTGAATCTAACGGAATGCCAGGACATTACATCAAAGAATCTTATCAATATTCTCTTGCAATAACATCTCTGCTAAAAGACAAATTTCCACAGTTCGATCTAATTTACGTGAAGGGATTTAGCGGATGGGATTTATTGCAACAGCGGAAAAAAGGCATCATCAAAACAGGTCCAATATTGGTGAATTTTCACGGATTGGAAATGTTCCAAGAACCTGCATCTTTCCGAGAAAGATTGAAAGCGTATTTATTGAAGTCACCTACGAAATGGAACTTAAATCAAGCAGATTACTGCATCTCTTATGGGGGGAAAATCACCTCACTTTTGAATGGTATTGGAATTCCTCAATCAAAAGTATTAGTTATTCCCGGTGCTGTTAGCGACAACACCTTGCTCGAGAAAAGAAACCTTCCAGTGAATTCAAAATTTCTTTTTGTTGGTCGGTATGAAAGAAGAAAGGGAATTGAAGAACTTATGCAGGTAGTTGCATCCATGCCCGAATTAGAAATTTCATTTGTCGGAGCTATTCCTTCTTCGAAAAAATTGAATCGTGCGAATGTTCGTTATTACGGTGAGGTGAAAGACGTAAATGCATTGAATGAAATTTTTGACGAGCATACTTTTCTCATTGCTCCTTCACATTCAGAAGGAATGCCCAATGTAATTTTAGAAGCCATGAGCCGAGGGCTTATTCCCTTAGCCACCAGGGTTGGTGCAGTGGAAGAACTTGTAGACAATAGCAATGGATTTCTCTTTGAACCGAAGAGTGTTGAAGCCATTCGTGTGAATATAGAGGCTGCTAAATTGCTCGGAATTGAAGCCGTTCTTGAACGTTCGTCCAAATCAATAAATAAAATTCGCGCAAACTCTACTTGGTCACAAATAATCTCGCAAACCATAGAAAATTTTCAGCGAGTGGTTGAAAAGCCTTAATTTCACTGCAAAGTTTAATTTAGTGAAGAAGGAGCATTTCAAAGGTCTTGATAGTTTGCGTTTTTTCGCTGCGTTGGCGGTCTTCTTCACTCATGTTGAATTAATTAAAAAATTCACTGGTTTTGGAACTCATTGGATTGATCCTGAAGAAAGAATAACCAAGTTTACTGTTTTTCAATCGGTGATGTCGAAGGAAATTGATCCGATATCACCGCTAATTGCATATAGCAGCGCATTGGGTGTTGTCTTCTTTTTCGTTCTGAGTGGATTTCTCATCACGTATTTACTCTTAAAGGAAAAAGAATCGAACAACTCCATAGCTATTGGAAAATTTTATTTGCGGAGAGCCTTCCGCATTTGGCCGCTGTATTATTTAATTTTTATTCTCGGGTTTTTCGTACTTCCTTACCTCGATGTTTTTGCAGTTCCCGGTCAAGACATTTTCTTTCAGCAGAATTTTTGGGGAAATCTGTTGCTATACGCTTTCTTCATGCCAAACCTAGCGTTTGCCATCTATACCACTGCTGTGCCAAACATTGGCCAATCCTGGTCAATTGGGGTGGAAGAACAGTTCTATCTCTTATGGCCTTTGCTCATAAGAAAAAGTAAAAATATACTCAAATCCATTCTTTGGATAGCAGGAACTATCATCGCCTTAAAAGGATTAATACTTCTTTCTGCGCCTTTTGTAAAACTTGATGCTCTCGTGGTTCTCAAGAAATTTCTTGCCATGTCCAAACTTGAATGCATGGCTTTAGGGGGCTTGGGTGCGTATTTGCTTTTCAATAAAAAAGAACAATTACTTCGCATTATCTATAAACCAGTATCACAGATTACGTCGGTAGTCATGATTCCCATTCTCATTTATTTCATCCCTAATGCCTTAGAAGATATTCTTCACTTGCTTTTTTCCATATCTTTTTTGTTCATTATTCTGAACGTGGCTGGCAACCAGAACTCAATTCTCCGATTTGAAAATCCCGTTTTACAATATCTGGGCAGAATATCCTACGGATTTTATATGTTTCATGTCATGTGCATCGTATTCACCATACACACGCTTGACAAGTATGTTGGCTTAAACAATGACATTACAACACCTCAACACTTGCTACTTTATGGTATTTCATTCTTACTTACCGTGGCCGTATCTTCGTTAAGTTATCATATTTTTGAAAAGGCGTTCATTCGTCTAAAAGACAAATACGCACAACCCAAACTAACGACCGAAAACGCACAAGAAGATGTTTAGATGGTTTACAGTTATTTCCATTTTCATTTCCATCTTCATTTCGTCGTACGTTTTTTTTAAAGAACCTTTCGAAGCCTACGTAAGTTACTTGGCCTTCGTTATCTTTTTCCCCATCTTCTTCAAGAAATTCGGCCTCCCTCGTTGGCCCGTTCTTTTGTTTTTTCCGCTGCTCATTTCAGGAATTGTTTATGTTGCTACAGGACAAAACACGTCCACTATGTTTACTAAAATATTCATTGGATTTTTCGCATCGGTCCTCTTCTACCACTATGTTATTCAGGTTTTCGACTTCAAGCTGAAAGAGCTTTTCAAATACTACATGGCAGGCTCTCTGATAGTCTCGTTCATCGGGATTTTCCAATTGCTTTCGTATTTCATTGGTTTCACGCCTGGATACAACTACAACTGGATATTTAACAAATGGAGTTTAACTGAAGGAGGAATTGGGTTGCGTTTGAATTCTGTTTTCTCTGAGCCTTCTTATTTCGCAGCAGTAATTTCGCCAGCATTTTTCGTTTCGTTATACAATACCATCGCGCGTCGAACACTTTTTATTAAACGTTGGCAAAGTTTGGTAATTATTGGAGCCTTCTTGCTTACCTATTCAAGTCTGGGTATCATCGGTATTTTCGTGGCTATTGTTCTTTTTCTTTTGAATCTGGGCGTTGTAAAATACTCGATCATTTTAGTTCCTCTATTTATTTTCTCTTTCGATTATGCCTACAAGAACGTACCGGAATTTACAGATCGATGGGACGGAACATTCACGATGTTTGAAACGAAGAACTACAAGAGTTACGATATTCACGGTTCGAGTTTCGTATTGTACAACAACTATCAAATCGCGCTTGAAAACTTCAAGCGCCATCCGCTTTTCGGAACGGGTCTCGGCTCTCACCCCATTGCATTCGATAAATACTCCCTGACCAATCTAACGGGAGCAGTAGACATTGAGTTCAATAAGATGGATGCAAATTCTATGGCTCTTCGTCTCATGTCTGAAACAGGTATCTACGGGTTGTTTGTCATGTTTTTCATTCTATTCAAATGTTGGATTTTCAAACAGTGGGCAGCTTCAGAAGAACATTGGGTCATGTCGAATGGAATTGCACTAATTATCATACTCTACCTCGCAAGGCAAGGTCACTATTTCCTGAACGGATTCCCATTTTTCTTGTGGATTTATTTCTATTTAGCGAAGGACAATAAGATTGAACTCGCCGCACAGGAAGAAGCAAAAGCCAAGCTCGAAGCTGCCTCATGAAAATTTTAATTCTATATAGAGAATTAGCCGGATATACCGTGGAGTGTTTGAATAAGCTCGCCATTCAGCATGAGTTGCTAGTGGTTCATTATCCCATTAATCCCGAGGCGCCTTTCCATTTTCAAATCAATTCTTCCATTCAACTTGCGTCTAAATCGGAGATTGATCTGAACACAATTTCTCTATTCAACCCAACATTCGTTTTATGTAGCGGTTGGAGTGACAGCAAATACATTGAATGGATAAAGACTTTGAACAAGCCCGCAGCATTGGCTTTCGATACCATTTGGCAAAACAATTTGAAGTTTGTATTCGGCAGTTTTTATTTCAAATTGAAATATAAAAAATTGTTTCATTTCGCATTCATTCCAGGAAATGCACAAATGAAAACAGCGCGAAAATTAGGCTTTTCCTTCAAAAACATTTTGGCCGGTTTTTACACATGCGAAGATGTTTTCCGACTTCAACAAAAAGCACTGAGTGAAAGCAGAGAGCTCTGGTGCATCGCAAGATATATTCCAGTTAAAAACATCAACTTTCTTTGTGAAACTTTTCTGTCCATACCACCGAATGAACGTTCGGGTTGGAAATTGAACATGGCTGGAACAGGAGAATTGTTTTCTTCACGAATTGAAAACGAAGCTATTGTTCATCACGGGTTCATTCAGCCGAAAGAACTTAGTGAAAAACTTGCCAATGCTTCGGCATTCGTGCTTCCGAGCCTATATGAGCCTTGGGGAGTGGTTGTGCATGAAATGGCTTCTATCGGTAAGCCCCTTTTACTTTCAACGCACGTTGGCGCGTCGCATGATTTATTAGAAGAAGGGAAAAATGGTTTTTCATTCGATCCAAATTCTTCTTCTGAATTGAAAAAGATTCTTTTAGAAATATTTCATTCCACACAGGATGAACTCCAAACTATGGGGAAAAAGAGTTCCGAAATAGCTTTGAAATTTTCTTCCGATTATTGGGTAAATCAGTTCACTAAAATGCTCGAGCAATCATGTGCGGAATAAGTGCCATTATTCATCCGAAAGAAAAGCTTCACGTTCGGGAGGCACTTCTTCGCATGAACAACGCTATGACCCATCGCGGACCCGATGCCGATGGCATTTATACGAATCAAAATATTGGTTTAGGTCATAGACGTTTGTCTATTATTGATACTGAAAATTCTGCTAATCAGCCCATGCTTTCTTCCAACAAAAATTGGGTGATTGCATTCAACGGAGAGATTTACAATTATGTTGAATTAAAAGCGAATGAGCTTCAGGGGATCTCTTTTCAGACGGAAAGTGACACCGAAATTATACTCGAACTTTTTCAGAAATTTGGAACAGAGGCTCTTTCCAAGTTGAAGGGTATGTTCGCGTTTGTTCTTCATCACATTCCAACCAACGAAACGTTTGTTGTCCGTGATAGATACGGCATGAAACCGTTGTATTACTCCATTCAAAAAGAAGGTTTCTTTGTTGCCTCCGAGGTACGAGCTTTGCTTGCCTCAGATTCAATACCTCGAATACTCAATCGCAGTGGGCTTGAAGAATATATTGAAACGCAGACGGTATGCGCACCGAATACACTCATTGAAAATGTTCAATTACTAGAAGCTGGACATTACTTGCATTTCAAGAAAACCCAAACAACCAAACATTGCTATTACCGACTTTTAGATGACACTTCTTACGAGTTAACAGACAAAAAGAGTTCGCAAGAATTACTTCGTTCAACCATGCGTGAATCTGTGATGCAACACATGCGCGCTGATGTTCCGTTCGGTGCATTTCTGAGCGGTGGAATTGACTCCTCTCTGCTTGTTGGATTAATGAGTGAAGTTCGAAGTGAAAAAATAAATACGTTTCAGATTTCTTTTGAAGAAGAGGCCTTCGACGAACGAAAATATGCGCAACTCGTTGCAAAGAAATTCAACACAAATCATCACGAAATAAACCTCAGCGCGAATGACTTTCTGAAAGACATTCCCGCAGCAATAGCCGCTATAGACTTTCCAAGCGGCGACGGTCCTAATACTTATGCCGTCTCGAAAGCTGCAAAAGAAGCAGGGATTACGGTAGCTATTTCCGGATTAGGTGGAGATGAATTGTTCGCTGGATACCCCGTGTTTCAATACATGCAAAGCATTGAGCAATCATTTTTGTTGAAGTTGTCTTATCCTTTGAGAAAATCGGCTTCGTCGTTACTGAAAGCTACTACTTCCAGCAGATCGCTACGCAAAAAAGCAGAGCTCTTAGGTTTGCCAAAAGCTAATTTAGCTTCAGCTTTTCCATTGGTAAGAAATGTTTGGAAGGCCAATGAACTAATCACAAGAACTACCAAGCACTTCGAAATTGAAAATAATTTCAATTTCATTTTTGCAAAAAAAGCTCCTTTGTTAAATCGTATTTCAGCAGCTGAAATTGAATCTTATATGCAACATGTTTTGCTTCGCGACAGCGATCAAATGAGTATGGCGCATTCATTAGAAATTCGTGTGCCATTCTTAGATCACAATGTCGTTGAATTAGCAACGCATCTTTCAAATAATCTGAAGAATCCTACTTCGCCCAAAAAATTTCTTACAGAGTCATTCGCCGACCTGCTTCCGCACGAAGTGGTGAACAGAAAGAAAATGGGATTCACATTGCCGTGGAGCGTCTGGATAAAAAATGAGCTCCGAGACTTCACTGAATCGGGGTTTCAGGTTTTATTTGACCAAGAAGTGGTGAATGAAAAAGTCCTTAAAACTGCTTGGAATAAATTTTTACTCGGTAACGAAGAAAAGTCTTTTATTTCTTTCTGGCACCTATCGGTTTTAGGACATTGGATGAAAAACAATCACATTAATTTCAAGTCATGAAAATAATGGTATTCACCGATTGGTTTTATCCGGGATCACAAGCAGGTGGTCCTATACAATCGTTGATTTCCATGATGAAACTTAGCTCAGATAGTTTCTTCGTTGTTACAAGAAATACCGATCTCAACAGTACAACGCCTTACCCTGGAATTCGTTCCAATACTTGGCAAGAAAGCTTTCAAAAAAATATTCAAGTCTATTATTTGAATGAAAATTCACTGACCGAAAATTTTATTTTTAAAATACACAATGAAATAAAGCCCGATAGAATCTATTTGAATTCCATGTGGTCCCCAAAGTTCACACTTCTTCCGTTGAATGCAAGTCGAAAAAACGGATGGTCTCAACAAGTGGTTCTTGCACCAAGAGGCATGTTGAAACCAGCAGCTTTTGATCAAAAAGGGTTTAAGAAAAAATTATTCTTGTTTGCAGCAAAATTAAACAAGCTCTACGCTAACATTATTTGGCATGCAACAAGTGAAATTGAAGAGGCGGAGATACGTAATCAATTTCCGAAAGCCAATATTCGAATTGCCCCGAATATTTCCAACGCTGCAATTTCCAATTTAAAGAAAGAACTTGCATCTCCCTTTCGCATCCTTACTGTTGGAAGAATAAGTCCTGAAAAAGGCTATTACGAAGCGCTTGATGCCATTCGTAAGTGCAATCCAAAAAAGCCTGTGCAATGGGATATCGTTGGGCTCAAAGAAAACGCTGAGCTTGTTCGTGTTATGCTCAACGCAGAACAGGAATTCTCTTCCATTAAGATTCAAATGCACGGACACAAGAATCTAGATGAATTGAAAACGTTTTACGAAAAAGCACATATCTTCTTCCTGCCTTCCCGCGGTGAAAACTACGGACACGCCATTGCAGAGGCGCTTTCTTATGGGACCCCAGTAGTTATATCTGACAGCACACCTTGGGAAAATTTAGAAGAAGAATTCGCAGGAAAAGCGAACACCTTGAATAAATGGAACCTGGCTGAATCGCTAGACTTCTTCTTTAATTTACCGAATGAAGATTATCAGTTATGGTCCAAAGGAGCATTAAGATACGCAGCAAAGCACGTAAACTCCCCAACTATCCTCGCTCAAAACAAATCTCTCTTCGTATAAGAAATTACATATACTTAACAATTTCAATAAAGATTAGTTGTTAATTTGCCCTACACAATTCCATCATGAACATAGTTGTACTTTCTAGAAACGTTAAGCTATATAGCACCAAACGTTTGGTTGAGGCCGCTCAGAAAAGAGGCCACGAAATTCGCGTTATAGACCATTCGAAATGCGACTTAGTTATTGAAAAGAAAAAGCCGAAAGTGCTTTATCGCGGCGAAGAAATAACTGGAGTCAATGCGGTCATCCCGCGTATTGGTGCTTCTGTAACTTTTTACGGAACCGCTGTGGTTCGTCAGTTTGAAATGATGAATGTTTTCACGGCAGTGGAATCTCAAGCATTGGTTCGTTCACGCGATAAACTGCGCAGCTTACAGATATTATCTCGTGCTGGATTAGGTCTTCCAAAAACAGTTTTCACTAATTATTCAAAAGACGTGGAACGCACGTTGAGAGAAGTGGGCGGAGCACCGGTAATCATAAAGCTTTTAGAAGGAACACAAGGTTTGGGAGTTGTTCTTGCTGAAAACAAAAAAGCCGCGGTTTCAGTAATTGAAGCGTTCAACGGTTTGAAAGCCCGCGTCATCGTTCAAGAGTTCATTAAAGAATCTCGCGGAGAAGACATTCGTGCTTTTGTAGTAGATGGACATGTTGTTGGTGCTATGGTGCGAACAGCGAAGGAAGGAGAATTCAGAAGCAACCTTCATAGAGGCGGAACAGCAAAAGTTATTGAGCTTACCCTTGAAGAGGAAATTGCAGCCATTAAAGCAGCAAATGCTATGAAATTAGGAATCGCAGGTGTAGACATGCTTCGCAGCGAAAGAGGTCCACTAATTATTGAAGTAAACTCTTCACCAGGCCTAGAAGGAATTGAAATAGCAACGGGTGTTGATATAGCAGGACAGATCATCAAGTATATTGAAAAGAACGTGTAAATAGTTCTGCTTGTTTGTGAGCGCTTAGGTGTAAATTGCGAAAAAATTTTACCATGCGTTTCGGAACCAAAGCCATTCACGCGGGACAAGAGCCCGATCCAACTACAGGAGCCATCATGACTCCTATTTATCAGACTTCAACTTACGTTCAAGAATATCCAGGAGTTCACAAAGGATATGCTTATGCGCGCGGTAAAAACCCAACGCGTGTAGCTCTAGAGCGCTGTTTGGCTGAATTGGAAAACGCAAAACACGGTTTGTGTTTCTCAAGCGGAATGGGAGCTGCAGATGCTATCATTAAGTTACTCGTACCCGGAGATGAGGTCATTGCTACCGATGACTTATACGGCGGAAGCTACCGCATGTTCACTAAGGTTTTCGCGAAGTATGGAATTGTTTTTCACTTTGTAGACATGCACGATTTCGATTTACTTGAAAAAACAGTTAACGAAAAAACGAAAATGCTTTGGGTGGAAACTCCAACCAACCCCATGATGAAAATCATAGACATTGAAAGATGCGTGGCGTTAGCAAAAAAGCACAATTTGATTTCTGTCATTGACAACACTTTCGCTTCGCCATACCTTCAAAATCCGTTAGACATGAACGCGGATATTGTTATGCATAGCGCTACAAAATATTTGAACGGACACAGCGATGTTGTGATGGGCGCCTTGTGCACCAACGACGACAACTTATACGAGCAATTGGCATTCATTGCGAATTCATGCGGCGCAACACCGGGTCCACAAGACAGTTTCTTGGTACTACGCGGATTGAAAACATTGCATGTTCGCATGGAAAGACATTGTTCGAACGGTGTTGTAGTAGCGAACTTCTTGGCTAACCATCCAAAGGTTGAAAAGGTTTACTGGCCTGGTTTCCCTTCGCATCCAAATCATGAAGTGGCAAAAAAACAAATGCGTGATTTCGGTGGAATGATTTCCTTCAGTTTGAAAGGAGATCGTTTCGAAGACGCTTCAATACTTGCACAAAACGTGCGTGTCTTTTCTTTAGCAGAATCTCTTGGCGGAGTTGAATCATTGCTTGGTCATCCAGCCTCAATGACTCACGCTTCAATTCCAAAAGCAGAAAGAGAAAAAAGCGGAATCACCGATTCGTTGTTAAGGTTGAGTGTTGGAATTGAAGACGCGGAAGACTTGATTGAAGATTTAACAAATGCATTAAATGCTATCTAAGATGAACAAGAAAAACGTTGCCGTTGTTGGGGCAGGATTAGTTGGAAGTTTATGGGCGGTATACCTCGCGAAACGAGGATACACGGTGTCGGTTTTCGATCGTCGCTCAGACATTCGCAACGTGAAAGTTGTTCAAGGAAAAAGCATTAACCTCGCCTTAAGCGATCGCGGTTGGAAAGGGCTTGAAGGCGCTGGCATTCGCAAAGAAATTGAAGAAGTCGCCCTTCCTATGAGCGGTAGACTTATGCACGCAGTGACAGGAGAACTCACCTTCCAACCTTACGGAAAAGAAGGGCAAGCCATTTATAGTGTTTCAAGAGGAATTCTGAATCAAACACTGGTGCGTTGCGCAGCTGAATTCGAAAACGTTTCGCTGAACTTCGAACACAAATGTGTCGATGTTGAACTCGATACTAACACCATAGTTTTCGAAGGTAAAAATGGCGATCTTGTTCGTCAACAATTCGATCAGATCTTCGGAACAGACGGTGCCTTCAGCGCCGTTCGAGCACGAATGACGAAACTCGATCGCAACGAATATTCACAAGCCTATTTAGACCACGGCTACAAGGAATTAGAGATTCCAGCCAACGAAGATGGCACACATAAAATGCGTATCGATTGCTTGCACATTTGGCCTCGAGGAGAATTCATGATGATCGCGCTTCCCAATATCGACGGTAGTTTCACATGCACACTCTTCTTTCCTTTTGAAGGCGAAGTTTCTTTCGACAAATTGAAAACAGATCAAGACGTTCTTGATTTCTTCGAGAAATATTTCCCAGATGCGAAAGCCATGATGCCGGAATTGTTGCTCGATTTCAATACAAATCCTACCGCAAGTTTAGTCATGACCAAATGCAATCCTTGGAATTACAAAAACCAAGTGGCGCTCATGGGAGATTCTGCACATGCGATTGTTCCGTTTTACGGACAAGGCATGAATAGCGGGTTTGAAGACTGCAGCGAACTTGACCGCCTCATGACTGAACTGGGTGAAGACCATCCAGAACTATTGAAAGAATACGGGGAAATGCGAAAGCCAAACGGCGATGCTATTTTGGAATTAGCCCTTCGCAATTACATTGAGATGCGCGATTTAACAGCCGATAAAGATTTCCTTCTTCAAAAGAAAATTGAAGGAAGATTCGCGAGCAAACATCCCGAAAAATGGATCCCACTTTATTCGCAAGTAACCTTCAGTCACATTCCATATCACGAAGCACTGAGCAGTGGAATTCGTCAGAATGAAATCATGAAGGAAGTCATGAACAGACCTGATATTGAAGCCGTTTGGGACAGTGAAGAAATTGAAAACGAAATTCTAAAACGAATTTAAAACTGCATGCGCATTTGCAGTGTGCAATCTGTTTTTCGAAATCCTACAATAGCCGAATCTCCTGAAGATATTTCGTCTCTGTCGGTGTAAGTCCATTGTGCAATTCTAACCCAAACATCTATGTTCCTTCGAACATCGAATTTGAAGATGCCGTAGATTCTTGCTCCCTTTCCGTAATACGCGGGAATGCTGTAACTGTATAGAACATCATTCTCGTAAGCATAAAGTCTAGCGTTCCAAGCGTCTGTTTGAAACAAAGCGTAGCGGAAGGTTATCGTGCAAGGCACTCCCATTTTCTTCCAAATCACATCTTGAAAAACCAGATATCCAGATTCATTTGGAAGTCCTTCCTCGTTGGTTCTCACAAATTCTATTCGACTGTGTAACTTCAAACTTTCAATCGGACTGAAAATAAAATTCAATCGAATTTGTTGTGACAGACGATCGACAGGAAAGTCGATCCGATTCAAAACACTTCTATCAATCGAGGTTCTTCGAATGCGCATGCGTGCATAGAACTCGTGCTTTTTGTCTGGCTTGTAGTTGAATTGAATAAGATTATCACTAAAGCTAGAAGGCGCAGTAACTTGATAACGCAACCATGGAAATTGAACACCATCTGTGTATGCATTCAAGCTTATTTTCTTCGACAATTGCGCTTGAATACTCGCATATATTCCGCGTTCATTGGAAGGAAGTACACTGTTTCCTTCAGCAATTACATTCGAGTAAACCGATTGAAAATCTTGATTGAAATTCCGTAATAGAACCGTTGCGGAAACGCGCGAATGCAAGGCAGCAGTAAGTCCCGTAACGTATGCCCATGCCTTATTCGAACTGCGAGAAACTTCTCCAAAAAGCGAAACATTTTGCCATACGCCTTCAGCATACATTCCAACAGCGCTCTGTGTTTTCCCAGCGAACTTACCGTTCGCATACCAATCTGTTCGTGCTGCTATAGAATCGCTCAAACTTCTCTGTACCGCGACAGTTCCGAGTTTCCACATTCCTTTTTGAACTTGGAAATTTCCTCCTGATACAATTTCAGTCAACATATTCTTCTTGGCTATTTCGCTTTCCGTTCGATGCAGACCGCCTAAAACAATTGAATTCACAGCTATTCCATCATCAGTTAGAACTGTATCCGTGTTAAAGGTGGCATCTAACTTTCTTCTAGAAGCGAACACTGTTGCGGTTAAGAATTTATTTCCAATCGTAACGCCCACTCCTCGAAAAAACGAACTTTCGTTCACCGAAGAATAGGGCTTCAAGCCTTGTGCATTTCGCTTCACCTGCACACTGAACGAAGACTTTCCAAATGCCATGCTGTTCCAACAAGTAAGGCCTTGTCCAAACTGAACTTGGTAATCGCCAATTACAAATTGCTTCAACGCTTTCGCTTCACGAATAAACAACGATGCACTTTTAAAATCGGGTCCATTTCTTAGCGGTTCTCCAATGTCATTTTCGAATGTCATTCCAACCAAAATATTTCTTCGGTATTGAAAACGATAACGCATGTATGTTCCGTATTCACTTCCCAAAAAATTCTTTTTTCCAGTTGTTGGATCTGGGATAAATCCCGCTTGCTCTTGAAGGGTTCGTTTCGAACGAAGCATAATGTCGTGTGTTCCTTCCTCTCGTAATCTTCGAAATGAAAAATCAGAAAACCCATCGTCTTCATTCACATACACAAACGGCTGTATCCACCGAATGGTCGGCACATCCATTCCAACCACACTTTGCAATTCAAAGATGCTTTTCAATTTTCCATAGTAATCTATGTGTTTGAAGAGTGCATTTATTTGTGTGTCGCTAAGAACTAAAAGGGTTTGCAGTGAAAGCGCGTCGGCCGTGTTCAAATTAATCGGATGACGAGCGAAGTAGGCCAAGTCTTCCGTGAGAGAAGAATAATCCAACTCACTGCCTTCTTCCATCAAACTTGAAATGGTTTCAATACGCTGTTCAACCAACGCGTTACTTCCTTCCTGAGCGAAAAGAGCAAATCCCTTCCAACCGAAAAGAAAAAAAAGAATAAACTTACTTTTCCATTCCATAGGTCAATGAAATTTGAGGAGTAATACCCAATTGCGGATGAACAACTGCCGCCGCATCGAACGAATAGTTCTTCAATCGAGCTCCAACACCTAGCGACCATGTCTGCCAAAACGTGTTCATTCCAAACCGAATCGCAAAAACTTCTGCCGGAAAATATTCCAATCCGAAACTGTAACTCACTGAAGATTGAGCATTAGTCGTTGAAATCACTTGTGCCGAAAGTGTAACTTGTTCTCCGAATGAATAGGTCGTCCCGATTCGAAGTGTTGCGGGCAGCTCTTCCGAATTCTTCAAAGCACTCGCCGGAAGGTCAATCACCGCTGCCCATTTCCAATCTTTTCGAACGTCATATGTTGCGCCTATGTTCGTCCAAAGAGTATGCGCCTTTCCATATCCGTTACTTATTCGGGTGGAAGAATAGCCGAAACTACCCGATAAATTGAATTTTTTCGAAAGAGGCAACGCATAACCGAAGTTCATGCGTTGACGATTAAATTCCGTATTCCCATAAGATTGGAATACCACCCCCATAACTCCTGTTCCGAAATGTTGTAAAATGGCCACTCCAGCGTCTTTAATCTCCGAAATTCCATAGGGAATTTGACCATAAAACGCGTAAGAACTCCCCTTGAATTGAGCAGAAGCCGACAAGTTATTGAATCCTGAAAAAGCATCAACCTGTGTAATGGCACTTCCGCTAAGTGCGGCCATTCGTGCACCACAGACATCTTGAGCAAAATTCTCAGCAGAGAATTGCAGCGTGAAGCACAGTAAAAAAGCGAAATATTTCATCTATTTAAGTTAATCCAGAAGAGAAAAACTTTCATAATCCAAGAAGCATTGTATATTTGCACCGCAACATGCGCATGTGGCGTAATTGGTAGCCGCGCTAGACTTAGGATCTAGTGCCGTGAGGCGTGGGGGTTCGAGTCCCTCCATGCGCACTTGAAAAGCGGAGGTCAACCCTCCGCTTTTGTTTTTATCTTTGCACTCTATTTTCAAACCTTCCATGGGCAAATACAGGGAAATCAAAGGAATATCGCTTCCACAAATAGCGAACGACATACAAGCATACTGGCAAGCGGAAAACATTTTCCAGCGCAGTATCACTGAACGCGAAGGCGGACAGCCGTTCGTGTTTTTCGAAGGGCCACCTTCTGCGAACGGAATGCCAGGCATTCACCACGTCATGGCGCGTTCCATTAAAGACATCTTCTGTCGTTACCAAACCCTACTTGGAAAACAAGTCCACCGCAAAGCGGGTTGGGACACGCACGGACTTCCCATTGAATTAAGCGTTGAGAAAACACTAGGCATTACGAAAGAAGACATAGGCAAAACCATTTCTGTGGAGGAATACAACAACGCTTGCCGAAAGGAAGTGATGAAGTACACCGACCTCTGGGAAAAGTTAACCAAGGATATGGGCTACTGGGTCGATATGAATGACCCCTACGTTACCTACGACAACAAATACATTGAAACTGTTTGGTGGTTGATTCAGCAACTGAACAAAAAGAATCTCTTATACAAGGGCTACACCATTCAACCGTATTCTCCAGCTGCCGGAACCGGATTGAGTTCTCACGAATTAAATCAGCCCGGTTGCTACAAAGAAGTGAAAGACACTTCGGCTGTTGCGCAATTCAAATTAATTGATGCGAACGCAACGCTTAAAGTGAATGCAGATCTACCTATTTATGTTTTAGCTTGGACAACAACACCTTGGACATTGCCTTCAAACGTAGCCTTGGCCGTTGGCGAAAAAATTAATTATTCTCTTGTTGAATCGCTCACTCCATTTGGAAATGACCGTGCTTATTTCATTGTTGCTTCTGCCCTTCGTGAAAAATATTTTCCAGTTGCAAACGGAGAAAACTTTGAAGAATTCCACGCAGGAGACAAGAAAATTCCGAATAAAACAATTTCAGAAATTTCAGGAAAAGAACTTTTGGATCTTCGTTACGAGCAATTGCTTCCTTTCGTACAACCGAACGATGGCGATGCTTTCAAGATTATTGGTGGAGATTTTGTTACTACGGAAGATGGAACGGGTATCGTACACATTGCACCAAGCTTCGGTGCAGATGACTTCCGCATAGCGAAACAAAACGGCATGGGCAATCTTACACTTGTCGATCGTAGAGGACGCTTCCTTCCAGAAATACAAGACGGTAAATTTTTATTCGGGGAAGAATTCGTGAAAGAAGCGTATTACTCAGACGAAGAGAAAGTCGTTGAGTTAGCGAAACAAAAAGCAAGTCTTGGAGGAATCATCAAAGACACCGACAAGCTTCAATACTTAAGCGTTGACGATCGTATTGTTTTGAAACTTCAAACAGAAGGAAAATTATTCAAGAAGGAAAAATACGCGCACAACTATCCCCATTGCTGGAGAACAGATAAACCTATTCTCTATTATCCTTTGGATTCTTGGTTCATTAAGGTTCCAGAAAAACGCAATCAATTGGTGGAATTGAACAACACCATTCAATGGAAACCAGAATCTACGGGCACTGGAAGATTTGGCAATTGGTTGGAAAACGCGAACGACTGGAACCTTTCACGCAGTCGCTTTTGGGGAATTCCTCTTCCAATTTGGCGCACCGAAGACGGAACAGAGTCGATCTGCATTGGCTCTGTTGAAGAACTTCAAACAGAAATAAAGAAAAGTGTTGCGGCCGGAATTTCAGAAACGAATCAGCTTGAAAACTTCCAACCGAACGACCATTCGGTTGAGAACTATAACCTCTTCGATTTACATAAACCCTACGTAGATAAAATAGTCTTGGTTAGCCCTAGCGGGAAACCGATGCACAGAGAAGCGGACTTGATAGACGTGTGGTTCGACAGCGGTGCAATGCCCTATGCACAGTGGCACTATCCTTTCGAGAACAAAGAGAAAATAGACAACAATCTTTCCTTCCCAGCTGATTTCATTGCTGAAGGAGTAGATCAAACGCGAGGATGGTTCTACACGTTGCATGCGATTGCAACGATGTGTTTCGATTCTGTTGCTTATAAAAATGTTATTTCAAACGGACTTGTTTTAGACAAGAACGGAAACAAAATGTCAAAGCGATTGGGCAATGCGGTTGATCCGTTTGAAACTCTCGGTAAATACGGTCCCGATGCAACGCGTTGGTACATGATTACCAATTCAGATCCGTGGGACAATTTGAAATTCGATACAGAAGGAATAGCTGAAGTTCAACGCACTTTCTTCGGAACGCTTTCGAATACGTATTCGTTCTTCGCCCTTTACGCGAACATCGACGGGTACGAGGCTTCTGCGAATGATCCTAGCGTTGAAGATCGCTCTGAATTAGACAAATGGATTTTAAGTAAATTGAATGCGCTCACGCTCGATGTTCAAAAAAATCTAGATGGCTTTGATCCTACTCCGGCAGCACGTGCCATTGAATCGTTTGTGAACGATCACCTATCAAACTGGTTTGTTCGTTTAGCGCGCAAGAGATTCTGGCACGGAGAAATGACTGCTGACAAACGTTCAGCGTACGCTACACTTCACGCTTGCTTGAAACAAGTTGCACAACTCATGAGTCCGTTTGCTCCATTTTATTCGGATTGGTTGTACCAAAGTTTGAACAACAACAACGAATCGGTGCATTTATCTCGATTAGAAAACGGAAGTTTCAGAGATGAAAATTTGGAAGCACGCATGGATTTAGCTCAACGCATTTCGAGCATGGCGCTTTCTATTCGTAAGAAAGAAAACATAAAGGTTCGTCAGACCCTTGCTGAAATTCGCATTCCTGTTTTAGACGAAACCACACAGTCGCGCATCGAAAGCGTTGCAGATCTCATCTGCAGCGAAGTAAATGTGAAGGCGGTGAAGTGCGTCGATGAGCAAACCACAAAAATTGTAAAGGATCTTAAATTGAATTTCAAAACACTCGGAAAGAAGTGCGGGAAATTCATGAAAGAAATTCAACAATTCGCCTTGGACAATGCGCAAGAAATAATCTTATCCATTGAAAAAACAGGCGAATACTTGTGGACGAAAGAGAGTATTCTCCTTCAAACGGAAGACGTGGAAATTATTCCAGTTGACATTCCCGGATGGAAAGTAGCGAACCAAGGCTCTCTAACGGTTGCTTTAGATGTTACCATTACCCCTGAACTGAAGGAGGAGGGCTATGCTCGTGAGTTAGTGAATCGTATACAGAACCTCAGAAAAGAAACCAATTTCGAGGTTACAGATAAAATAATTGTTAAAGTTTCAGGAGAAAACTACCTGAATGATGTTTTGAAAAACAATTCTGAATATATTAGCAGTCAAGTACTTGCTTCTTCGCTTGAGTTTGTTCCAGAAATGGATGGGGGTGTCGCGGTTGAATGGGAAGGTGAAGAAGTGGTGCATTTACTATTAACCAAAAACCTTTAAGACCCATGGCAAAAAAATCTACCCCTGCCAAAAAAGTTGTTGCGAAAAAATCTGCCCCTGCAAAGAAGGCTGCTCCAGCGAAAAAGATAGTTGCTAAAAAAGCTACTCCTGCGAAAAAAGTAGCGCCTGTGAAAAAGGTGGTTGCGAAAAAGGCAGTGCCAGCAAAGAAAGCAGCTCCAGCGAAAAAAGTAGTTGCACCAGTAAAGAAAGCTGCTCCTGCTAAAAAAGTAGTTGCGAAAAAAGCAGCTCCAGCTAAGAAGCCAGCTCCTGCGAAAAAAGTAGTTGCGAAGAAAGTTGCTCCAATTAAAAAAGCTGCTCCTGCGAAAAAAGTAGTTGCGCCTGTTAAGAAGGCCGCTCCTGCTAAAAAAGTAGTTGCGAAAAAGGCAGTGCCTGCAAAGAAAGCAGCGCCTGCGAAGAAGGTCGCTCCTGCGAAGAAAGTAATTGCGCCAGTGAAGAAAGCAGCGCCTGCGAAGAAAGTAGTTGCGCCAGTAAAGAAAGTAGAAGTAAAGAAAGTTAAACCAGCTCCAGCAGTTATCGCTAAACCAGCGACCGTGAAGAAACCCGAAGCAAAGATTACTGCTCCCGTTTATAAACCTGCTCCAGAGATTAAAAAAGAACCAGTGAAGATGCCAGCAGAACCAGTTAAAGGATTACGTTATTCCGACAGTGATTTGAAAGAATTCCAAATTTTAATCAAAGAGAAATTAGAACAATCGCGTTCAGATTTCGAAGAGTTGAAAGAGTCTCTTTCAAGAGAAGGAGACAACAGTACCGACGACACTTCGCCTACATTTAAAATGATGGAAGACGGAAGCGACACGAACAGCCGAGAAGAGGTAGCTCAACTAGCTTCACGTCAAGAAAAATTCATTAAGAACCTCGAAAACGCTCTTCTGCGTATCATGAACAAAACTTACGGTGTTTGTCGTGTTACAGGACAGCTTATTCCTAAAGAACGCCTGCGTTTAGTGCCTCATGCTACTCTTAGCATTGAAGCGAAGAACATGCAGTAAGATCTTGTATAGTGAGAAAAGTACTCTTAACTATTTTAAGCGTTGTTGCGCTTGATCAAATTTTAAAAATATGGATAAAGCTCAATTTTCTCTACGGAGAAAATGTAGAGCTTATTTCCGGTTGGCTCGATTTGCAATTCGTTGAAAACCCGGGTATGGCCTTCGGTTGGATGTTCCCTGGAACTTCCGGAAAATTAGCACTTAGCATTTTCCGAATCATTGTTGTTACAGCCATTATCATTTATATCTACAAGCTTACAAAAAAGAAAACCCACCAAGGATATCTTTTTTGCTTAGCACTCATTGTAGCTGGAGCATTGGGGAACATCATTGACAGCGCTGTCTACGGCATGTGCTTCGACAAAGGCTCAACCTTCGACCCGCACTTCCAAGATTATATCGCATATTCAGATACCGCGGCATTTTCTTCCGAAGGTTACGCTCCATTTCTAATGGGAAATGTAGTTGACATGATACACCTTACCAAGGAATTCGACTTCCCTTCGTGGTCGCCTATTCATGCAGGAAAAAGAGCTGAAATCTTCCCTCCTATTTTCAACATTGCCGATGCTTCTATATCGGTCGGAATCATTCTCATATTACTCTTTCAAAGACGTTTCTTCAAGGAAGAAGAAGAAGTTTTAATTGAAGAATCAGTCACGGAAGTCAACACTTCGTCATGAAATTAAATCTGACCGTTTCAGATCTGTCTCTGCTACTTGAGAGTAAAATCTCTGATGGGGATAGTTCGAAGTACATACACACGATATGCACAGATACGCGGCACACTATTGACGCAGAGCATAGTTTGTTTATTCCTCTTATTGGAGAACACTTCAACGGACATGCGTTTGTTGAACGTGCCTATCAAAAAGGAATTCGAACTTTTATTGTTTCGGAACATGTGAGTCTCTCAGATGATTGCATTGTGATTCATGTTGAAAATACAACCAATGCATTTCAAAAAATCGCTGCCCATCACCGCGCGCAATTCAACATTCCGGTAATCGGAATTACCGGAAGCAATGGAAAAACCATTGTGAAAGAATGGATCAATCAATTGCTTGCCGACGATTACTGCATTGTAAGAAGTCCAAAAAGTTTCAATTCACAAATTGGCGTTTCCCTGGCTGTACTGCAGATTGAATCCATGCACAATCTTGGTTTATTCGAGGCGGGAATTTCTCTTCCCGGAGAAATGAATGCGCTTCAGCGTATCATTCAACCCACAACAGGTGTCTTCACATTTTTAGGAAGCGCCCATGCTGAAAACTTCGCTTCACAAAGCGAATTGCTTCATGAAAAAATGAAGCTGTTCGGTTCCTGCGATACACTCATTATTCCTTCAAACCTTGAATTAAATTTTAGTGGGAATATCATTCGAGTTGGAAATCAAGCACAAGACGATTTTTCCATTCGAGAAATAAAATCCTCTTCAACACATTCCATTATTTCTTTTCGCTGGAAAGGAGAAATGTCTTCGGTTGAAATTCCTTTTATTGATACAATTTCCATTGACAACTTTGCGCTTGCAGCCGCTACCGCTCTACACCACGGACTTTCATTGACTCAGTTGTCAGAGAAAGCGCCACAGCTGATTGCCGTTGAAATGCGCATGCAACAATTGAAAGGAATTGGAGGAATGCAATTGCTGAACGACAGTTACAGCAACGATCTGACTTCGTTGAAACTTGCGCTTCAACATTTCAACTTGAACATTCAAGCGAAAAAACGAAGCGTCATCATTTCCGATATTTTACAAAGCGGAATGAACGATGAAATCTGGATCTCACGTGTTGTAGAACTCATGAATGAATTTCATGTCGATAACATTTTTGCCGTTGGTGAAATTTTCCTTCAACATAAAAATA
>CANKYR010000009.1 GCA_947488195.1 Flavobacteriales bacterium
GGTGAATCCTTCTTGCGCCATAATAGAGGCTATAATCTCGGAGTCAGCAAAATTCATTTGGCAACCGTAACTCTCGAGCAAGAGTTTTTTTTGCGGCTTATTCGTATTTATGGGAGTCGAAATTTCCAAAAATTCGCCCTGTCTAGATTCGTCAATTTGTTTTTCTTCCACAGTGTCTGGCTGTTTTGATTAGTGTGCAAAAATAATCTATTTCTATAGAAATAGCATATATAATCGCATAACCAATTTGGATACTAACGGATAAATGCATATACCTTTGCCGCAATTCAAAAACGAAATATGGCTAAAAATCTTGTTATAGTAGAGTCCCCTGCAAAGGCGAAAACCATCGAAGGGTACTTAGGAAGTGACTACGTTGTGAAGGCGAGTATTGGCCACGTTCGTGATTTGCCAAAGAATAATTTCGCAGTTAGCGCCGATGGAAATTTCGATGTGACTTACGAGATCTATCCAGATTCTGAAAAAGTGGTTAATGAGCTAAAGAAATTGGCGAAAGAGGCAATTAAGGACAATAAGTTTGTTTGGTTAGCGACGGATGAGGACCGCGAGGGAGAGGCTATTTCTTGGCATTTGTTAGAAGCAATGAAAATCGATGAGAGTAAAACCAAGCGCATTGTTTTTTCCGAGATCACCAAAAATGCGATACTAGCAGCAATGGAAAAACCAAGAACCATAGACATGGATTTGGTGAATGCGCAGCAAGCGAGAAGAATATTAGATAGAATTGTAGGTTTCGAACTTTCCCCTGTCTTGTGGAGAAAGGTTGGTCCGTCTTTGAGTGCCGGTCGTGTGCAAAGTGTCACCGTGAGATTAATTGTAGAAAGAGAACGCGAGATTGAAGTCTTCAACGCTTCTGCTTATTTCGGAATTCGTGCTACCTTCAATTTGCCAGATGCGGTATTGAAGGCAGATTTGCCTGGGAAAATTTCTGATGGAACTTCTGCTCAAACATTCTTAGAAGATTGTAAAGAAGCGGAATTCGCGATAGCTTCTCTAGAAATGAAACCTGGAACAAGGTCTCCAGCAGCTCCATTCACCACTTCAACTCTTCAACAGGAGGCGGGAAGAAAATTGGGTATGTCTGTGAAGGCGACCATGACGGTTGCCCAGAAATTATATGAGAGCGGAAAGATCACCTACATGAGAACTGACAGTATGAACTTGTCAGATTTCGCAAGGGATGCAGCGAAGAATGAGATTGAATCGAGTTATGGAAAAGAGTATGCTTTTCCAAGAGTATTCAAATCGAAAAAAGGTGCCCAAGAAGCGCACGAAGCCATTCGTCCAACCAATATGGCAGTTAAAACCATTGACGGAGACACCAACGAAAAAAGACTATACGAATTAATATGGAAGAGAACATTGGCAAGTCAAATGGCCGATGCGCAATTGGAGAATACAACCGCACATGTGAACATTTCAACCCGAACCGAAACGCTAGTTGCAAGAGGGCAAGTTGTCAAATTCCACGGATTCTTGAAAGTGTATGCCGAAGGAACAGATGACGAAGAATCTGACGAAAGTGGTGTTCTTCCTCCGTTGCACGAAGGGCAAATGCTGGACCTGAGGGCCATGGTTGCTCAGGAAAAATTCACGCAGAAACCGGCACGCTTCAGCGAAGCAAGTTTGGTGAAAAAAATGGAAGAGTTGGGTATTGGAAGACCTTCGACATATGCTTCAACAATTAACACGATACAAGCCCGAACCTACGTGGTGAAGCAAGACCTGGAGGGAAAAGCGCGTTCATATGCGGTGCATACCTTGGCCAATAAAAACATTACGTCAGATACGAAAACTGAGAATACCGGAGCGGAAAAATCAAAGTTATTTCCAACAGACATTGGACGTGTAGTGAATGACTTCTTGGTGGAAAACTTCGTGTCCATTCTTGACCCTGAATTCACAGCGAAAGTTGAGGAAGAGTTCGATATTATTGCTCAAGGTGAATTAGATTGGAAAGAAATGCTTCGCACATTCTACAATCCGTTCCATGAAAATGTAACGAAGACAATGAACGAAGCTGCTCGTGCTTCCGGTGAACGTTTTCTAGGAGATGACCCAGCAACGGGGAAACCGATCATTGCACGTATTGGAAGATTTGGCCCGATGATTCAATTGGGAACGGCTGAAGAAGAGGAGAAGAAATTCGCGTCGCTTCGTCCGGGGCAAAGTATCAATACCATAACTCTAGAGGAAGCTTTGGATTTATTCAAGATGCCGCGTAACCTTGGCGAGTGGAACGGAGAAAAAATTGTTGTGGGCATCGGACGTTTCGGTCCGTACGTGAAATTTAAATCGACCTACGCTTCTCTTCGTGTGAAGGAAGGAGACGATCCGTTTACCATTGATTTAGCTAGAGCCGTTAAATTGGTAGAAGATAAAATAAACGGGGTGAACGCAAATCTTTTGAAGACTTTTGCCGAAGATGAAAATGTCCAAATTATCAATGGTCGTTTTGGAGCCTATTTGAAATCGGGGAATTTGAATTTCAAACTACCAAAGGGTGCCAAGGCCGATGATATTTCTTGGCCAGATGCTCAGCAGATCATGGAAGAGCAGATGGAGCAGGCAACAAAAAAAGCGGCGTCGAGAAAGCCAGCGCCGAAAAAAGCTCCGGCCAAAAAGGCACCTGCTAAGAAGGCTGCGGCAAAGAAAGCTCCAGCTAAAAAGGCCGCTGCGAAAAAATCTCCCAAGAAATAAATGTGAATCATCACATTCCTTTGTTGAAATGATTTTTTAGTTGAATGAAATTGAACGGTTCCTCCGTTTAGTTTCGTGCTTATGGATTTGTCAGTATTTCTTACTCCGAGCCTATTTCACGATAGCTCAAATCGCTTTTTCGCGAACAACACGATTGGTGCCCAGACGCGTTTTTATTTCGACGATGAAAACGATTTGAACGAAAGGCAAATAGCCATTGTTGGGGTTTGTGAAGATCGCAATTCAGAAAACAATTCAGGCGCAGCAAATGCCCCAGATGAAGTAAGAAAAGAGCTCTACAAGCTTTTAGCCTGCGACGATTATTCGAAGATTGTCGATTTGGGAAATATTCTGCCCGGAGAAACCCCTGAGGACACATACTACGCTCTTTCACAAGTATGCACGGCTTGCATGAAGTTAAACATTGTTCCTGTTGTCATAGGCGGAACACAAGATTTAACTTATGCCACCTACAAGGCTTATGAGGCCATGGAACAAACGGTGAACTTGGTAACCATTGATTCAAAGTTGGATTTTGGTTCTAGTCCAGATGACTCCACTGCAGAAGGCTACCTGAATCGCATCATTCTTCACCGCCCGAATTATTTATTTAATTATTCTAACCTCGGGCATCAACGTTATTTGACGGACAAAGCTCTGCTTGAATTGACGACCAAGATGTATTTCGATGCAATTAGGTTGGGTGAAATTCAACAAGATCTTTCTATTGCAGAACCGGTCATTCGAAATGCAGATTTGTTAAGTTTCGACTTAAGTTCAGTTCGTTACTCGGAATTTATGTCGACCAAGAAAAGTGGTCCGAATGGATTTTTTGGTCATGAAGCGGCGCAGTTGTGCAAATATGCGGGTATGAGTGAGAAGCTGACCTGTATCGGTTTCTATGAGTTTAATCCTTCCCTTGATGACAGTGGTCAATCGGCCCAGCTCGCGGCGCAATTGATTTGGTGTTTCATTGATGGCTACCATGCGCGCCGAGGTGACTATCCGATTGCGTCACTTTCAGAATATGAAAAGTTCATTGTACTACTAACTGATTCTGGAGATGAGTTGGTCTTTTATAAAAGTCATCTAACGAATCGTTGGTGGTTGGAAGTTGCATATCCTGCTGGCACTGAAGAAAAGCATGTGCGAAATCATGTTGTGCCCTGCACTTATGCGGACTATGCAATGGCTGCTCAGCAAGAAATGCCTGATAGATGGTGGAAAACATTCCAGAAGTTAGTTTAATAAAGTTTAGGTTTCCAACAATTAGTTGCTCTTCTTTTACATGTTAACTCATTGACAGCCATACGAAATGAATCGTTTATCTTTTAGCTCATGTTGAATTTCTCTTGTTTTTTTTGTTTTTTTGATTAGATTTTCTATTTTAGCAAACTCTGTTTATTCTCACTTTGAGATTATACAGTGTTAAACGAAAGAACCAAACGATGAAAAAACTGTATTTTCTTCTCCTAGCGTTTTCTCTTGCGGGTGCTGTCAATGCTCAGCAAGATCCGCAATTCTCATTGTGGATGTTTGATAGAATTTCTTTCAATCCGGCTGCCGCTGGGATAGATAACATGCATCAGATTCAAGCATTTCACCGAGACCAGTGGGATGGCTTCGACCGAGATCCAAAGACTTATCTGTTCAATTATAACGGGTATGTTAAGGCTGGAGGAAGAACAGTTGGGTTGGGTCTTTCTGCCATGACAGAAGTTTTAGGACAGGAACAAAACAAGTTCGTTCGTTTATCCGGAGCTTATCATTTGCCAATTGGCAACAATATTCTTTCTGCAGGTGTTCAAATAGGAATGCTTTCAAAAACTTTAGGAACAAACTGGATTGCAATTGATCCAACAGACCCAAACATACCAATAACAGGATTGTCGCAGGGTGGCTTCGATGCGAATGTTGGATTAATGTTTTACCAAAAAAATAAATATTATGCAGGAGTAAGTGCTACGCATTTGCCGGCAACTAGCTTAGCTGACTTAGGATTTGCAACTGCTCGTCATCTGTACGTTATGGGTGGTTACAATTACGATTTAAACAACGGCTTAGTTATTCGCACAAACGCTTTAGTAAAAACAGACATGAAGGCTTCACCAGCCATTGATGTAAATGCAAATGTTTTATGGAACAATTTGCTTTGGGGTGGAGTTGCTTTCCGTCCAGGAGATGCAATTATTCCAATGGCAGGAATGCAAATGACTTTGAATACCGTTCAACAAGGACGTTATACCTACACACACGGATTTAAAATGGGATATTCGTATGATGTAACACTCAGTACGATTAAGAACTACAGTGCCGGGTCACATGAGTTCTTTTTGACGTATGAATTTAATCTTGGAAAAACCCCAATTCGAAGAATTTCGGGTGATCCGCGATTATTGTAACAATAAAATGAAACCCAACGTAGTTATAATAACGTTAAGCTTAACCCAACAGAGTTTAACTCATTAATTTAGGAAGTCATGAAAAAATCAATTTTGTTTTTCGCATTAGTGTCTTCGTTGCTTGTAGGATGTTATCCTGGACCAGCTGGAGAACTAGTAGGTGTTTACCCTCGCGAGGAATGGGTTCAAGTGAATCCTTATGGAATGAATTACATTCATTTCGGTTCTTTCACCATGGGAAATAACGATCGCGACCTCGCAGGTGGCATGACTGTAAAGGCAAAAACGGTAACCGTTTCGGCTTTTTACATGGATCAACATGAGATTTCAAACAATGAATATCGCCAGTTCGTTTTTTGGGTGCGTGACTCTTTAATGAGAGATCAATTGGCTCAAAACGAAATTGAGGGATTCGGAATTTCTGAGCGTGAAGACGGTCGTGAGATGGATCGTTTCATCAATAAAGGCTACAAACTCGATTGGGAGACTGAAATTGATATGGAGAACGACGAAGTTTTCGATATCGTTTATGATGAATTCTACCTTCAAGGGGCTGACAAGTATTACGATCGTAAGGAAATTGATTCACGTAAATTGAAGTATCGCTACTGGTGGATTGACTTCGAAGGTGCTGCTAAGAAAAAAGGAAATCGCGATGAAGAAACTAGCGAAAAGAACTCATTGGACCAGTTGCACTCGATTAAAATCAATTCAGACAGAACGAAATTTGTTATCGAAGAACAAATCAATGTTTATCCAGACACCTTGGTGTGGGCGCATGATTTCACATACTCGAACAATACACATTTAACAGAAACATATTTCTGGCATCCGGCCTATGATGACTACCCTGTTGTGGGAGTTACTTGGGGTCAGTGTCAAGCCTTCTGTGCTTGGAGAACCCAAATCCTAAATGAGTGGAAGCAGCAAAACGGAGAAACATTCGTTCAGCGTTTCCGCTTGCCTTCAGAGGCTGAGTGGGAATATGCTTCACGCGGTGGACTTTCAAATGAAGAGTATCCTTGGGGCGGTCCTTACACACGTAACTATCTAGGTTGTCCATTAGCTAACTTCAAGCCTATGCGCGGTGACTATCCAGATGATAATGGAGTTCATACTGTTCCAATAGGATCATACTCTCCAAACGGCTGGGGTCTATACAACATGGCGGGAAATGTTGCGGAGTGGTGTAACACTGCATATGACGAGGGAGCTTATGAAGTTATGCACGATTTGAATCCTGAGTTCGACTATCGCGCTAAGGAAGATGATGCAACTACTCAAAAGCGTAAAGTAACACGCGGAGGATCTTGGAAAGATATTTCATACTTTATACAATGCGGAACTCGTTCATACGAATTCCAAGACACGGCTAAGTCATACATCGGTTTCCGTTGTGCAATGACATACTTAGGTCGTGGTAAAAGCGGTCCTTCTGAAGACTGGAACATTCCAGCTGGGAGCGAATAATTCATAGAAACCAATTAGAAACCATATAAATAACTTAAATTTTTAAATCAATGAAACCTGGAAGTAAAGCTTGGAAAAATTTTATGGCAAAACTGTACGGAATCGGAGCAGCTGTCGTAATTATTGGAGCGATGTTTAAAATTCAGCACTGGCCGTTTGCGTCTTTGTTGCTTGTTGTGGGATTGACTACTGAGGCTATTATCTTCTTTTTCTCAGCGTTTGAACCTTTACACGAAGAACCAGACTGGTCTTTGGTTTACCCTGAATTAGCTACTCCAGAAGACGGAGAGCATGGACATGGTTCAAAAAAGACTGTTGTAAACAAAGGTGTTTCTCAACAATTAGATGCTCTTTTGAGTGAGGCTAAGATTGATGGTGATTTGATTTCAAGTCTTGGAGACGGAATGAGAACATTTAGCTCGAATGCGCGTCAAATGGCAGACTCTACAGATGCTGCTATGGCAAGTTCAAATTACGCAAGTTCATTGCAAGATGCTTCTGCTAAAGTTTCTAAATTGGCTTCTACCTTTGAAGCTGCTTCAGAGCAATTGACTGGTCTTGTTGCTCATACAGAGCAAGGTGCTAGCGCAGGTGAGAATTTGCAAAAAATGTCTCAAAATCTTGCAGCATTGAATGGAATGTACGAGTTGCAATTGACAGAATTAGAGAAGACACGTCTTATGTTCGGAGATATGGGTGCATTGGTCAAAAACCTTGCTGACTCAGTTGAAGATACTAAGTTGTACAAAGAGAATATTTCTGAGCTTGCGCATAACTTGAAATCGTTGAACACGATTTACGCTAATATGTTAAATGCAATGGGCTCTGGCCGTCAAGCATAAGTTCCACATAATAATTATAGTAATTAAAATAAGGAGGAACTAAAATGGCTGGTGGAAAAGAAACCCCACGGCAGAAGATGATCGGGATGATGTATCTCGTTCTAACCGCACTTCTTGCTTTGAATATTTCGAAGGACGTTTTGAACGCCTTCATACAGATCAATCGCGGATTGGTTAAAAACAGTGCTAATTCGGAAGAACGTGCTGATGCTACTTTAGGATTATTAGACAATTGGAGTGACAAGGAAAAGGCTCGCCCTTTCCAAGACAAAGCACACGAAATGGTTGAAAAGGCCGATGCTTTGGTAAGTTACATCATTGAATTGAAGGCTCACGTTTTGGCATGTTCTGCAAAGGGCAATCCAGACGGTGCTGGATTCGAAGAGTACATTGTTGACGGTCATTTGGTTGATATCGGGGACAAAGAAAAAGTCTCTAAACCCGATGAAAATCAAAACACGACCCATATGCTAATCGGAGACGAGCCTGCATCACCCAAAAACGGTCCCTGGTCTGCAGTTGAGTTGCGTGAGAAGTTGACAGCGTTTTCCGATGACTGTCAAAACTTAGCAGTAACTGACTTAAAAGGAAACACGCACACAATAGTGGAAGAGGCGCCAGAGGCGAAGGCTTTAATTGCCAACACCTTTGCGTTTGCCGATATTCCTAACAGCGAAAAGGGTGAGCCGGATGAGAAGTGGGAAACTGCACTTTTCTACCACTCTCCACTGGCTGCGGTAATTGCGCACTTGAGTAAAATTGAGTCTGACGTTATCTTGGTTAAAAACACAGTGTTAAACTTCTTAGCTTCTTCTATCAACGCTTCCGATCTAAAATTCTCGGATGTTACTGTTGCTGTTGTGCCGAAACAAAGTTACATTTTGAAAGGAGACTCGTTTGTCGCAGAAATTTATTTGGCTGCATACAACAAGGCGAGTAAAACCAAAGTATACATGGGTGGTGAAGTAGGAGACGGTGCAAAGCCTGAGGTATTTGATTATTCTGGAAAAGAAGCAATCATGTCTGGTACAGACGGAAAGTGTAAGTTCAAGATTAACGAAAGTGCATTAGGATCACACTCGCACAAAGGGGTAATTGTTTATCAAGATGCCGATGGTACTGATAAAGCAATTCCTTTCATCATCCCTCCATTTACTGTAGGTGAGGCTGCTTTGGTTGTTTCTCCAACGGCAATGATGGTGTTCTATGAGCGTGTAGAGAATCCAGTTGAAATTTCGGTTCCGGGTGTTGACGCAAGTCAACTGAGTGTTAGCATGAGTGGTGGCTCGATCTCTCAAAAGGGCGGTGGAAACTATATGGTAATGCCAACCAATGGTTCTAGAGATGCGACAATTAATGTTACTGCGGTAATTAATGGCAAGCAAGTAAGCATGCCAGCGAAGCAGTTTAAGATTAAGAAATTGCCAGATCCAACTCCTTCGTTTCAAGGAAAGAATCACATGACTACGACGATTTCTCGTGGAGATGCTACAGCAGCTTCTGCGGTGTTTGCTAGTATGGGTGCTGACTTTGTATTCCAAGGTATTCCTGTATCTATTAATGGCTTCACTATGACTGTTGCGAGTGCAGGTAAGATTACTCCTGAAATGCGCGCTAACGGTGGTTCATTAAGCTCGGAAATGAAAACAGCATTGTCGAAAGTGAAAACTGGAGATAAGATTTATGTAGAAAGAATTGAAGCTTCTGTGGCTGGTGAGAGACGTCCTCTTCCATCAATCAGTTTGAAAGTTCAATAATAACATTTAAAACGCAAGGCTATGAAAAAGCTAATTCCAGTTCTAATTGTTGCAGCATTCATGATTGTTGCCAACAGTGCTTACGCACAACCACGCAGAAATGTGTTGGATGGAGCGTATGTGCAAGAAAACAATCCGCAACGCAGAGTGAAGGAATGGCCTTATTTGCGCGAAGCTGATGTGCTTTGGAAGAAGCGCGTTTGGGAAGAAATTGATCTTCGTCAGAAGATGAACTACCCGTTGTTGTACCCTTTGAAAGATTTAAAGGGTCGCAAGAGTTTGTGGCAAGTAATTATCAAGGGTGTAGATGACGGAAATCTAACCGCTTACAGCACAGGTCCAGATGGAGCAGACGATGAGTTTACTTACAAATTGGAGCCGGAGCAAGTAAAAGGGTTATTGAATATTCCTATTACAGTAAAGAACTACATCAATGCAGATGAGTATGTGTTGAAAGACACAATGATTACTCGTGAAGCAGAAGATATTGTTGGATACCGTCTGAAGGAAGATTGGATTTTCGATAAGCAACGATCTCAGCGCTATGTTAGAATTATTGGTATTGCTCCAATGGTTCTTCCGAGAAACGCAGAAGGACAATTGCGTGATCCGGACAACCCAGTAGCAGTTCCTTTGTTTTGGTTATACTACCGCGAGTGTCGTTATGTATTCGCGAATTGGGATAGCTTCAACACAGTGAACGATGCCTTCCGTGGAAGTTATGATGATCTTTTCGAAATGAGAAGGTTCTCTGCACACGTCATCAAAGAAGAAAATGTTTATGATCGTGAAATTCAACAATACGCCCAAGGTCTTGACGCGTTATTGGAAAGTGAACGTGTGAAGAAGGAAATCTTCGAATACGAACACGATTTGTGGAACTATTAATTTTAATGTTTTGAATCTGAACCCCTCGGTTTGACCGAGGGGTTTGTTTTTTTTAGGAAGGAATGATTACAGTAGGGAATTTAAGTGTGCATTTTGGCTCGAGAGAGTTGTTTTCGAAGATTGGATATTTCATAGGTCCACGCGAAAGAATAGGCTTAGTGGGAAAGAACGGTGCAGGGAAATCGACCATGCTTAAAATTTTAGCAGGTATTCAAAAACCAACAGAAGGAACTATTTCGTTAGCCAGAGGAACAACAATCGGATACCTTCCTCAAGAAATGGTGCACTCAGAAGATGCTTCAGTCTACGAAGAAGCGCAAGGCGCCTTCCGTGAGCTACAAGTGATGAAGGCGCGTATGGATGAGCTAGGTGATTTAATAGCAAATCACGTCGATTACACTTCTGACGATTATGCCAATCTAATTGACGAAATAGAGTCCGTGTCACATCGATTGTCGCTTCTAGATGTCGGAAGTACTGACGAGAAAATTGAGCGCGTATTAAAAGGACTGGGTTTCTCTTCGAAAGATTTGAAGCGTCCCATGCGCGAGTTTAGCGGTGGTTGGAAGATGCGCGTGGAATTGGGAAAACTGCTTTTAGAGAATCCTGATTTGTTGTTGCTCGATGAGCCAACCAATCACTTAGACATTGAGAGTATAGAATGGTTGGAAGAATTCTTGGTTGAATACCCAGGTGCAATTGTTCTCATTTCGCACGACAGAACCTTCTTGGATAATGTGACGAAACGTACCATTGAGATTTCAAAATCGAAGTTATACGACTACAAATTTTCGTATTCCAAGTACATTGTTCAGCGCGAATCAGAGGTGGAGCGTCAAGAAAACGCCGCAAAGAACCAACAAAAATACATCGAAGACACCAAGAAATTAATCGATAAGTTTCGTGCGAAAAAAGACAAAGCAGCATTTGCTCAAACTTTAATTCGTAAGCTCGACAAGCTCGATAAAATTGAGGTCGATGATATAGACGGAACGAAAGTTCGAATTGCTTTTCCACCTGCACCACACGCAGGTAAAGTTATCTTAGAAGGTTTTGATGTTGGAAAGTCATACGGCGATTTACATCTTTTTTCAAAGGTGAATTTTCAGATTGTCCGTGGTGAAAAAGTTGCGCTTATCGGAAAGAATGGTGCGGGAAAGAGTTCAATGCTACGCATGATCATGAATCAAGAGGCCTTTGATGGTGAATTGAAGATTGGTTACAGCGTTGAAGTTGGCTATTATGCGCAAAACCAAAGCGATATTTTAGATGGTGAAAAAACAGTTTTCCAAACGATAGATGATGAAGCCGTTGGAGACATTCGCAAGGGTGTGCGTGGATTACTTGGTGCGTTTTTGTTCAGCGGTGACGATATAGATAAAAAAGTTAAGGTCCTCTCCGGAGGTGAAAAGGCGCGCCTGGCGTTTTGTAAATTGTTGCTTCAACCTTATAACTTCTTGGTGCTGGATGAACCAACGAACCACTTGGACTTGGCTTCGAAAGAAGTGCTGAAAAATGCTATCGCAAAGTACGACGGAACTGTTTTGTTGGTATCTCATGACAGAGATTTCCTCGACGGATTAACCCAAAAAGTTTTCGAGATACAAGCGGATAGAATGGTTGTATTCCCTGGTGATGTGAAGGAATTCTTAAGAGACAAAAAGGCCACGAGCATTGCTCTTTATGAGAATGAAAAAGTGATAAAGCTGCAAGAGAAAATTCAAAAGGAAGAAGCGTTTGTTGAGCCTAAGCCTGCAGTGAAAATTGATAAGACAAAGGAAAAAGAGATCAAGAAAGTTGAAGGAGACATTGAAAAGAAGGAGGTTCAAATGGCCGAACTTGAAAATGAAATGTCAACTATGGATTATTCAAATTCGGATCTCGTGAATTCACAAAATACCAAGTACGAGCAACTAAAAAAGGAGCTTGAAGGACTTATGGAAAAATGGGAAAATCTTGCCGCGGAATAATTATTTTCCGTGACAGGATTTGTATTTCTTTCCTGAACCGCATGGACAAGGTTCGTTACGATTAATTTTCGGGTCAGCTACAACAGGCGCACTGCGTTGTTGAGAAATTCTTTCACCTGCTTCTTGTGCTTGACTTGAATGTTGATTCAAGTTTCCAGAGTCCGCTTTCGTAGTTTGTGTACGAACAACTTCGCGCTGAGGGGCTTGATTGGCTTGAGTTCCGGAAGGCAGTTGACAAGTCAATAGAAAATTAGCAATCTCAGCATTGGTCTTCGTAATCATGATACGGAACAAGTCGAAACTTTCTTTTTTGTAGATCAACAAGGGGTCTTTTTGCTCGTGCGCTGCAAACTGAACATTGCTTCTTAGATCGTCCATTGCTCGTAAATGCTCCTTCCAATTTTGATCTATGATGGCTAGTGTAATTCCTTTTTCAAGGGCGCTAATCATTTCTTTTCCACCCGAAGAATGAGCTTTATCCAGGTTAACTGCAACTTGAATTCCCTTCAGACCATTGTTGAATGGAATTGCAATGTTTTGGTATCCTTGTGAATTAGTACGATAAACATTTTCAATAACTGGAAACGCTTCTTTCGCAAGGCTATCTATACGAGAAGTATAAGCCATTAAAACAGCTTCGTATGTTGCATGAATCACATTCATTTCATTTTCTTGAATGAATTGATCGTGAGTTACCGGTGCTTCAATACCAAAATAACGCAACAGTTCAATTTTGTAGGCATCGTAGTTTTTCGCGCTGTGGGCATACGAAACAGCTGCTTGAGCCAAGTCGTATAGCATATTGTCAATGTCAAGCTTCAAGCGCTCTCCAAACAAGGCGTGTCTTCTGCGTTTGTAAATAACCTCACGCTGCGCGTTCATGACATCATCGAATTCCAACAATCGTTTACGAATACCGAAGTTGTTTTCTTCTACTTTTTTCTGAGCTCTTTCGATAGAGCTGGTAATCATTGAGTGTTGAATTACTTCGCCTTCCTTGAGGCCAAGTCTGTCCATCATTTTAGCAATACGATCGCTTCCAAATAATCGCATGAGATCATCTTCGAGCGCTACGTAGAACGAGGTTGATCCTGGATCTCCTTGTCGACCGGAACGTCCGCGCAACTGGCGGTCAACACGACGAGAATCGTGTCGTTCAGTACCAATGATGGCTAATCCACCAGAATCTTTAACACCTTCGCCAAGTTTAATGTCGGTACCACGACCGGCCATGTTTGTTGCAATGGTTACAGTTCCTGCCTTTCCCGCAAGTGATACAATTTCCGCTTCTTTTTGGTGAAGCTTCGCGTTCAAAACTTGATGGTCAATACCGCGTTGACGAAGCATTCTACTTAGAACTTCAGATACTTCAACGGTAGTAGTACCAACCAATACAGGTCTTCCGGCTTCACGCAACTCAGCTATTTCTTCAATTACCGCGTTGTATTTTTCTCTCTTCGTTTTATAAATTTTGTCGTCTTGGTCCTTTCTTGAAATAGCGCGATGTGTTGGGATAATCATCACATCTAACTTGTAGATGTCCCACAATTCACCCGCTTCGGTTTCTGCAGTTCCTGTCATACCCGCCAATTTATGGTACATGCGGAAATAGTTCTGCAAAGTAACTGTAGCGTAGGTTTGAGTTGCCGCTTCAACTTTCACATTTTCTTTCGCTTCAATGGCTTGGTGAAGTCCGTCAGAGAATCGACGACCTTCCATCATACGACCGGTCTGCTCGTCAACAATTTTCACCTTGTTATCCATAACCACATATTCCTTGTCTCTTTCGAAAAGAGCATAGGCTCTAAGAAGTTGATTTATGGTATGGATACGCTCGCTCTTCACACTATAATCGCGCTGCAATTCTTCTAACGCGCTCACGCGCTCAGCGTCGGACATTGAAGATTTTTCGATGGTTGCAATTTCGGTTCCGATGTCTGGAAGGACGAAGAAACGATCGTCTTCCATGTTTTTCGACATTAATTGAATTCCCTTGTCGGTCAATTCGATTTGATTGTTTTTTTCATCAATAACGAAGAACAATTCAGCATCTGCCTTTGGCATTTCGCGTTGGTTGTCCTGTAAATGTTGTCCTTCTGTTTTTAGGAGAACGGCTTTAATTCCGTCTTCACTTAAAAATTTAATTAAGGCTTTATTGCGCGGTAATCCACGGTATGCGCGAAGAAGGGCTAATCCTCCTTCTGTTAATTCTTCTTTGTTTGGAGTTCCAGATTCGGGTTGAAGTTTTTTCTTAGCGTCAGTTAAAAAATCTGTAACCGTGGATTTCTGCGCGTTAATTAAGACTTGAATCTTTGGTTTTAACGCGTCGAACTCTTGTTGATCTCCTTTTGATGTAGGACCTGAAATGATAAGCGGGGTTCTTGCCTCGTCAATTAAAACAGAATCTACTTCATCAATAATTGCAAAGTGGTGCTTGCGTTGAACCAAATGTGAAGCCTCTACCGCCATGTTATCACGCAGGTAGTCGAAACCAAATTCATTGTTCGTTCCAAAGGTAATATGCGAACGATAGGCGTTTCTTCGAGCGTCAGAATTCGGTTGGTGCTTGTCAATGCAATCAACGCTTAGTCCGTGAAATTCATAAAGTGGCCCCATCCATTCAGAGTCGCGACGAGCCAAATAGTCATTCACGGTTACCACGTGAACTCCTCTATTTGCAAGTGCATTTAAGAAAACAGGAAGTGTTGCAACAAGCGTTTTACCTTCACCGGTAGCCATTTCGGCAACCTTCCCTTGGTGAAGGGCAATACCTCCGATTAACTGCACATCGTAGTGAACCATGTCCCAAGTGAATCTATTCCCAGCAGCTGACCAGTTGTTTTTCCAAATGGCCTTGTCTCCTTCTATGCGAACGTAATCTTTGGAAGTTTGAATAGCGAAATCTTTGTCAAATGCGTTTGCCGAGACCGTGATTTCCTCATTGCTTTTGAAAATCTCTGCGGTGCGCTTAATGACTGCAAATGCCTCCGGAAGTATTTCGACTAGAACCTTTTCAATTTCTTCGTTTATTGTTTTTCTAACTTTGTCAACCTCAGCGTAAATACCTTCTTTTTCTTCCAAAGCGTCAAGCGGAAGCTCATCGGCTTTATCATTCAATGCTTGAACTTCATCTTCAAGGTGCTGAATATGATTTTGGATGCGAGTTTGCATGTCTTGAGACATCTGACGGACATCATCTGCGCTAGCGTTTGAAAGGGCTTCGCAAGCAGATTTGGTAGCTTTAAGAAGCGGTTGAATAGCTTCAATATCTTTCTCTTTTTTATCTCCGATTATTTTCTTCAGAATAGTATTCAGCGCTCCGAGCATAGGTTCTTCAATTAATGGTTACAAATGTAACGCCTTCTTCTATTTGATAAGGGATAAAATGAAGACGTATTTACTATTTTTCAAGCTAAAAGTAGTGCCACATAATATATCGGAAATTCTGTCATTTTTGCAAGAAAAAAAATAAAAATTTGCGAATCACTAGATGGGCAAGGGTTCTAGGGATATGAAAATTTAATTGTTAAAAACTAGCCCTTCTTGTTAACTGTTTTAAGTTGCAATTTCACAATCAATAACGAATCTTTGAAGTCCTGAATTTCTATTCTCGATTTTTATGAGCTCGTAGGAATTTAGGAACCAAAACAATTATTTAAATAGATGCAGCACGAAGAACCGCTTTTGAAGGAGAATCCAGACAGATTTGTACTTTTCCCTATTGTTCACCAAGATATTTGGCAGATGTATAAAACTTCAGAGGCAAGTTTTTGGACGGCTGAGGAGATTGATTTGAGTGTTGATTTGGTAGATTGGAATACTAAGTTGAACAACGACGAGCGTCACTTCATTAAACATGTATTGGCATTCTTTGCAGCAAGCGATGGAATTGTAAATGAGAATTTGGCAGAGAATTTTGTTCGCGAAGTTCAATATACCGAAGCGAAATTTTTCTACGGATTTCAAATCATGATGGAGAACATTCACAGTGAAACTTATTCATTGCTGATTGACACTTACATTAAGGATACTGCGGATAAAAATTATTTATTCAAGGCAATCGACACGTTAGATTGTGTGAAGAAGAAAGCCGAATGGGCATTGCGTTGGATAAAAGGAGGAACTTTCGCGGAACGTTTGGTCGCTTTCGCTGCTGTTGAGGGGATTTTCTTTTCTGGAAGTTTCTGCAGTATTTTTTGGTTGAAGAAACGCGGACTCATGCCAGGATTGACGTTCAGTAATGAGTTGATTAGTCGTGACGAAGGAATGCATTGTGATTTTGCTTGTTTGCTTTACAACGAGCATATTCAAAACAAACTACCTGTCGAACGCGTTCGTGAAATTATTGAACAAGCAGTAGCTATCGAGCGAGAATTCGTCACTGACGCACTTCCTGTACGTTTAATTGGAATGAACAGCGATTTGATGAGTCAGTATATTGAATTCGTAGCGGACAGATTGTTGAGCGAACTAGGGAGCGATAAAATATACAACAGCACAAATCCGTTCGATTTTATGGATTTAATAAGTGTTGAAGGAAAGACGAATTTCTTTGAAAAGCGTGTGGCGGAATATCAGAAAGCAGGAGTGAAAGATGGCCCATCAGAAGATTCAAGAGCCATTTCATTCTCGGAAGAATTCTAGGAAAATTAAGCATTAACGAAATATATAGAAGCACATGTTTGTAGTAAAAAGAGACGGTAGAAAAGAGACAGTGAAATTCGATAAGATCACTGCTAGAATTTCAAAATTATGTTACGGGTTGAATCCCATCATAGATCCTTTGAAAATTGCCATGAAGGTAATTGAAGGGGTATTCGATGGAGTAACCACAAGTCAGTTAGATACGCTAGCAGCTGAAATAGCCGCTACGAATACGACGACGCATCCGGACTATGCTCTTCTTGCCTCTCGAATAGCTATCGGAAACTTACACAAGAATACCAAGAAGTCTTTTTCTCAAACTATTTCAGATTTATACAATTATGTAGATCCGAAGACTGGAAAAGGCGCGGGCTTAATTGCAGAAGACGTTTACAACGTGATAACGGAGAATGCGCCATTATTGGACAGCACGATTATCTACGATCGTGATTTTCAATTCGATTATTTCGGTTTCAAAACATTGGAAAAATCGTATTTGTTGAAGATGCACGGTACAGTGGTGGAACGTCCACAGCACTTGTTCATGCGCGTTGCCGTTGGAATTCACAAGACAGATTTAGATGAAATTGTGAAGACTTACAACATGATTAGCGAAGGGTGGTTCACACATGCAACTCCTACGCTTTTCAATGCTGGAACCCCGAAGCCTCAGATGAGCTCTTGCTTCCTTATTCAAATGAAAGATGACAGTATCCCTGGAATTTATGATACGTTGAAGCAAACAGCTTTAATTTCTCAAAGCGCCGGTGGTATAGGACTTAGCATTCACAATGTTCGTGCGAAGGGTTCTTACATCAGAGGTACAAACGGCACGAGCAATGGCATTGTTCCCATGTTGCGTGTATTCAACGATACAGCGCGTTATGTAGATCAGGGCGGTGGAAAGCGCAAAGGTTCATTTGCGATTTATCTTGAACCGTGGCACGCAGATGTTTATGACTTTTTAGACTTAAGAAAAAACCACGGTAAAGAAGAAATTCGTGCGCGTGATTTGTTCTATGCTCTATGGATTCCTGATTTGTTCATGCAGCGCGTGAAGGACAACGGAACATGGACATTGATGTGTCCAAATGAATGTCCTGGACTTTCTGATTGTTGGGGTGAGGAATTCGAAAAGTTGTATACTAAATACGAGTCGGAAGGAAAAGGAAGAGAGACAATCAAAGCACAAGACTTGTGGTACAAAATTATCGAATCGCAAATTGAGACCGGTAACCCATACATGTTGTACAAAGATGCTGCGAATCGCAAGAGCAATCAGCAAAACTTGGGTACGATCAAGAGTTCTAACTTGTGTACCGAAATTATTGAGTACACTGCACCTGATGAAATTGCAGTTTGTAATTTAGGCTCAATAGCGTTACCGAAATTTGTAAAAGACGGAGCTTTCGATCACGATAAGTTGTTTGAAGTGACTTACCAATTAACGGTGAACTTGAACAAGATTATTGACGGAAATTATTACCCAGTTCCTGAAACACGTAACTCAAACATGCGTCACCGTCCAATTGGAATTGGTGTTCAAGGATTGGCAGATGCGTTTATTTTATTGCGTTTCCCATTTGAATCGGAGGAAGCGAAAAAGTTAAATCGCGAAGTTTTCGAAACCATCTATTATGCGTCTTGCACAGCATCGAAAGATTTAGCGCGCAGAGACGGTGCTTACGAAACCTTCCAAGGTTCTCCAGCATCGAAGGGCATCCTTCAATTTGATATGTGGAATGTTACTCCGACTGATCGTTGGGAGTGGAGCGTGTTGAAAGAAGAAATTACGAAATACGGAATGCGCAACAGCTTGTTGCTAGCTCCAATGCCAACGGCTTCTACTGCGCAGATTTTAGGTAATAACGAATGTTTCGAACCCTATACCACGAATGTTTATTCAAGAAGAACTTTGGCAGGCGAATTCATTGTTGTGAATAAGCACTTATTGAAAGACCTTGTAAATCTTGGGTTGTGGAACGACAACTTGAAAAACAAGTTAATGTCAACCAGCGGTTCTGTTCAGAACATCGATGAGATTCCAGACAACTTGAAAGCCCTATACAAAACAGCTTGGGAGATTTCACAACGTGTAGTAATTGACATGGCTGCTGATCGTGGTGCCTTCATTTGCCAAAGTCAGTCGTTGAATATCTTCATGGAAAATGCCAACTTCGGAAAGCTAACATCCATGCATTTCTATGCTTGGGAAAAAGGATTGAAAACTGGAATGTATTACTTGCGTACTAAGGCAGCAACGGACGCTATTAAGTTTACGGTAGATAAGTCACAATTGTCAAAGCCAAAAACTGAAGTGGTAATGGAGAGTGCTCCGGTGTCAGTAAGCATGAATATTACCCCAGACACACTTTCGCAGACAAATGTGGACGCGATTGCCTGTTCAATAGATAATCCAGATTCTTGCGAATCTTGCAGCGGATAATTCAATTAAGAAATAAATAGGAAAGGGTCGCAGTGCGGCCCTTTTTTTCTTCATTTCATTTTTAATAAGTTCTTTTTGAACTTTGTTCTTTATAATCAAATGGTTGTAAATTGTAGTCAAATGAGAAAGCTCCTATTCAATCTTCTTACGTTGCTGACCACAACGGTCTCCTATGCGCAAACTCTGCGAGGAAAGGTGGTTGAGCAACAGAATCAAGCTTCACTCACAGGTGCTGTTGTTTTTCAGAAGGGCACGAGCAATGGAGCTTCTAGCGATTACGACGGAGAATTTTCCATTAAAGTTTCTGGACTTCCGGTGACGTTGGTTGTGAAGTATGTAGGTTTTGCTGATCAGGAAATTGTTGCAAGAAACACCGATTTTATTTTGGTTGAAATGATAACTGGCGATCTCGGTCCAACTGTTATTATTCGCGACACACGAATTACTGAAAAACAAAAACAGAATCCATTGACTGTTGAACGAATGGATTTGACAGCGATTAAAAATTCCGCAGCGGGAAATTTCTACGAAGGGTTGGGAGCCTTGAAAGGAGTCGATTTAACCACAGCAAGTTTAGGATTTCGTGTTATCAATACGAGAGGTTTCAATTCTACCTCACCAGTTCGAAGCTTGCAGCTGATTGACGGTGTAGACAATCAATCACCTGGTTTGAATTTCTCTTTAGGAAATTTTCTAGGCGCTCCCGATTTAGATGTTTTCGCAGTGGAAATTGTACAAGGGGCGAGTAGTGCATTTTACGGTCCTGGTGCTTTTAACGGTGTAATTAAAATGGAAACGAAAGATCCGTTTGTCTATACCGGATTAACTGCTCAATTGCGCGTTGGCGAGAGACAGTTGGTTGAACCATCGGTGCGTTTTGCACACGCGTTTTCCAACAAGGAAGGGCATAAGTACTTAGCTTACAAATTCAATGTCTTTGCATTTAAAGCGTTAGATTGGGCAGCGGATAATCAATCTCAGATTTATAACGGTGGTTATTCAGCGAGCAATCCAGGAAGATTTGACGCTGTGAATATATACGGCGATGAGTATTTCCCAGCGAACGATTATGCAGAGGATCCGAACGGAAAACCAGGATTGGGAACATTTTTCAGAACGGGTTATCGCGAATCTGATTTAGTGGACTACAACACAAAGAATGTGAAGGCCAACGCCTCTGTTCATTTGCGTTTGAAACCTGAGCTCGAAGAAAATTCGCCGGAGTTAATTGTTGCAGGAAATCTAGGCCAGGGAACAACAGTATATCAAGGTGACAACCGATTTAGTTTGCGCGATATTTTGTTCTATCAAGGTCGTGTTGAATTGAAAAAGAAGGATAAATATTTCATTCGCTTTTATGGAACTGGCGAGAATGCAGGAAAGAGTTTCGACCCTTATTTCACAGCATTGAAGTTGCAGGACGCTGCGCGTTCGGACGAGAACTGGGCGAATGCTTATGTTAAGTATTGGCAAGATTCAATTCGAAACAGGGTGTTGGACATGGATTATCCGCAATACGTTCAGAATCCGAATTGGCCGGCTGAACCGAATTATTTCATTGTTCCTACTGACCAGCAATATGCTTCTTGGTCAGCGCAGCACGCTGATAGTTTGGCCTTTTATCATCAGTTGGTAGAAAATTGGACGAACAACGGAACGGCAGGAATTCCAATGGGGGGTCAACAGTATGGATTTTTTCAACCTGGATCTGCTTTATTCAATTCCAACTTTAACAGTATTACTTCTGCGAATAATAACGGTGTCGAGGGGGGAACGCGGTTCTACGATCGTTCTTCTCTTTTTCACACGCAAGGTGAATATCAATGGAAAGGGGCGGGTTACATGGATTATAGAATTGGAGGGAACGCGCGTTTGTATCGTCCAAATTCCGCAGGAACAATTTTTACCGACGACACCGAGAGAATTTATAATTATGAAGGTGGATTGTATTTCGGGGCCACTCGAAAATTTATGGAGAACCGTTTGACCGCCAGTGGAACTGTGCGCTTGGATAAAAATGTAAATTTTAAGGCTTTAGTTAGCCCGGCGGCATCGCTAGTCTTTCAGCCTAAGAAAAACCACTACCTGCGTGCATCTTTTTCTTCTGCATTGAGGAACCCAACACTAACCGATCAGTATTTAAATTTAGACGTGGGTCCTGCAATTCTAAGTGGAAATTTGAACGGTGTTGATTCTCTCATTACAATAGCTAGTTTCAATGCATATAGAAATACGTTGGAAACAGACAGTCTCAAGTATTTCAACATTGATCCTATTCGTCCTGAGCAAGTAAAGACCATGGAGCTGGGTTATCGCGGGTCTTTTTTTGATAATAAGGTATATATAGATTTAGGTGCTTATTACAGTGTTTACAAGCATTTCATAGGCTACAATATTGGTCTTTCTGCAAATTTCCCACCGCCGTCTTACCTTCCAGAAGATTTGCAAGTTTATCGTTATTCGGCAAACTCAAAGAATACGGTTATTACACAAGGGTTGAATGTAGGAGTGAATTATTATTTCCACGAGAAGCATAGTTTCGGTGCAAACTATTCATTCAACAGTATTGTAAGAAGCGATCCAAATGACCCAATTATTCCGGCTTTCAATACACCGAAGCATAAGTATAATCTAAGCGTTACTGGAAATAAATTGTTCGAATCGAGCGAAGGAAATTGTTGGGGGTATAGTGTGAACTACAAGTGGATACAAGGATATCTGTTTGAAGGGTCTCCTCAGTTTACGGGGTATATAAATACCTACAATATGGTAGATGTTCAAGTGAATTACAGTTTAATTGACTCTAATGTTTTCTTTAAGTTAGGAGCCTCTAACGTATTAAATAATCAACAAGTTCAGGTGTACGGTGGTCCTTCAATTGGAAGAATGGCCTATCTTAGCGTTCAATATTCGTTCAATCATCAAAAATCAAATAAATAACTTATGAAAAAAATCTACTCATTGATTGCAATTGCGATGTTGAGTGTAACAGGAGCAACTGCCCAACGTTACATGACTGAGCAATTTACTTCGGTTGACGTTCAAACTGACGTTACCTATGGTGTTAACGCTACAGTATTGTATTATTCCCAGCTTGGCCAAGCGGTTCCAGAGGGATTAAAAATGGATGTTTATTCTCCAGCTGGAGACACTGAAACGAACCGTCCAGTTATTCTTTATTTCCACACTGGAAACTTCCTTCCTTTCCCACAGAACCAGGGTACAGGTGGAACAAAAACGGATGCCACAATTGTTGAGTTGTGTACTCGTTTAGCTAAGTTGGGATATGTCGTTGCTTCTTGCGATTACCGTCTTGGATGGAATCCAATTGCTGCGACTCAAGAAGAGCGTGTAAACACTCTGATTAACGCGGCTTACCGTGGTGTTCAAGACTGTCGCACTGCTGTTCGTTATTTCCGTATGACTGCTGCTGAGGGTGGAAATCCATTTGGAATCGATCCAACTCGCGTTGCTGTTTGGGGTCAAGGTACAGGTGGGTATATCTCTTTCGCTGTAACAGGAATTGATGCATACACTGACTTGTTACTTCCTAAGTTTACAACGAGCACTGGTATTCCAATGGTATTGGATTTCGTGAATGGAGATATCAATGGTACTTCTGTTGGTGTTAACCCTTTGAATGGTGATACTCTTTGTTATGCTAACCACGTAGGTTATAGCTCTGACGTAAGTGTTGCGTTAAACATGGGCGGTGCTTGCGGAGATATTTCTTGGATTGACGCAAACGACAATCCGATGATTTCTTTCCAAGTTCCTTCAGATCCTTTTGCTCCTTATTATTACGGTATGGTTATCGTTCCTGGTTTGCTCCTACCAGTAGTGGAGGTTAGTGGAAGCTATGATGTGCAACTGGCTATGAGCGCTTACGGTAACAACGGAATTTTTGAATTGGCTGAAGGCTACGCTCTAGGTCAACCATTTACCGATGCTGCAAACTCTACCAACAATGGTTTCCATGGTTTGTTCCCATTGGAGCGTCCCGCTACAACGCCAGCAGATTCATCTCCTTGGGATTGGTGGGATACCGCTACAAATCCGGGAAGTGCAAACGGTTTGTTAAGTAACCCTGATATGTCTATGACAAAAGGAATGGCTTATTGCGATACAATTATGGGTTATTCAGTTCCACGTATTGCTTGTGCTTTAAACTTGAACACTAGCCCATGTTACATTGGTGTAGAAGAAAACGAAGAAGTTTCATTCAATGTATTTCCAAATCCAGCGAATGAGTCGTTTGCAATTCGCGCTTCAGAGCGTGTAAGTGCAATTCGTGTATTCGATGCAATGGGAAGAGTGGTTTACAACTCGAACACAACCAATCAAGAAGTTGTATTCGTAGATTCTTCTAACTGGTCTGCGGGAATGTACACGGTAGAGATTCACACTTCGAACAACGCTGTTGCAAGAAAGAAAATATTGAAGAACTAATTTGATTCTTTAATTCATAGAAAAGGCCCTAGCAATAGGGCCTTTTTTAGTTTCAATAAAATTGAAATTAAGCGTTAGAAATTTTTTGAGAGAGTTCAGTGTATTCTTCTGGAGTGAATTTCAAACGTTTCTTTTCGAAATTCATATCGTTAATGCTGTTGATTGGAATGAGATGCATGTGCGCATGGGGTACTTCCAATCCAATAACGCTGATGCCAATTTTTTTACAAGGAATTACTGCCTGAATTTTTCGAGCAACTTCTTTGGCAAAAAGATTTAAGGCTTGCAACTCTTCGTTAGGAAGATCGAATATATAGTCTATTTCCTTTTTAGGAACCACTAAAGCATGCCCCTTTGCAACGGGTAGAATATCTAAAAACGCTATGAAAAGTTCGTTCTCGGCTATTTTGTAGCAGGGGATTTCTCCATTGATAATACGCGTAAATAGGGTGGCCATTAGCGATTAATGTCTAGAATTTCGAGTTGTATAGTTCCTGCAGGAACTTGAACTTCCGCAATATCACCCACTTTTTTGCCAAGAAGTCCTTTGCCAATCGGTGAATCAATACTAATTTTTTTCAGAGCAAGGTTGGCTTCGTTTTCTGCAACTAGGGTGTATTCGACTTCAGTGTTAGACTTTAGGTTTTTCAACTTAACACGAGAGAGAATGTATACTTTAGAGTTGTCAATGTGCGAATCGTCGATTAAACGAGCGTTGGCTGCTAGGTCTTCCATTTTAGCTATGCGTGCTTCAAGGTGTCCTTGCGCTTCTTTGGCTGCGTCATATTCGGCATTTTCGCTGAGGTCACCTTTGTCTCTTGCTTCAGCAATTTGCTGACTAATTTTAGGACGTTCAACCATCTTGAGGTTGTATAAATCGTCTTTTAATTTTTTAAGGCCTTCCGCTGTGTAATAGGCAATGTGTGACATAGTCTTGTATGTATTAAAATAAAGAAACCCCGCGAACGAGGTTTCAAAACAAATATAGTAAGAATTTTAAAGCGTAATGTGAATTCCCATGCTATGAATTCCGTTGAAAGGATTTGTTAAGCGGTAAGAATAATCTAAGCCAATAACGCTTCCGTTATCACCTGCTGGCAATTGAATAGTCATACCTCCCGTTGGTCCAGACAAGGCGCTTTTCGCATTGTATGTAGTGTTAGACCCAATGTCTTGCTGGAAGCCACCTCTTAAGAAAAGTCGGTTGCGAAGATTATACTCCAAACCAAGAGCTAATTGATCCTTACTGAAAGAGTTCGAGGTATAGGCAGCATTAGCTGTTAACTTCATACTGTTTTTCATTAGGAAATCGTAAGCGAAACCAACGTTTACCATGGAAGGCATTTCATAAGGCTGTGAACGCTGTTCAACAGTTAACGTATTACCGCTTGAAGGAATTACAGCAGAAACTGTCATACCGTCACCCTTGTATTTCATAGGAGGTCCAACGTTACGCAGAGTAATACCAAAGCGAACGTTGTCTTTTTCTCCTGTTACGTAGCGTATTCCAGCATCGAAAGCAACACCTTGTGAGCGCACATTGTAAATGGCTTCGCTGATTAAACGAACAGTAAGACCACCGTAGATACTGTTAGAAAATTCTTTCGCGAAGCTTATTCCAATGTTGGAATAGTTTACAGTGAAAGAGCCTATACCACCTTCAGGAAGTGCTTCTGTTGTGCGAGCTATGTCTCCGAAATTCATATTTACAACTGACAATGCGAAGGCACCCGATTTTCCTACCTTTTGCCCAAAGGCTGCAGCGTTCAATTGAATACCTGTTCCAACGAAATACTGCGTATTGGTGAAAAGCAATTCTGTTTTTTTCGTGAAGGCCAATCCTGCAACGTTTAAAAACACACTTTCTACTCCTGTTACTGAAGAGAGAGAAGAATTCCCCAATCCCGATGAACGAGCCCAAGGATTCACAAGCAAGTGGCTCGCACCGGCTGATCCAGATCTATCAGGATTTCCCGCAAAAAGCGAGGAGGTAATTCCTAAAATCAGAGAAAGTGATATGATTGATTTTTTCATGATCGTAATTCGTTTTTCAATTAGAAGTTATTCAAGTCAACTGGACGCATAATGCCGAACCATTTCAAGATTTTCTCTCCAATGCCAGGTACATCTACATGTATAATGTAAGTTCCTGATGCGATAGGAATGTTTCTTTCGTTTTTCAAATCCCAATCGATACTTGTGATTTTGTCAGCTTTCTTGAATTGTCTGATTCTGTTACCATTCAAATCATAGATTGAAACGGTACAAATGTCTGGAAGATTGGTAATCTTAACGCGGTTGTCCAACTGATTGGTTTCATATGAACTGAACGCGTAGTAAGGATTAGGAACAATATTGATAATGTCTAGCACTGACGTAAGCGTATTTGCATCGTTCAATGTGGTTGCAATATTCTTCGTTGAGAAGGTATAAATGTTTCTCCATTCGTTAACCGAACCTGCGGTGGTGGTAACGTCAGGATTGTTGTACGAGTAGCTGCTGTATGGTTTAGCCACACGGATGCTAATGCGAACATCGTTAGGAATAAGACCTTCTTCTACAGAAAGCAGAGGGTGTTCAGGATTTACCAGTCCGCTTCCTACCCACGTACATCCGCGGAATACTTTTTTCCAGTTTGAAGAGCTGATTGATGGATCAGACAATTTGCTGTACAAGAACTCTCCATTGTCATAAGTTGGACTTAAAGCAAGGCTAGAGGCAGGACTTGTTGCTGAGTAATCTTCGTAGCGAAGGTTCTTAAACACATAAATCCAATGTTGCCCACCGAATAATGGTTGAAAATTGTTTGTGTATAAACGGGTCGAAGGATTCCAGATCATGTCGCGACCGTTTTCTCCAACTAACCAGCTGTCCTCACCGAAGGCCATGTTCAATCTTTCTCCTGTGCTCAGGTCAATCGCATATCCAGGGAACCAACCCATACCGATAGCACCTACTAAATCTCCTTCTGCTGAGTTGTATCCGGCCTGTCCTGCTTTTCTTCCGTTTTTGTCAACTGAAGGTGCGCGACGTACTTTCATTTTTTCGGGATCAACAGTGTTATCACCGTCATTGTCTTCAGCTAGGGAAGAGGTGTATTGCATTTCCAATACAGGACAACGCGTCCATTTCGATTTGTCTTTTGTGAAGACAACATCAACGTTATTCAGGCCTTTAATGTTTGATTTGCGTTGTTGATCAAGTTGGTCTAGATCGCCTTTAAGAGCATCAGTTGTAGGAGCAACGTTGTTTACAATGATCGTGGCATCATTTGGATCTAGGACTGTTCCTGATACCAAGCAATAGGGCGACCATGTTCCTCCGGCAACTGCTTCGTATTTCTCTTGCTCATCTGTGAATGGGAATCCAGAACTTCCTTGCTCAAAGTCGTCATACAACGCTTCTGATAACGCTTGTGGATCTGTCCCCTCTGTTTTTACACTTCCTGCACGAATCCAGTTTTGTTCTGAGAATCCTTCAGCATCTTGAATTCCAAGTAACCATGGTTTTGAAGGGTCATCGTATGAAACAGAAGATGAAAGAAGTTCAGTATAGTGCTTTACTTCTTCACCGTCAACTTGGTAATCGTATTGTCCCCAAGTAACTGAAAGTCCCCAATCTAGAATTACGTCTTCACTTGAAGTATTGAATTTCTTATAGGTTCCGTAAATGGTTCCGTTGTCAAGATTCTCCAATTCCCAATACATACTGTCTGGAGTGTCTTCTCCGAATTCAGTTGTTTTTAGACGAAGTTCGAAGTCTGCGGAAGGAACACGCAATGGATCGACAACCTTCACTTGAACAGGACCCTTGCCGGGAGCGTAGGTTAATTCACTGATTTTGTTGTTCGCAAGGATGATTGCTTCGGTCTCAGAACCCAACAGCAAGTCGTTGTTTCCGTTTCCTTTTCCTTCAATACGAGTCAATGGAACACCATCTCCGTAATTTGAATTTTGGATAGTGCCACCTAATTCAGGAGAAGGGATGTGTGGGATTGCAGAGATTTTCTGAATTTCCCCAATAGCGCTCTTTCTTGAAGAAAGGAATGCTTCGTCTTGACCTTTTTCCAAGGCGATGTCATATTGCGAATAGTTGTTATAACCATATGCAATAACCATGAAGTAATAGGTCTTGTGATTAACAAGTGCATTGTTACCTGTTGCGAATGCATCTGTAGTTACCTGGAATGAACGTTGAATTCCTGCATCAGTGCCATCTACTTTCAATTCAGGAACGATATAACCGGTGAGTGGGTCACGAGAGAAATTGATGATTCGTCCAATTCCGTTTTCAACGTCACACTGCGCAATTAAACGAGCCTTTTCAATGTCTCCTAAATCGTTTGCGCTCACGTCGTCATTCACTCTTTGGTATACCAAATAACCCTCAAATTTGTATGAACGGTCTTCAAGAGTCAGTTGTGTTCCGTCAGCTAATTCTTCTGGAATACTTGGGTCAAAACCACCTTGGTCTGGACCGTAGTTCTCTTGATAATTTGTAGAGATTGCATTGTCATTGTTCAACAATAGAATAATTTCTTTATCCAATTCTTGAACGGCAACATCTGGAGCATCGGGTCCTGAAACCAACTCGAAACAGTTGTCGAACAATGATTGTGCTTTGTCATCGAATTCACGCAGTAATCGCACAGATTCAAAAGGATCACCGCTGTTTGCTTTCGCCCATACAACTCCTAACGTAATGTTATTGTAATCACCAGGTTTCAATGTAAAAGGACCTGCAGCTTGAATGAAACGACGGTCATTTGGTGGATTACCCTCAGACTCTTCAGACCAATCGTCTGTAATTACTCCACCTGTTCCCCAATGCAAGGGATCGGTATCGTCTGGGAACATATAATCCGCAGAAATGTCGGTAACATTCGCTCCAGAAGCTCCGTTACCGCCGTAGTTCATGCGTTGTCCGTTTTTCCAGAAACCTCTCATGTAATTGTAGAAGTGACTCGGTAAAGCGGGCTCACCATTAACAGGATTTTGGCTGTTGTTGTAGTAAACGAACTTGCGCATTCCGAAGCGCTCATTATCAATAACGCCATCTCCATAACCAATACCTAAACCTTTGTAAGGAATACCGTCTTGATCGATAGCGTCGATGATATCAGTTGTTAACGGATTGTCTTTGTTGTCGGCATCTTGATAAGGACCTTCAAAGAAGTCAACTCCAACAGCAGGAGGATTTGAACCGTATCCTAAAGAAGAAGAAGTTGGCTCATCAAAAGCATCACCATTGTAGCAATATCCCAATCCACGTTGAACGTCACAACCAACGTAGTCATCTGTTGAAGTACCTATATCAGGGTCAACCCATGATCCGAAATATGTTTCTGTCAAGGTTTGTGAACCTTGGTTAATCAATACGTAGTTGTAGAAAGTCATATTGTTTACCTCATCATTCGAAGTAAACGCAAAGGCTTGTGCACGAATTTCCATACCAATAGGCTGTCCCTGAGACTCAGTGTGGGCATTACCCTTGTCGTTAAAAATCCAATAGTAAGTTTGGTCCCCGTACAATGGCACGATGTCTTCTCTGCGACGCTCTGCGCAATTGATTTCTCTTAAGAAGTCGTACCATGGATAGTCACCGCTTTGCGGATTGTAGAACCCATCTTGATCATAATCATAGAAGGGCGCAAGATATAAATCTTGACCAGCTGCCGTATTGCCAATAGCAGGGTACTCATAGAAATATCCAGGAATGGCATAGTCTGTTGCGCAATCTGTTCCGCCAGCAGCGATACAATCGAAATATGCACGATGCTTTTGCGCATCTTGACGCAATGAAACAAAGAAGCGGTCGTATTGCTCACAAGTAGACTCAGTCACAGAGGCCGTTCCGTCATTTGTAAGCGGACCTGGCCAGTAGTCGTTTCCTGATCCACGGAACGTTACCGCCGCTAGTTTCAATTGTTGGTCAGGTGAGATACCTCCCATCCACAATGCTCCTGCATAAATGGAAGAAACTCCGCCACCTTTAGGAACTTCATAGGCTGCGCGACTCAGTGAGCGGTTTTGCCACATAGAACCTCCGGTTTCGATTAACGCCTTAACGTTATTCCAAGCGAGGTCTCTTAAGCCTGTTGCAGGCGCACACAAAGCGGCACGCGAGTCCGTAACGATTTCGTTATTCTGAACCATTCCAGAATTTTCTAGAATAGACTTGTATGCGAAAGCTTGGTTCGCAAATCCAAGTGCCAAAGCAACTAGACTTATGTATATTTTCTTTCTCATGCTTTTTGAATAATTCATTTTCTCAAAAAATTAAAAATCAAATCTTACCCCTAAACGAATCTGACGTGGAGATCCTAAGTTGTAAGGATTGTTCACGAACATACTGTAGTAATTACGGAATGACGTAGGAGAGTTTTGCGTGTTAATCACGTTTTGGTATTGCGCCGCGGCCAAATATCCATCGTCATCAGGTGTGCCAGTGAATCTGTATACACTTGTCACGTTTTGAGTGTTCAACAAGTTGGTCACCCAGAAATAAACGTTTAAGTTAGCAGCCTTCTTTTTATCACCTTCCCCACCAAATGCAAGACTAAAGTTTTTATCGAAATTCATATCAACAGTGAACTGCCATGGTAGGCGAGCGCTGTTTATACCACCCGCAGTTGTTGGACTTAGTTCACCTGTGATAGGAGTAGGGAATACTTGAGCAGTATATGGCACACCAGAACCTAAGTTAGCAATTAAGTTCGCCCCTGTGTTTGCGAAGATTTGTTTTCCAAACCATACAGGGCCGTTGTATTCTTTTCCTTCTCCGTAACGGTAATCGATTGTTGTTACGATACGGTGACGTTGATCGTAGTTGAACGGAGATACAGTACGTAAGTTAGGTAGTCCTGCATTAATCAAAGCCAATTGCGTTTGAGTGGTAGATCCAGTACCGTCAGCGAACTGAAGGGTATAAGATGTTTTCATCCAAAGGTTTCCGGTTCTTCTTAGATCGTAAGTAAGGGTTAATCCTTTTACAGTACCAAAGTCTAGGTTTCCGAATGCGCTGTAGGTGCTTGGATATGCACCGTTGAATCTGCGCACTTGAATCATATCGCGCAATTCGCGATAGAATGCTTCAACTTTAATAGAAGATGTTTTAGAAAGTACTTGTTGGAATCCAAGCGCATAGTCAACTGTTTTTTCAGGACGAAGGTTTGGATTGTTCAACAATACGTTTCTGTTTTCCATAAACAAGTAATCAACCGGATTAAAGCGGTTGCTTGATGTTGGACGTTGCGTTAAAATGTCGTAGTGAGCGAAGAACAAAGCCTCTTCAGAGATAGGGAATGAGAATGCTACACGAGGCATGAAATTCACGGCAGGTGTATATTCTTTGAATGCTTTGCTAGTTAAGGCAGCATCAGGATCAACGCTTAAGTATGGGTTGATTTTTCCACCAGCAGCAATGCTCGTGAATGGATCGGTAACAAGCGTACCTTGCGCATTGTACCAATTGTCTCCGTCACGGTAACCTTGAATAGCAGTTGGATTGCGGATATCATCTACATATACAACGAAGTCATCTCCGATGTTCGCAGGACGAGAAGCTCCAAAGCCTTCGAAATCTACCTCACCAGCTGTGTACGCCTCGCTTATCACGTAAGGATCGATCGGTACATATTGGTTCGCATCATAGCGGTCAATACGAAGACCTACGTTGAAAATCAAATCATCGAAGGCAAATTTGTCCATGATGTAACCTGAGATGTACACAGGCTCGAAGGCACCTACAGCACGGGTGTAGTATGACTCATTACCGTTGGTGTAACGCTCAGAGAAGAAATCGTCTAGTGAAGGCTTTCTATTTAACATGTTACCTCTATGGTCATAACCGTAATAGGTCACAACATTATTTCCAGAGTTTAACAGGTCGCTTGCTCCAAACATGTCCACTGAAAGAAAGTCAGGGTTAAGGCCGTCGGTGTTTATGAAATCAGTTCCGTTTGGATCAAGACCTAAAGAAGTTCTTAAGTTATAGTCAAACTCGAATTGACCTGTACCAACAAGGTTGCTGTAATCAATGTAAGTAAATGTTCCGTTATTGAAATAATTCGGATCATCCGTATTCAATTCTTGGTTATGGTAGTTGGCATATTGGCGGGCCAAAGTCCAAAGGCCAATTGGAGCAATTGCATATCCAGCATCTTTACGTTGCTCGAATTCGAAACCAACTTCAATGGCGTGGTCCCCAATGTCTGCAGATCCAGAACCTGAAATACGGAATTGATTGTTATTTGAAACGCTGTAGTTATTTGATTTGGCACCAACGTGCGACCACAATCCATAGGTGTCAGCAGGCTGCTGTCCATTCACTAAACCATTTGCACCTTGAATGTTTGTAATAGAAGCATACGGAGAATTTCCGATTTGCTCGGTTTCAGAAGTGAAATCGTTGATGGTAGGATCAAAGAATTGTGAATCTGTAATAATTCCATCTGTTCCGTTCAACACTTCAGTCACAAAAGGATTGGTGTTGAATAGAGTGAAGAATTGATTCGTGATAGAAGCAAGGTCTGAATTGTATTCAGAAGGGGTGAAATTTACATTCACGTCCTGCCATCCGTTTTGCTCAAAGAAATTACCAGAACTGTTCAGCGTGTAAGAAGGCTTGCGATAGATATCGAACGTTCCAACGTGACCATATCTGAATAAGTTGTCGCCATGAGCCGCGTCTTGAGATCGGTTGAACGAATGCGAGTAATCTGCTTGAATTCTATAGAATACGTTTTTAAGGTTAGAGCTTCCTGACTCATCTTCGGCGTTTTTGAAACGCTGAGCGAATTTGGCATAAGCTCTCCAGTCAACACCTGTGTTTTGTTGGTTGTTCTGCCAGTTAGAAAGCATATTACCATAGTCAAAACCATTACCACGGCTTAACGCTGCAGTACCTCCAAAAGTAAAGGTTGAAGTTTCAGAAGCGTTCAAATCAATTTTAGCAACAACGTTGGCTTGTCTGTTGCGAACATTCATGCGCGTGTTGATTTTTTCAAAATCATTGGCTGTAAGAAAGTCAGCATTGTATAGCGCTCCGTTAACGGTACCATCGGCCTGGACGTTTTGACGCAATGGGTTAGCAAGGATTGCTTGACGAGCGTCTTCTTTCATGCGGTAAACGCCGCCGAAGGTTGGGCCACCGTCTAAAATATCTGTGTAATTGGCAGAAATGAAGAATCCTAAGATTGGTCTTCCTTTTGTGCCGTCAGCTTTTTTTCTGAATAAAATTGGTCCAGATAAAGAACCTTCTAACAAGTTGTAGCCGTATGTGTCTAATCCTTTTGCTTGGTCTCCGATTTTAAAACCAGAAGTAATGGCTTCAAGTCCACCTGTGTATTTAGAAGATGCAGAGCGAAGGGAGATGTTAATTACACCACCCGTTGCATCTCCTATGTTTGCTGGAATACCTCCGGTAATAACCGAAACTTCTTCAATCGCAGACTTCGGAAGTGAAGTAGATCCACGAACTTTCATTCCATCGATGTACACCCAAGTAGATCCTGTGCGTGCTCCACGAATAGAAATTCCACCGCCTGTTCCTGCAGAACTTACCCCGGCAACAGTTTGTGCCAATCCAAGTGCATCACGACTTGGCATTTTTTCCAATTCTTCACGAGTTACAGTTCCTCCGGAGGCTCCACCATCTTTATCGATAAGCGGAACACGGTATTCCTTAATTTCCACGGTACTCATTTCAACACCAGGGCTCAATTCAGCATTCGCGAATTGAATCTTTCCGGCTGAAATCGGAATGCCCGTTTGGCTCTGTGTTTGGTATCCAACAAAATTGAATTGAACTTCGTAGGTTCCTGGATCAATAGGTTTGATGGTGTATTGACCATCTGGATCTGTTTGTCCACCTGTAATCAGGTTTCCATTCAAAAACAGAACGACATTAACGAAGGGAAGAGGCTTCTTGGTCTCTTTGTCAATGACTTTTCCTTTCAAAGTTCCACCATTTCCTTGTGCAAGAGCACTAGATATTGAAAGGGCAATTAAACTCAAAAGCAAGTAAAATTTTCTCTGCATAAAAACCAGGTTAAGGAATTATTAAACTATCCAACGGGCGCTAAAATAAGGCAAGCTTAGGTTAATTCCCAAAGTTCGTTAAATCAATATTCGTATTTTTTAATTTTGTTCTGATTATCAGGCGAATAGGTGGTTTAGGCCTAAGTCCTGTGTAAAGCTAAATGATTGTTTCGGAAATTTAGTTTTTTTTGACTTTTTTCGAAGTCGAAATGAAAAGGTTTTTTACTTTTCTAAGACGGCCTATTGTCTGCGAATCCACATGCGCTTGTACCAAGGCATATTGCCGAGCCTGCGAGAGCGTATGGATTTTTTCATGTGGCGCTTCATTTGTCTCTTCCCCTTTTTTCCTTGCGCATCTTGGTGTTTTTCTACGCTTTTTAAGTATTCACTTTCAATTTTGTCGTGCTGTTCTTTGCGCTTTGCTCCTGAATTTTCAGGAGTAATCACATCGTTTTCTGGCTGACTCCAAGCCGCAATGCCTATGAAGAAGAAAAGGGAAAATAGAATTGTCTTCATTTTCTGAATTCGTATGAGTATTTCGTAATCACAATGTCTTTCGACCCCATATCCTGATCCAAAGTAGCCTCAATGAATGATGTTGGCGTATACAAGATTTCAATTTCGCGTTGTAATATACTGTTGGTGTAATAGGAAACCTTGGTCAAATTACCAATTCGATCATAGTGAAACGTCTCGCGCTTGGTCTCTTTGTTCGATGAACTTTCAACGGTTGCTATTTCTTCAATCCAACCATTGTCATTGTAGGTGTATTGTTTTCCGAAACTTTTACCGCTAAGTGTCAACTCTTTTTCTTCCAGAGTAACAAATCCAGCGGAATCACGATAAACAAGATCCACTGAATAGGGAAGGCCGTAATTGTTGAAGCTTTCTTTTCGAAGTATCAAGTTAGATGGTTCGCTGTACTTAAATGATTCCGAGTTTACAGTAACCGTAAGTCCGGGGATTAATTTTAGCTTTTCTATACTCTTGTTTTCAGAAACGGAATTGTCAATTCGCTCCACTCGCCCTTTTTGATCGTAGAAAAATGCTGTTGTAGCATATCCGTTCCTACCCAATTCATTTCTGTTCTGAACCAATCCCAACTCATTGCGATCAAATACGATGTGCGTGCTGTCAACAATACTCAACACACTGGTAACGGCGTCTATTTTCGAGAGCTGACCTGTTTCGTTGAAATGGTAGACAGTAATATCTGGACGGTTCTCTATGGATTTGCCTGTGCGCTTAATTTGGCATACTCCGGTAATGGTTGAAATTTTGTTTTGCCAAAGGAATTCCTGACTGAAAAACATTTCTTGTTGAAATGCTTTTCCTTCGCGATTGTCTATAATCTGCGCATTTGCCAATTGAACAATCGAAACGAAAAGTAGAATGACGATGTTTCTAATCATAGTGCAAACATAAAACCGAAGTGAATAAGTTCGTGCATTGGTGGAAAAGCTTTGCTTTTCTTATGCATTTGTTTTCGATCGAACGCACGTACTTTTGGTCCATACATATAGCACTATGCAAGATCAAATTATTTTCGATTTAATCGAACGCGAAAGAGTTCGTCAAACCAACGGAATAGAACTTATTGCCTCTGAAAATTACGCAAGTGATGAAGTAATGCAGGCCATGGGGTCTGTCTTGACTAACAAATATGCTGAGGGCCTTCCTAAAAAGAGATATTATGGCGGTTGCGAGGTGGTCGATGAAGTGGAACAAATTGCAATTGATCGTTTGAAGCAATTGTTCGGAGCCTCTTGGGCGAATGTTCAACCGCACAGTGGTGCCAATGCGAACAGCGCTGTTATGCTCGCCATATTAAACCCAGGAGATGTCATTTTAGGTTTAGACCTTTCACAAGGCGGACACCTTACGCACGGTTCTCCTGTTAACTATTCCGGTAAACTTTACAGTCCGTTTTTTTATGGGGTTGAAAAAGAAACGGGACGTGTTGACATGAACAAGGTTCGTGAGAAAGCTTTGGAATGTAAACCGAAGTTGTTGATTTGCGGAGCTAGCGCGTATAGCCGCGATTGGGATTACGCAGCTTTTCGCTCTATTGCCGATGAAGTTGGAGCCATTCTGATGGCCGATATTTCTCACCCTGCGGGATTAATTGCAGCGGGGTTGTTGAATCACCCTTTTCCTCATTGTCATATTGTTACTTCAACCACACATAAAACATTACGCGGACCAAGAGGCGGAGTCATTATGGTTGGAAACGATGTTCCAAATCCATTGGGAGCGAAAACCATGAAAGGTGAAGTTCGTTCGCTTTCTTCTGTTCTTGATAGCGGTGTTTTTCCTGGTATGCAAGGCGGTCCGCTTGAACATGTGATTGCTGCAAAGGCAGTGGCTTTTAATGAGGCTCTTACCGAAAATTTCAAAATGTATGGAAAGCAAGTGATTGAAAATGCGAATGCATTGGCCAATCATTTAACGGCAAAGGGATATGAAATAGTTTCAGGGGGTACAGATAACCATTGCTTTCTAATAGACCTGAGAAATAAAAATATTTCTGGAAAAGATGCTGAACTTGCTTTAGTAAGTGCAGAAATTACAGTGAACAAAAACATGGTTCCTTTCGATGATAAGTCTCCTTTTGTTACCAGTGGAATACGCATCGGAACGCCCGCAATTACAACTCGTGGACTGAAAGTGAGCGATATGGAATTTGTTGCGAATGCAATAGACCGAGTAATTTCAAATGCGTCGAACGAAGATGTTATTCGCACTGTGAAAGCGGAAGTGCATGAGCAGATGTCAGCGCGTCCACTCTTCGCGTAAGCGAATCATTTCAGCTTTAGAGACAGGCCTTTCCAAGCTACGCCAAGTGAACTCTTCCAATCTGAATTCAGAGGGTTTTGCTTTTTGAATACTGTTGTAGAGACTGTTTGGTTCGTTTTCAAGCGTGACTTTCTGAATGGTTTTTTCTTGTAGTATAATTCGAATATTCGAGCAATCTGTTCTGTTCAATCCGGTGAGTTTTGTCCGTTTGTTTTTTTCTTCCGATGAGAAATAGGCAAGTTGTCCGTTTCCCATGATATGCACGTTTTGAAGATCGTTTTCAACGAATTGTCCGTGCAAAGATTTTCCTTTTATTTGATTGAAATAACCGGGGACAATTTCAGAGGCGATAAAACTATTTTCCGGAACGAATAGAAAGTCGAGCGAATCGTTTTTGAAGTGCAAATTAATTTCTGACCCGGTTAACTGGTTACCTTCATTCCACAGCACAGGAGTGAAGAACATTCGCATAATTGAATCGCCTTCTGAAAGCGAAAGTGAGTCACATTTCCCTTGCAAATCTTTGCTGAATAGAATCACGTGGTGGTAAGCTTTGATGTCTCTGTTTTTCTCGCTTGTCTTTTTCGCAAATAAGGTGTCAGCAACAATGAAAAGCGTGTCATTATTTTCCAGTATTTTTTCAAGAATACTTTTTCCAGTTACCCATGAAATTTCATTCAACTCTTCGTGTCTTCCGTAGTTTCCACGTATCGTTAAATCGGAATTGTTGTCAACGATAATCACATTCTGAAAAGCCTCGCCCCACTTCTCTTTTCCATCATAGTAAATACTATCGCCAAACAGGGTTTGTTCTTTCGATTTTACCCGAGCATTTTTCTTGAAGCTGCATGTCTCTGTTTTCGAATTGAAGTAGCCGTTCTCGCATTTAATTTCCACATCTTTTCCTGTAATGGTTGTGGGTCCATAGAAATATGAAATCTCAGAAACGGTATTGTATAGCATGGTGTCTGAAACAACAGTGTAGTCTTTGCTTTTTACCGTTACTTTTCTTCTAAATGTGAAGTTGTTCGACGGGCTGTGGTAGCGTCCGGTTTGAGCAACCAGTTCGTTGTTGTTTTTGCTTGAAACGACTTTGCCCCCGCCATTGTAAGTAGCTACCTCAGACTTCATGTTGTAGGACATGTTTGGAGCAGTAAGCGTCATTGCGCCATCAGAGAAAACACAATTTTCGTTGAGCGTTGCGGATTGTGTTGCATCGGTAAAGAATAATTTTTTTCCCGAAATAGAATACTCACTTGGTTTGTTCACGCGAATGTTTCCGAAAGCTTGAAAATTTCCATTGCTGAATTTGTAGGCCGAATCGCAATAGAAATTAGTTCCGTCAAAGTTCAAATGGACATTTCCTAAAAGGCGCTGACCGTTGATAAGGTTCTTATTGAATGCAATCTTATCGGCGTGCACCAGCTGCACGTGTTTGCCTTGTCCATTGATCTTCTGCGAAACCAGAAATACGGAAAGCGCAACAAGAACTATTTTAACGAAGTTGTGTATTGTTCGTAGTTTATCTTACAATGGTTTGCTCGCGGTCTGGTCCAACAGAAACATAGGTGATTGGAATTTCCAATTCTTTTTCAATAAATGCAATGTAATCTGAAAGTTCTTTCGGAAATGCTTCAATGGTTCTGATTTGAGTAAGATCTGCGTTCCATCCTTTTAGGGTGGTGTAAACAGGCTCAACTTTTCCATCTAGCAAATCATATGGCATTTCGTCGGTTTGAACACCGTTGATTTTGTAATGGGTACAGACATGAATTTCTTCAAAGATGCTAAGAATATCTGCTTTCATCATATACAACTCAGTGATTCCGTTTAAACGACAAGCATAGCGAAGAGCTGGAATGTCTAACCATCCGCATCTGCGCGCACGTCCTGTTGTAGATCCAAACTCGTTGCCTTCTTTACGCATTCTTTCACCCACCTCGTTGTCTAATTCTGTTGGAAACGGACCGCTACCGACACGCGTGCAATACGCTTTGAAAATTCCAAAAGCAGATCCAATAGAGTTAGGGGCAACGCCCAGTCCGGTGCATGCTCCAGCAGCAACAGTGTTACTTGAAGTAACGAACGGGTAAGAACCGAAATCAATATCTAAAAGAGAGCCCTGAGCTCCTTCCGCCAATATTTTTTTGTCTTCACGAATGGCTTTGTGCAAGTAATTCTCGCTATCGATAAATGTCAATGTTTTCAGCACTTCAATTCCTTCGAACCAAGCGGTTTCCATTTCATCTAATGAATATTCAAATTGAAAATGCGAAAGCATTTTTTTGTGCTTTTCAACAAGCGTATTATACTTCTCAATGAAATTTTCAGAAAGAATGTCTCCAAT
>CANKYR010000010.1 GCA_947488195.1 Flavobacteriales bacterium
AAAGACAGTGTGAAGATTTACCACGACTTTGCCGCACTTGCGCTGCGCAAGCACATCTTTGAATACCATGAGGGAGACGTTCATATTCGAATGAATTTTTTATATAACATTGGGGCAGGAAAAGATTTTACCGACACGTTGAATTATCCGAGATCACATCGCATCATAAGCAATACAAGAGGTTTGTGGGTACAGGCAGATTTCGGAGATAAGGTTTCTGTTGAAACGGGTTTCTATGAAAGTCAAGAGTATATGCCGAAGTACATGAAGAATTATGTAGATAGTTTAGGTGTTATTCCAGGAATTGGTCGCGATAAAGATTATACCGCCATTCGGGACGTTGTCGATTATTCTTCTTCATTTTCTAGAATAACGATTCAACCAAATCAAGCATTAAGATTCCATATGGGTTACGGAAAACATAAAATTGGAAACGGTTATCGTTCGTTGCTTTGGTCTGATGGGATGTATAATTATCCGTATGTTCAATTTGATGTTACAAAAGGAAAGGTTAAGTATTCACATGTTTGGAATGTGATGCAAAGTTTGGAGCGATTGCCTTTGGGTGACACACCAGAGTCTACGTTTAGAAGGAAGGCAGGTAGTTTTTCTTACCTCAGTTGGAAGCCAACAACGAAAGTGGAACTGTCACTTTTTGAAACGGTCATTTGGAATCGCTACGATGCGAACACAATGCCGCAGTCGCTTCCTTTTAATTTCTACTCTCCATTCATTGGAACCGGATTCACGCAGGCTAATTCAACTCGAAATAATTTCAATGTGGGTATTGATGCGAGTGTGCGGCTCACGAAAAACATTGAAGTTTATGGTCAAGCTTATTCAGATGTGTTGGGCGATTATAAAAAGAATGGAGCGCTGCAATTGGGTGTTCAATCGTACAATTTGGGAGTAAAGAATTTCGATTTAGGGTTTGAGTATAACCGTGTTCAGAGCGATGTGTATTCTTTTTCGGCGCTGTATTCCGATGCAACACACATGAACCAAACAGCGGGACATCCGTTGAATAATATGTACGAATACGTTTTGCGTTCTCGTTACCGATACGGAAGATATTTTGCACGTGTGAAGTGGAATTACATTGTTCAAAACAGAATGGAAGAGCGAAACGACGAGCCCATGTGGATCAACAGAAATTTGAAACAATGGGATGTTGAATTGGGATACTGGATAAATCCTAAAACAAATTCCGAATTTATCATTTCCTTTTCCGACCGTATAGACGATCGGTCGAATGACTTGGTAAAACAGCATGCAACAATTCTAATGTTGGGAATTCGCACCGGGCTACATGCTGTTTATCGTGATTTTTGAATACATTTGAGTTAACCTAACTTAAACCAAAATTGAAAGATATTATTTTCGCTTTTCTAAGTGCGTTTGCCATTGTATTGGTGGCAACACCGCCCCTTATTAAAGTGGCGAAGATGAAGCATTTGGTCGATGAGCCGGGGCAAGACAGAAAACTCCATCACAAAAGTATTCCGACCCTTGGAGGAATTTTAATATTTGCAGCAACGATCATCTCTTATTGTTTATGGTTTCCTTCAAGAGAAGCTTGGGAGTTGGGAGCCAACTACAACCCACTGCAAGCGCTTAATGAATTCAAATATATTTTAGCTTCAATGTTTGCCTTATTCTTTATAGGATTGAAAGATGATATTGTTGGTGTTGATCCATTTAAAAAATTAATTGTTCATCTTTTTGTAGGCGTAACCCTTGTGGTCTTAGCAGATATTCGATTAACAGAATTTTGGGGACTTTTTGAAGTGGATAAATTGCCTTATTGGCTAAGTGTAGTGCTTTCCATTTTCATTTACATCGTAATCGTGAATGCGATAAATCTTATCGATGGAGTAGATGGATTGGCCGGTGGAATTGGTTTAATCGGTAGCGTAGCATTTACGCTTTGGTTTTATAAAACAGGCGACATGCCTCTAGCACTTTTGGCTGTAGGTCTGGCGGGGTCACTTTTTGGATTTTTGATTTTTAATTTCCAACCTGCGCGCATTTTCATGGGTGACTCAGGTTCATTAATCATTGGGATTTGCATGTACGTTTTGGCTATGAAATTAATTGAATTTCCTCCATCGAAATTGTCTGCTGCCATGCAAATAGTTTCGAAGCCCATATTCGCTATGGCAATCTTGGCTTATCCGCTTATAGATACACTGAGGGTGTTCGCCATTCGAATTTTAAGTGGGAAGTCACCTTTTCTAGCCGACAAAAACCACATACATCATCGTTTGTTAGCCTTAGGTTTACAGCATTATCAAGTGTCTATTGCCTTGTATTGTTACACCTTATTCATCATAGGCACAACGTACTTAATGCCTCCTCAAACACCAAACATTTCATTCTTGGCTGTTGGAAGCATTGCCGTTTTTTTAGCTTATGTGCCGTTTATGATTCCGAAGAAGAATCAATTGAAATAAGGAGTAGCGTATTGCTTCACTGCTTTTTCATCAATGCTATCGCCCGAAAGGATAACCAATCGTTCAATTACATTTCGAAACTCGCGAATATTCCCTGTCCAGTCATGCTGCTGAAGTGCTTTTAAAGCCGCTGGTACAATGTCTTTTTTTGGCTGTCCGTACTCATCTGCTATTTGCTGAAGGAAGTGCTCTGCCAAGAGTGGGAGGTCGTCTTTTCGCTCGTTCAATGAAGGAACTTTGATGACAATAACTGAAAGTCTGTGATACAAGTCTTCACGGAAATTACCAGCTGCAATCTCCTTTTTTAAGTCTTTGTTGGTAGCTGCTAAAATGCGAACATTTACCTTCATGTCTCTTTCACCGCCAACTCGTGTTATTTTATTTTCCTGAAGTGCTCGAAGTACTTTGGCTTGAGCAGAAAGTGACATGTCTCCAATTTCATCGAGAAAAAGTGTTCCGTTATCGGCCAATTCGAATTTTCCAGACTTTGTTTTAACTGCAGAAGTAAATGCGCCTTTTTCGTGTCCGAATAATTCGCTTTCAATTAACTCAGAGGGAATAGCAGCACAATTCACTTCAATAAAAGCTTGGGTGGCTCTATTACTTTTTTCATGAAGCTGACGGGCAACAAGCTCTTTTCCGCAACCATTTCCACCTGTAATTAAAACACGCGCATCGGTTGGAGCAACTGTATCGATCATCTTAATGATTTCCAAAATAGACTTGCTTTGACCGATAATGTTTGAGCCATTGACTTTGGTGAGTTTCTTTTTGAGCGTTTTCGTTTCTTTTATGAGAGCGTCGTGTTTGTTGGCATTTCGAGCTGAAACAAGGACGCGATTAAGATCTAACGGTTTTTGAATAAAGTCGTAAGCTCCTCGTTTAATGGCTTCTACAGCGGTATCAATGGTTCCGTGTCCGGTGATCATGACAACAGGAACGTTTATTTCTTCCTTTTTCAATTCAGATAAAAAATCCAATCCGTCAAGCTTCGGCATTTTAATGTCACAAAAGATTAAATCGAAAGATTCTTTAAGTACCATTTTCAGCGCGGTTTCTCCGTCTGGCGCCTCAGAAATGCTGAATCCTTCGTACTCCAGGACTTCTTTTAATGCGCTGCGGATTGCAGCTTCATCGTCGACGATTAAAATTTTTGACATGTTTAAGGCTTTTGGCAAAAGTAGCGCAAAGCGTTGATAAGTTTCTTTCGGAAAGTGGAAGTTTTAAGGGGGTGTTCAATCGTGTAAAAGTATCTTTGCACGGTGAGTCAAAGAGATTTTTTAAGTGAGTTAAACGACGCTCAGCGTGCAGCAGCTCGACACATTTCAGGTCCATTAATGGTTATTGCAGGAGCGGGTTCCGGAAAGACACGTGTCTTAACTTACCGTATTGCGCATATGATACAGAACGGCATTGATCCGTTCAGTATTCTTTCGCTAACCTTTACCAACAAGGCTGCTAAGGAAATGAAGGAGCGTATTGCGAACCTCATGGGCGAGGACAACGCGCGCAACATTTGGATGGGAACTTTCCACAGTGTCTTCGCGCGTATTCTTCGATCGGAAGCCGATCGAATTGGATATCCGAGAAACTTCAGCATCTACGATTCAGCAGATAGCAAGAGCCTGATTAAAGATATTTTAAAGGAAATGTCGCTCGACGACAAGATCTACAAACCAGGAATGGTTCAGAATCGAATTTCTTCCTGCAAGAATAATTTAATTGCCGCGGTCGATTACCCTGAACAAGTGGAATTGGTTTCAGATGATCATGCCGCAAAACGCCCGAAGATGGCAGAGGTCTATAAAAAGTACGACCAGCGCTTGTTTCAATCCGGGGCCATGGACTTCGATGACTTGCTCTTCAAAACGAATATCTTGTTCAGAGACCATGCAGATGTGCTTCACCGCTATCAGCATAAGTTTCAGTTCATCATGGTAGATGAGTATCAAGATACGAATTTTTCTCAGTATTTAATCGTGAAACAACTCGCAGCGGTTAATGAAAATTTATGTGTTGTTGGAGACGACGCGCAAAGCATTTACGCCTTCCGTGGAGCCAATATTCAGAATATTCTGAATTTTAGAAAGGACTATCCCGATTATTCGCTTTATAAATTGGAGCAGAACTACCGCTCGACGAAAGTCATTGTTGAGGCAGCGAATTCAATCATTGGAAACAATAAGAATCAGATTAAGAAAAACGTTTGGACAGCCAATGACGAAGGAAGTAAAATTCGTCTTCATCAAGCGCCAACCGACAATGAAGAAGGGATGTTCGTGGCGAACACCATTTTCAAATTGCAAAAGGAAGACGGAGGAACTTACCACGACTTCGCAATTCTTTACCGCACGAACGCGCAATCGCGCGCAATGGAGGAAGCCCTTCGCAAATTAAATATTCCCTACAAAATTTACGGTGGATTAAGTTTCTACCAGCGTAAAGAGATTAAAGATTTGTTGGCCTACTTCCGACTTACCGCGAATCACAAAGACGAAGAGGCTTTGAAGCGCGTGATTAATTATCCTGCACGAGGCATCGGAAAAACGACACTTGAGAAATTGATCGTGGGCGCCTCTGAACGCGAGATTAGTATTTGGGAAATGATTGCCCGCTGCTTTGAAGTTGGTATATCTGGAGCCACTGCGAACAAGCTGAATGAATTCGTTACCATGATTCAAAGCTTTGCAACAGAGCTAACCACGAAGCCGGCTTACGACTTGGGTATGCACATTGCTGCGGCCTCGGGTTTATTGGTTGAAGTCAACGCTGATCGCACGCCTGAAGGGGTTGCGCGTGTAGAAAATCTTCAAGAATTATTAGCCGGATTGAAAGAGTTTTCCGAACGTGAATTGGAAGACGGTTCTATTCCTTCGTTGTCAGATTTCTTGATAGATGTAGCGTTGCTCACAGATACGGTAAGCACAGATGTAGACGAATCGAAATGCGTTTCGCTCATGACCATTCACTCAGCGAAAGGATTGGAATTTCCGAATGTATTTATAGTTGGAATGGAAGAAAATCTCTTCCCATCACAAATGTCTTTGAACGCCCGCGAAGACTTGGAAGAAGAGCGAAGGCTCTTTTATGTAGCCCTGACCCGTGCTGAAAAAAGAGCAATTCTCTCTTACGCGAATTCAAGATTCAAATGGGGACAATTCACCTACTGCGAGCCTTCGCGTTTTATTCAAGAGATCGACGAGAAATTTTTGGAAGCGACTTCGGGAAAGAAATCTCCTTCACCTTCGAAATCATTCGATTTTGGTGAAGAGCGGGGAAAATTCAGCGGAGGAATAAACAAGCTTCCGCTTCAGGAAAGACCGAAGTCTTCTTCTCCGCCAGCGCCGCCCATGCCACCCCAAATCGATACCAGTAAGTTAAAGAAAGTGGATATGAATGCACCTGTTCCGCTTCCTGCAGGAGACTGGGCTTTGCCGCATGAAATTCAAGTTGGAGTTGAAGTTCAACATGAAAAATTCGGGAAAGGGAAAGTCATTAATGTAGAAGGTGAAAACCCGAATGAAAAGGCTACCGTTTTCTTTCCTTCGGAAGGACAAAAGCAACTGTTGTTGAAATTCGCGAAGTTGAAAATTGTAGGCGCTTAATTGTAGTGTATATTTGTTAGACCTCATTTAAATTTATTATGAATCCTCACCGCTTTCAGAAGCCAGATGTTGTTGTGCCGTTAGAGATGAATAGCGCACGTCCTGAAATTACGTTACCTGAATATGGTAGAAATATTCAGAAGATGGTGCAGTACTCTTTAAGTCTTGAAGACCGCGATGAACGCGCACGTTGTTGCAAGGCCATTATTTCTGTAATGGGACAGTTGTTTCCTTACCTGCGTGACATGGAAGATTTCAATCACAAACTTTGGGATCACTTGCACATAATGAGCGACTTTCGCTTAGACGTGGACTCTCCTTATCCGAAACCAGAACCGTCTCAGTTTGTTGTTAAACCAAATCGTATTGCATATCCTCAGGAAACCGTGAAATTTGGTCACTATGGCAGATATGTAGAGAAGATGATAGATAAGTGCGTTGCCATGGAGGAAGGGGAAGAGCGTATGAACTTTACAATTTCAATTGCAACGCTGATGAAGCAAAATGCATTGAATTGGAATCGTGCTACAATCACAGACGATGTGATTTTAGAAGACTTGAAATATTTGTGTGCTGGAAAATTGTCAGTCGATAATATTCAAGAGATTCACGCAGTAAAGACCATTCAAGGGTCGAAGTACAACGATTTTGTAGAAGACAGTTATCGCAATAAAAAGCGACCCAACAACAACAAAAAGAAAAAGTTTAAGAAGAAGTACTAAGAAGTGTAATATTCATGACGCTTCTCGAAGATATACAGCACGGAATATTTCATATCCTGAACAAGGGTGCCATTGATCACATCTTGTTTTTGTGGGTGTTGGCCATTGGCTTAACATTCAACGATAGACGAATGTTGTTGTGGTCAATAACCGGATTTACATTGGGACACGCTTTTGCTGCATTCGCAGTAATGTTTAATTACCCCATGATTCCATTGAAGTGGGTTGAATTTGCAATTCCTTTGACAATTGTTGCTCGTGGAATTCAACGTTTGATTTCTCCGACGGAAAATGCAACACTGCCTTGGAAAACGATTCTGGTTATTGCGCTCTTTGGGTTTATTCATGGTTCGGCCATTTCAACTGAATTGAAAATGATGGTTGAGAAAGGCGAAAGCCTATTGGGTAAGTTGGTTGGATTTAACATCGGTGTTGAGTTAGGCCAACTGCTTTGCATAGGAGGAATACTCTTAATTTCAATCACTTTGAATCGTCTTTTGCGCATTCATGCGAACATGGTTACTCGAATTTTGTTAATACCTGCAATTCTCTATGCGATTTTCTTGTCATTCATTAACTTTCCGTGAACTAAATACGAGTAAATTTGTCTAGATTCTTGAAACGGCTTTTTATCTTGCCCATTCGCTTTTATCAGGGGTTTATTTCTCCATGGTTAGGCTCGAATTGCAGGTATCAGCCAACCTGCAGCGCATATGCTACAGAGGCCATTCATGAGTGGGGGGTTGTGAAAGGAATTTATTTAGGAGGAAAAAGAATTTTAAGTTGTCACCCTTGGGGAAAAAGCGGCTACGATCCGGTGCCGAAAAATCCGGAAATGAACGAGAAAAAATTAAAAGAGTAATATGAAAAAGTTAGGTGTGGTTTTAGGAATTGCTTTGTCATTAGGTTTAACTTCTTGTTTCGATTCTGAAACGGAAATTTTAAAACAAGCGCGCACAACACAGCAAGGAGTTCTTTCAAAGCAGAATGCATTGGTTTCAGATTTAGATAAGGAGATTGCTGCTGCTGAAAAGGAGATAGCAACGCTAACTCAAAATCCGTTGGATAGCGCAGGAATTATTCGTGTGAATGAATTGTCGGAGAGAACGTCAATGATTAATACATTGAAGGACGACGTGATTAATTATAAATTGAATTTGAAAGAAATTCCAGAAGGAGCTGCCATTAAAGACGATGCGTTTTTCAAAGGATTGAAAGATGAGCAAGTTTTGAAACTGGCTAAGGAGCAAGATTCTGCTTTCAATGTTTTAAAGTCTCAAGTTGAAACTGAATTGTTGTAATGCGCATACGTCCAAGAAGAAATAGAGCAAACTCCTCTGTTCGAGGAATGGTTCGCGAAACAAGAATTTCGCTCGAACAATTGGTGTATCCGTTGTTTCTGTTGGAAGACAAACAGGCTATACAGCCCATTCTAAGTATGCCCGGAATTTCCAGATTTGGTTTGGAAAAATTAATGGTTGAAGTGGACGAGTGCATGAATGCAGGTGTGACTAATTTCATTTTATTTCCTGCAGTTGATGAGAAGCACAAAGACAAGTACGCTAGCTATTCTTTGGATGCTTCAAACTTTTATTTGACTGCAATTCGTGAATTAAAGAAGCGTTTTCCTGAAGCGATATTTATTTCAGATGTCGCCATGGATCCATACAGCTCAGATGGACACGACGGATTGGTCATTGACAATCAAATTGTAAATGATGAGACATTGCCCATTCTTTCTGCAATGGCTGTTGCGCAGGCTGAAGCTGGATTCGATATCATTGGCCCGAGCGATATGATGGATGGACGTGTGGGTGAAATTCGTGATGCTCTGGACAATCAGGGTTTTTTGAATGTGGGCATTATGTCTTACACCGCGAAATACGCAAGCGCGTTCTACGGTCCGTTCAGAGAGGCTTTGGATAGCGCGCCGAAAAGTGGCGATAAGAAAACGTATCAAATGGATTATGCAAATCGTAAAGAAGCTTTGCGTGAAGCGGATTTAGATGAAGAAGAAGGGGCAGATTATTTAATGGTGAAACCGGCGTTGTGTTATTTAGATGTGATTCGTGATTTGAGTAATTATTCTTCCTTGCCTATAGCTGCTTATAATGTGAGTGGTGAATACGCCATGTTGAAAGCGGCTGCGGAAAGAGGTTGGATAGATTACAACAAGGCCATGCCTGAAATGCTTACGAGCATTGCCCGCGCTGGAGCTAGTGTTATTCTAACTTATTTCGCCAAAGAATATGCTCAAAAATTTCATTCTAAGTTTTAGTTGTTTTGTTGTTCTATGTGCGAATGCACAAAGTGATTACAAGAATGTAGAACTCGTTTCAGGAAAGGGAAGGTTTTCTTCCTTCGATCCCTGTGAACCAAGCATTGCCATAGACCCTACCAATCCGAAGAGAATGGTGGCCGGATCAATCTTGGACAATGTCTATAAAAGTGTTGATGGGGGAATTACTTGGGATCACGATGTGATGAAATCTTCGCATGGCGTTTATGGCGATCCGACCATTGTTGCATCACCACAAGGAGATTTTTATTTTCTTCATTTAGGAGATCCAGAAAATAGAGGTTGGAGTAGCGAGCGATTGCTCGAGTCTATTGTTATTCAGCAATTGCAAGAAAAGAAATTTTTGTGCAAGAAGAATTGTTGGACCGATGGAATAGCCATAGGTAAGAACGCGCCGAAAGATCAAGATAAACAATGGGCAACCACATCGAAAGATGGAAGTGAGATTTATGTAACGTGGACGGAATTTGATAAATACGAAAGCACAGAACCGAATGATCATTCGAGAATTCTTTTTTCAAAAGGAAAAAAAGGCGAGGCTCGTTTTTCAAATCCTGTTACTATAAGTGATGTTGAAGGTGGATGTTTAGACGATGACAACACTGTGGAAGGAGCCGTTCCTGCCGCAGGATTGAACAATGAAGTGTATGTGGCTTGGTCGCACCGCGAGTCTATTTATTTCAATAAATCGTTAGATGGCGGAACAACATGGATGCCGAAATCGAAAGTGGTAATGGCTATTCCAGGTGGTTGGAATCAAGAAATTCCAGGCGTTTATCGCGCTAACGGTATGCCTATTCTTTTGAGCGATCTAAGTCAAGGCCCGAACAGAGGAAATCTCTATTTGTGTTGGAGCGATGAGCGCAATGGCGATGTGGATGTTTTTGTTTCTTCGTCTTCTGATGGAGGAGAAAATTGGACAGAAGCGATTCGCGTGAATAATGATGATACAGATGCACATCAGTTTTTTCCTTGGATGACGGTAGATGTGGTTACGGGAAATTTATATGCTGTGTTTTACGACAGAAGAAATTATTCGGATTACAACACCGATGTTTATTTGGCGTCTTCAAACGATGGAGGTAAAACGTGGACCAATGAACGCATCAGCGAGAAACCCTTCGAGTCGAACGCAAGTGTATTTCTTGGAGATTACAACAATATCTCTGCGGTGAATGGTGTGGTTCGCCCCATTTGGACGCGCATTGACAACTGGAGTAAAACTTCAGTTTGGATTGCGTTGATTCAGAAATAAAAGTTCAATTTAGAATTCTGCGTTCTTCGGTGTGCGAGGGAAAGGAATAACATCGCGAATGTTTGTCATTCCGGTTACATACATTACCAATCTTTCGAAGCCCAATCCGAATCCGGCGTGCTGGCACGTTCCGAATTTGCGTGTTTCCAAATACCACCACATACTTTCTTCCGGAATGTTGAACTGCTTGCATTTTTCAAGAAGCATGTCGTAGCGTTCTTCACGCTGACTTCCACCAATAATTTCACCAATACCAGGAACCAAAATATCCATAGCAGCTACGGTTTTTTGGTCTTCATTCATACGCATATAAAATGCTTTAATGCCAGCAGGGTAGTTGGTTAGAATAACTGGTTTTTGGAAATGTTTTTCAACCAAAAATCTTTCATGCTCACTTTGAAGATCAATTCCCCATTCAATTGGGTATTTGAATTTCTTCTTTTTGTAGTGACTTGAATTCAAGAGAATGTCAATGGCTTCAGTGTAGGTGATGCGCTCGAAGGTGTTGTTTGCAACGAATTCCAAACGCTCGATAAGTGGTGCGGTTTGACGCTCCTCTGTTGGCTTCTGTTTGTCTTCGGTTGCTTCGCGTTCTTGAAGGAAAAGCAAATCTTCTTTTCCGTTTTCCAAAACGTAGCGAATGCAATACTTCAAAAAGTCTTCTGCTAAATCTGCGTTAGCAGCCAAGTCGTTGAATGCAACTTCAGGTTCAATCATCCAGAACTCTGCAAGGTGTCTGCTGGTGTTGCTGTTTTCTGCACGGAACGTTGGTCCGAACGTGTAAACTTTTCCAAGTGCAAGCGCAGCTAATTCTGCTTCAAGCTGTCCGCTTACGGTAAGATGTGTGTGCTTTCCGAAAAAGTCTTCTCCGAAATCTATTGTCCCGTCTTCCTTGCGTGGTGGCTTTTCTAAGTCGAAGTTGGAAACCGTAAACATTTCTCCAGCGCCTTCCGCATCGCTTCCAGTGATGATTGGAGCGTGAATGTTCACGAATCCGTTTTGATTGAAATAACTGTGTATTGCGAAAGACAATTGATGACGAAGTCTGAACACCGCGCTGAATGTTGATGTTCTGAAACGAAGGTGAGCTTTTTCACGAAGGAATTCCAATGAATGTTTTTTCATTTGAATGGGAAATTCCATCGGATTGCTTTCGCCCAAAATTTCAACTTTCGAGGCGGTAAGTTCTATCGCTTGTCCTTTTCCTAAACTTTCTGTAAGCGTTCCATGAACGGAAATGCAAGCACCTGTGTGAACGCGCTTGCTGTCTTCATCCGAAAGAGAGTCTGCATTTACAACGACTTGCAAATTCGAAATGCAAGACCCGTCGTTTAACGCAATGAATTGCTCGTTGCGAAAGGTACGCACCCAGCCGTTGAGTTGAATGGTTGTTCCTATTGGAAGAGAAGAAATTATTTCTTTGATGTTCATGGTGAAAAAATGAGTGGCAAATATACGCCACGATAGGTTATACTTGAGCTTGGTCGCTTTCAACAATTCCGTCGCGCATCCGAACCACGCGTTTCGCGTGAAGGGCAATTTCTTCTTCGTGCGTTACCAAGACAATGGTGTTCCCTGCTTGGTGAATGATGTCTAACAACTGCATAATCTCTTCGCTGGTCTTCGAGTCTAAGTTACCTGTGGGTTCATCGGCTAAGATTATGGAAGGGTGATTCACCAGCGCTCTTGCTACGGCAACACGCTGACGCTGTCCGCCTGAGAGTTCGTTGGGCCTGTGTGTGATGCGGTTACCGAGCCCTACTTGTTCTAAAACTTCTTTAGCCTTCTTCAATCGCTCGGCTTCAGGTATGCCCGCATACACAAGGGGCAACGCCACGTTTTGGAGGGCAGTTAGCCTTGGAAGTAGGTTAAATGTTTGAAAGACAAAACCAATTTCTTTGTTTCGAATGGCTGCCAATTCGCTGTCTGAAAGTTGAGCCACATTGGGACCGTTCAGAAAATATTCTCCGGAAGTGGGAGTATCTAAACACCCGATAATATTCATGAGCGTTGACTTGCCGGACCCTGAAGGACCCATTAAAGCTACGTACTCGTTTTTTTGAATGGTTAAGTTTATTCCGTTGAGGGCGCGCACGGTTTCTTCACCAATGGTATAGAAACGGGTAAGGTTTTCAATGCGTATGACTTCGTGCATGGGGCAAAACTAACGAGGATTTGTTATATTTGAAGAATAAACCTACCGGGGCAACTTTACCATGGCTAATGTTGTCTTTTTGACAGAAATCTTTTTGAATGAAAAAAATACTATTCTTTTTTGCGATTGTTGCTGCTCAATCTCTGAATGCGCAGATTGCTGTTACTTATGTTACCGCGGATCAAGCAGTTCAGTCGTTGTTAGGGCCGGGTGTAACATACTCAAATGCTGCGTTCAACGGCTTGCCAACACAACTGGGGCAAATGACAGGCAATACAGATCCTAATTTTCAAATTACTGAAGGGATTGTCATCGGATGTTCAGACGCCCAGGAAGTAGTTCCTAATTTTTTTGGGACATTTATTACCCCGAATAATACGGGGATTTATATTTTACCAGGAGCAAGCGGTTCTGGTTATACAACAGGAACAAATATCCCGGTAATTGGAGGTAGTGGAACAGGTATGATTTTGTCAATAACAGCCAATGCTGGACCGGTCTCTTTTTTTACAGTGACTAATTTCGGGACTGGATACATGAATGGGGATATTCTGACAATTAATCAAGTTGGTTCAGGATTGGACGCACAGCTTTTTTTGAATGATATTGATTTGATTTATGTAGCTAATTCAGTTCCACCTTTGATTGGTCAAACTTTTTCTGTAAACTCTGTAAATAATATAGCCTCATTGGAGTTTGACTTCGTCGCAACGGGGAATTTTTTGAATTTTAATTATATTTTCGGTTCTGATGAGTATTTAACGTATGTGAATTCGCAGTACAACGATGTCTTTGCCTTCTTTTTAAGCGGTCCTGGAATTGCAGGACCTTATGCTGGAGGAGCAGTGAATATTGCTGTTTTACCTGACACAACAGTACCAATTGTTGAACTTCCAATTACCATTAGTTCGGTGAACAATGTGTTGAATGCACCTTATTACATAGACAATGCTGCAGGAACGATTCCTATTAATTTAAATGGATTTACGGTTAAGCTAGCTGCTCAATACGACTTGGAGTGCGGACAGACCTATCACATCCGACTGGCCATAGCCAATGGTTCGGACACTTCGTTGAAATCAGATGTCATTATTGAAGCAGGATCCTTTAGTACAGGAGCAAGCCTAATTGAATCAGTTGCTGTTGCCAATGCGGGAATAAGTCCAATCCCCGGATTTCCTGCAAACTCTATCCTTGAAGGAGACGGTTGCTACAACGGACAGTTTGTTATTACTCCTCCGCCTTGCTTGACTGAAAACGATACCATTCAATTGTTGTTCACGGGCACGGCTACAATAGACCAAGATTACAACACCAATGGTGTAACTGAAATTATTTTGGTTCCTGGAGTTTCAGATACGTTGTTTGTGAATGGAATGATTGACAATGTTGTTGAAGGTTCTCAGACCGTGACTTTTGGCAATATAACTGCGGGTTACGAGACCATTGAAATTGGTTTTATTTTCTTTAATCCTACAACCCAGGCAATGGACACGGCAACAGCTTTCTTGAACATTGTAGATTATGTTCCAACTGAATTGGCTCCTATGACAGATATCCTTGATTTATGTCCGAGCGCAGTTGTTCCTGTAAATGCGACTCCGTTAATTTCAAATGGGGTTCCGAATTACACCTTCGATTGGCAAGATGCTTCGGGAGTATCCATTGGAACCAATCCAACTCAAGTGTTTGCGTTTGGAAGTGCTGGGAATTATGAATTAACGGTTACGGATTATTGTGGGAATTCAGACTCCTCTTTATTTATAATTACGGAACCGCCTGCCATTGCATTCGCTGGTGCACAAGATTTGTGCACGGGAATTGATTCGGAAGTTTTAGTTTCGGGCGGTCTAGAACCCTATGTTTATGCGGCATCTACACCTACAGCATTTTTTGTTAATGCGATCACCAATTCAGTCTTCGGTACTGCAGGAGGAAACTACGACATGACTGTAACAGATGCATGCAATCAGTCTGCTGTTATTCCATTTATATTTACAGTATGTGACACCGAAGAACCGAATATTCTTTTAATTAATGCTGATACTTACGACAATGAAAGTTTCATCATTAAGGGATTGGAGAGCTTTCCAAATAGCCAGTTAAGAATTTTCAATCGTTGGGGAGGATTGATTTATGAATCATTGAATTACAGCAATCTTACACCATGGGATGCAACAGATGCTGAAGACGGCGTTTACTTCTGGATTTTCAATCGCTCAGACGGAGTTAGCAGAGAAGGTTATGTGCATGTCATGCACAAGAAGCCGTAAGCGAAATTAAGAATTAGATAAGAGAAACCCCAGACATTGTTTGGGGTTTTTCTATTCCCAAAAGTGAGAGGACGGTAGGTGCGACATCGGCTAATTTTCCGTCGTTCACTTTTGTGATTTCTTTGTCTACAATCCACACGGGAACGGGGTTGGTTGTGTGTGCTGTATTCGGCGAGCCGTCTTCGTTTACGGCGCAATCTGCGTTGCCGTGATCGGCAATAACGATTAATGAATATCCCAATTGAATAGCTGTTTCAGCAACTTGCTTCAAGCAAGCATCTGTTGTTTCAATGGCTTTTACTATGGCTTGGTAAACGCCTGTGTGTCCGACCATATCCGGATTAGCGAAATTCAAACAGAAAAAATCAGGTGTTTTATCGTGAAGAAATTGAATGCAAGAGGAAGCAATTTCTTTCGCGCTCATTTCGGGTTGAAGGTCATAGGTTGCGACCTTGGGTGAAGGAACCATAAGTCTACTTTCACCTTCAAAAGGTTCTTCTCTTCCGCCATTAAAAAAGAAAGTGACGTGAGGATATTTTTCAGTTTCTGCAATGCGTAATTGCGTTTTGTTTGCGGAAGACAATGTTTCTCCAAGGGTGTGCATGAGGTTGTCTTTTTCGAAAAGAATATGCACGTTTTGAAACGAATCGTCGTAGCGTGTCATGGTCACGTAATACAACGGCATCTTCTTCATTCCAAATTCTGGAAAATCTTGTTGATGAAGTGCCAAGGTAATTTCACGACAACGGTCTGTTCTAAAGTTGAAACAAATAACCACGTCGTTTTCTTCAATGCCTTGATAGTTTCCTTCAATTTGAATAGGTTCAATAAACTCATCGGTAACGCCATTCACGTAAGATTGCGCAACGGCTAATGATGCTGAAGGACTTTTCTGGTGAGACCCGTTCACGAACAAGTCATACGCTTTCTTTACACGCTCCCAACGTTTGTCTCGGTCCATGGCGAAGTACCTTCCAACCACACTCGCAATTTTTGCTTGCTTGCCCTCCAAATGGGTTTCTAAATCTTCAATAAATCCTTCACCACTTTTCGGATCGCAGTCTCTTCCATCTGTAATCGCGTGAATGAACACTTTCGAAAGTTCTTGCTCCTCGCAAATATCGACAAGTGCTTTCAAATGATTGATGTGCGAATGCACTCCTCCATCTGAAACCAACCCAATGAAGTGAACATTTTTATTTTCTTTTTTCGCATGCTGAAGGGCAGCTATGAGCACTTCATTTTTGTGCAACTCGTTGTTGCGAATGCTCAAATGAATTTTTACTAAATCCTGGTAAACAACTCTTCCGGCTCCAATATTCATGTGTCCCACTTCACTGTTTCCCATCTGCCCTTCTGGAAGTCCAACGAATTCTCCGTCTGTGCGAAGTGTTGCATGGGCGGCTGTATTATTTAAGTGATGGGTGAATGGAGTTTGTGCACTTAGTATGGCGTTTGAATGATCATTCTTTCCAATGCCCCATCCGTCTAAAATTATAAGGCCAACTTTTTTTGTCATTTTGAAAATGTAATTTGAAAGCGACTTCCACGAGGGGAGTTATCGCTAATGTTTATTTCTGCTTTATGTGCTTTGCAAATTTCTTTCACGATATAAAGTCCTAATCCAGTGCCTTTTTGTGAACGAGTTTCTTCGTTTCCAACGCGATGAAATTTTTCGAAAATTGATTTTCTTTCTTCGGTAGGAATACCTATTCCGAAATCTGAAATCTCCAATAGAACAATGTGCTCACTTCCTTTTAATAAAACTGAAATGGGTTCAGAAACGGGTGAGTATTTATTAGCGTTTTCGAGAAGGTTGAAAAGTAAGCTCACAATCATGTTCTCTTCCGCTTGCAAAGAAATATTCGAATGAATGCTGGAGTTTACGGTGCGCTCAGGGAAGAGCTGTTGGAACCGCTTTATTTGCGCTTCAACGAGGGCGGATAAATCTGTTTTTTGCCAATTTCCTAGGACAGTATTTTGTTCGAATTGTGTAGCGAGTAAAATGTTGTTCACCAAGGTTTCAAGGCGGTTCGATTCGGTAATAATGTCTTTGCACAAATCTTGCGATTGTTCTTCAGTGAGTTTACGATTTTTTAATGTTTGAGTATTCAAGCGAATAGCAGCAATAGGTGTTTTTAACTCATGAGTCACTGCAAGTAAAAAATTCTTTTCTTTTTGAGCGCGGGTCAAATCTTGCCAAACATTTTTCTTGATCCACCAAATTCCCAAAAACAGAAGAAGAAGAAAAACGCCTCCTTCACCAATGATCATAAAAATTTTATTTCGAAGTGCATTTTCTGGAAGTGTGGCTCCTTCTGATTTGAGGTGCTGTAAATAGGCAAATTGTAGTTTGTACAATTGCCATCCCCACCAAACCAATTGAAAAACGAGGTAAGCTGCCATAAGGTATAGCACCCCTAACAATCTGCGTTTGTTTCGAATCGATTTCATACTGCAAAAGTACATCGCTATTCTTAAATCAGTTGGGAAACAAATGTTGTTCGAAATTTAATGTTTTAATGGTCATTCAATGGAAAAGTAGATGCAATTTTGCACCATGATGAAATTGCGTCTGGCGTTGTTGTTTTTGTTTGTCTTTGTGCAGGTGCAAAAGACAGACGCACAGCGTGTGGGGGTAGTTCTCAGCGGCGGAGGGGCTACTGCTATGGCCCATATAGGATTCCTTCGAGCATTGGAAGAAAACAATGTGCCTATCGATTATATCTGTGGGACGAGCATGGGTGCTGTAATTGCATCTTTTTATGCCGCGGGTTTTTCAACGCGACAAATGGATTCTTTGTGCAGAACACCCGAATTTGGATTGTTATCCGAAGGGCAAGATCTTCCGCAGGACATGCAGTTTTATTATTTGAAGTCGGAACCCACTGAGGCAATGGTTAGCTTGAAGTATTCTGGCGGAGATAACATATCGAACACCCTTCCAACCAATTTAATTAATCCAGCCCTTATGGATTGGGTCCATATGAAGTTGTTGAGCGCAGCCAGCGAAGCTTCAAAGCAGAATTTCGATAGTTTGTTTGTTCCGTTTCGTTGTGTTGCGGCCGACGTGAAAAACAAGAAAGAGGTAATTTTTAATAAGGGTTCTCTGAATGAAGCGGTGCGTGCCTCTTGCACGTATCCATTTTACATGCCTCCGCGAAGAATAGATGGGCTGTTGCTTTATGACGGAGGAATTTACAACAACTTCCCGATGGATGTTATGTACCGCGATTTTCATCCAGATGTAATTTTGGGCTGCAATGTCTCGAGCGCTCCTGCGGATCCGAAGGAGAATGACCTGATGTCTCAATTGGAGGCAATGATTGTTTCTCAGAAGGAGGTTTTTATTCCGTGCGAAGAAGTCTTTATTGTTCAACCCAACAGCAGCAGCACCGGTACCTTTGAATTTTCGAATTCTATTGCGGCGATAGATTCAGGATATGTTTCAACGTTACGATCTCTTCCACAAATAAAAAGACTGATTGAACGCGAGGTTTCATCAAAAGAACTTCAAAACAAGCGAAAAAAGTTCGCTATGAAATGTTCGCCATTAGTGGTGGATGAGGTGCGATTAGAGGGGTTGCCTAAAGGACAAACACAATACGTTCGAGAACTTTTAGGAAGGAAAGAAAATGTAATCCCACTGAGCGATTTGCAACGGACTTATTTCCGTGTTTTGGCAGACGGAAGCATAAAATCGGTTTATCCGAAAATGTTCTTCAAACCGGAAACTGGGAAGTATGTTTTGGATCTTAACGTTCAGCGAGAGAAAGATTTGATTGTATCATTCGGTGGGAACTTTAGTTCGCGTTCGATTAATACAGGTTACGTAGGACTTCGCTATAATTTATTCGGAAGAGTGAACACCGTTCTCGAGGCCAACAGTTATTTCGGGAGGTATTACGGTTCTGTGCAAGCGAAGGCTCGTTCGAAAATTATGTTGTTCAATTTGCCCATTGCATTTGAAGTTTCTTTCACGCAAAACAGGTGGGATTATTACAAGAGTTTGACAACTTTTTTTGAAGATGTGAAGCCTTCATTTGTTTTGTTAAGAGAACAGTTTGGTGAGGCAAGTTGGATTTTGCCTGCGGGAAGGAAGGCGAAGTTTAAAATAGATGCGATATACACCCACCAAAACGATAGCTACTACCAAACTAAGAATTTCTTAAGTATTGATACTGCTGATGTCACTGAGTTCAATGCGAAAATGTTGCGGTTCAATTATGTGCGAAACACATTAAATCGAATTCAATACGCCTCTTCGGGTTCTCAAATTAGAATCGCTGGTAAAGGGGTTAGTGGAAATGAATATACTATTCCAGGCACCACCAGTTCGAACCGAGACACACTAACGAATGCACACGCGTGGCTGCAAATGCGGGTTTTCTATGAGAACTACATTGTGAATCAGCCTCGTTTTTCGTTTGGTGTAAAAGCCGAAGTGCTTTGGTCGGGACAAAAAGATTTTCAGAATGCAACTGCGACCTCTATTATGAGTCCGACTCCAAGTTTCTTCCCTGAATTCAAAACGTTTTATTTGCCGGTCTATAGAGGAACATCGTTTTTCACTCTTGGAATTTCCCCTGTGCTTCATCTCACTAAAAATGTAGACTTGCGCGCTGATGCGTATGCTTATCAGCCCTTCCAGGCATCAGCTGTGCCGTCTAGAGATATATACAGAACCTATGGAGTAGGTAGCGGAACATTGGTTTATCATTCGCCCATTGGTCCAGTAAGTTTGTCGGCCAATTACTACGAACAAAAAGAAAGACCTTGGAGTATACTTTTCAACCTAGGGTTCATCATATCGAACCCCTCGCCAAGGGATTAATTTCATAGGTTCTCCGTACTTTTGCATCTGATAAACCCTTATGAGTAAAATTAAATTTGCGGTAATTGGTGCAGGACACATTGGTAAGCGTCATGCTGAAATGGTTCAACGCAACGAACAAACCGAATTGTCTGCCATGTGTGATGTTCGTTCTCGCGAGGAATGTGGCGTTTCAGAGGACATTCATTTTTATCATTCTCCAGAAGATATGTTAGCGAATGAAGAAATTGATGTGGTCTGTATTTGCACGCCGAACGGCCTCCATGCACAGCACGCTTTACTTGCGTTGAAAGCTGGGAAGCATGTGGTGGTTGAAAAGCCTATGGCATTGAATAAGGCTGATGGAGAAAAAGTTATATTCGAGGCGCTGCGGGCCAACAAGCAGGTCTTCTGCGTAATGCAAAATAGATACAGTCCGCCAAGTGTTTGGATGAAGGAATTGATTCAATCGGGAGTACTTGGAAAAATATATATGGTGAATATTGACCTCTTCTGGAATCGCGACGATCGCTATTACAAGAAAGGTGGATGGAAGGGAACCAAGGATTTAGATGGAGGAACTTTGTTCACGCAATTTTCTCACTTCATAGATATTATGTATTGGCTCTTCGGCGACATAGACAACATTCAAGCGCGCCTTCACGATTTCAATCACGCGCATTCAACTGAATTTGAAGATTCAGGAATTGTTATGTTTGATTTGGTTGAAGGAGGAATGGGATCAATTAATTTCTCTACTGCCGTTAGCGGAGTTAATTACGAAAGCAGTCTAACCGTAGTTGCTGAAAAAGGAACAGTGAAAATTGGCGGGCAGTACATGAACGAAGTAGCGTATTGTCAAATTGAAAATTACACGATGCCCGCCTTGGCTGAAGGAAATCCGGCGAACGATTACGGACATTACAAGGGAAGCGCTGCGAATCACGTTTTCATTATTCAGAATGTAGTTGAAGCAATCAGCGGTGTTTCGAATATTACAACAAATGCATTGGAAGGATTGAAAGTTGTTGAGATTATTGAACGGATTTATTCTGCTGCGAAAACCAACGGTTAACTCATTTCATGAAGTATAGAGTAAGCGAACGATTCACGAAGTTCATGCGGGCTGAGTACATTAAGAATGTATTCACGCTGATGGCGGGAACTGTAATTGGACAGGCACTCGTTTTTGTTTTGGCGCCTTTTATTACGCGATTATTTACTCCAGAGGATTTTACACTTCTTGAACAATACACCATGCTGGTGACGGTACTTTCAGTGGTTGTCACAGGCAAGTATGAATTCGCAATCATGCACCCCAAAGAACAGAATGATGCACGTCATATTGCTGCGCTAGCCTTGAAGGTGGCGTTTTATTCGTGCGTGGTTCTTTCAGTTCTTATTCTGTTTCTTGCAAAGGATATTTCATATTGGTTAATGAATGAATCCATTGCCATTTATCTTTGGACCTTACCAATTGTTTTGTTTTTTACGGCTGTTTTTAATGTGTTCAATTATTGGTTTTCGAGATTGAAACAATATAAAGTGGCTGCCCACTCGAAGGTGCTATCAGCCGTGTCTTCAGAGCCCGTTAAAATAGCAACTGGATTTGGAGGTTGGGGTCCTTCTGGATTAATTTTTTCTACTGTAATTGGTTCTATAGCGGCTGGTGCTTATGCCTTTTGGAAATTCTTAAAATCGGAGCCTGAAGGTTTGAAGAATCTCTCGAACGAACGCATGAAGGCCCTAGCCGTGCTTCACAAAGACTATCCCATGTTTAGTATTTGGGGAAGCGTTTTGAATAGACTGGCACAGTGGGCTCACGTTGGAATATTCACGTTGTACTATGGTCTGGCTGCTGTGGGTTTCATGGCTTTGTGTCGCAGAATATTCATGGCCCCATTGAACGTCATAAGCAACTCATATTCGCAAGTTTTCTTTCAACGTATTTCAGAAATTGAAGATCCGAAGGAATTGCGTGCATTGTATTACAAAGTTTTGTTTCGGTTTTTATTAGTTGCCGCGGGAATGGTCTTCATTGTGCAAATGCTTCCAAGTAATACAATGGGATTTATTTTTGGTGAAGCATGGGGGAATTCATTCATGTATTTGAAGTATTTAATTTACTGGTTCGCTTTGAATTTTGTGACCTCGTCATTGGCCTTTATTACCTACAGGATTAATATGCAACGTGTTGGGCTGTTCTTAGATGCATTGCATTTTATTTTGGCTATACTAGCCGTTTATTTGGCTCATATGTGGGGAATGAATGAATTGGAGGCAACAAAGGTTCTTGTTATTTCTAAGTTTATTTATTTTTCATTTAATATTCTGGTTGTGCTGTTTTATATGGAGCGCTACGTAAGAAAGAATCACAAAGAAACATGAAAGTAATTTCGCTACTCGTTACGAATTTTAAAAACGACAATCGCGTTCATCGCATGGCGAAGAGTCTATCACTTCATGGATTTTCCACAACAGTTGTTGCCTGGAAAAAAGGTGGTGTGGTTGAAAGAGAAAATTACAAAGGTGTTGAAGTAGAACGTGTTATTGTTTCTGCCGACAGATGGAGAAGAGCGAATTTAATTGTTGGAGCGATTCAGTATTTTGAATTTGCGTTGAGGGTAGTGTCGAGATATCGAAAGGTTGACTTGTGGCATTGCAACGATTATGAAGCATTTGTCATTGGTGTACTTGCTAAAATTACTCGTCCAAAATTGAAATTGGTATACGACTGCCATGAATTGGAATCGCACAGAGATGGAAAAGGTCCCTTCTTGCGTTTCCTCATTCGAACCATAGAGAAATTATTTATTCCTTGGACCGAATTATTGATCACAATCAGTCCTTCGATCAAAGAATTTTACATGAGAACATACAAACTTCCGTTTGTTGCTTTGGTTCGAAATGTCCCAAACGAGATGCATGTTGTTCATTCGGATACGCTTCGAGAAAAATTGGGTTTGTCTGAAAATCAAAAGATATTTCTTTATCAGGGAATGTTAGACAAGGGTCGAGGTGTAGAGATGTTATTAGATGCATTCGATGCTCGTAAAGATTCTAACGCTGTCATTGTATTCATGGGATTTGGTCCCTTCACGGGCATGGTAGAATCTTTTGCCACGCGAAAGGATAATATATTTTTCGTTCCGGCGGTTTCTTATGAAGAGATTCCCTTGTATACGGGAAGTGCAGATGTGGGATTGAATTCAACTCAACCTGTTTGCCTGAATAACTTGTATTGTCTTCCAAATAAATTATTCGAGTACATTCATTCTGAAATACCCGTCCTTTCAGTTCCACTGGTTGATTGCGCAGCATTGATAAAGGAATATGGGGTTGGAAGAATTATTCAAAGTTGGGATGTGGATTCGATTAATGAGTCGATTGATTCTATGATAAAGGAAGATTTGAGTTTCTACCGTGAGAATTTAAGGGCAGCCAAGAAAGTTTTGAATTGGGAAGTTGAAGAACAAGTCTTAATTTCAGCCTATAAAACAATTCCGAATGCAGGTAGTCATTGAGCCTTCTTCATCAGCATTAGTTCAATGGGAAAATAAGGGGTTTCCTGTTTTTCTTCGTGAAGCCTATGGCCCAGAGCTGCAGGTTATGTTGTTCAAGGAAGATGCAGAAGTTGTAGCTGTTATGTGGGTTTGGGAGTCGGGAAAGAAATTGTTGAATAGCCTTATTACACCCCCTTTTTCTCCGAATTGTTGGCTAACATTTCTGAACGAGTACGACAAGCCTGCCACCAAACGCGCAAAAGAGAAGGAAGTTCAAAAGGCTTTACTTGCTTTTGTTGGAAATGGAAAGTGGGGTTATTGGAAGTTTGATTTTCCTGTTGAGTTTACCGATTTTCAAGAGGCTATCTGGAAGGGAACCCTTCCGAAGACAAAATACACTTATCGGATTTTAGATTTAAAAAATTGGGAAGAGAAGATCGATTCGAAACTTCGAAATAAATTGAAACGATTTTCCGATTTTACTTTTGAAGCGCGTCCGTTCAATCAAAATGAAATGAGTTCTTTCATGCAGTCGAGTTCTGCCAAGGGAGTGGCGCATGAGCAGTTGTTATCGAAGTTCAACGCGTTGAATTCTTCTTCGGCTTTTACTGTTATTGCTGATGGAGGACACTACCAAGCTTTCTGTGCAATTGCAGATGGGGTTTGTTTTTATTTGGTTTCAAGCAATGCGAAGAATGACAATGCCCTTTCGGCTTGCGGTGTAAAATTTTGCATTGAAGAGAGTATTCGAAGAGGCTGCAGTGCTTTCGATTTTGAGGGGTCTATGATCCCAGCAATAGAAGTGTTTTTTAGATCTTTTGGTGGCGACCTACTCCCCTATTTTTCCATTGAGGGTGGAAAAGGACTGATGTATTTTCTTTGGAAAGTTATCAAATAAAAAAGCCATCCGAAGATGGCTTTTCATTCAATATAAAAAATATTAGTTCGCGTATTGCGAGTAGGTTACTTGATATTCTTTGTCATCCATGAACCATTCTTTTCCTAAATTCAACCAAACCTTCGCTTCGGCTGAATTCCCTTCGGTGTAGATTTTTTCGGAGTAATAGATGATTGCATTTCTCAGCAAATCTTTTTGTCCTTTAATTTCTACTGAACAAGTTTTGTCTGTAAGAAGTTTCATAGCAGCTTTAAAAGCGTTTTCGGCTTCTTTCTTTTGCTTCGCACCTTGGAAAGAAACACCTAGCATGATCCAAGCACCCGCATCGTTCGGATCCCAGTCAATTAGGTTGTCGTAAAGTGTTTTGCTTTTGGTGAATTTCTTTGCGTCGAGCATCACTTCTGCCTCACTCACTGCAGTGGTGCGCAGCTCTGTAAAGTAGTCTTCGTGCTCTGCGTAGAATCTTTTGTCCTTGTCTTTAGAAGCGTATTTAGAAGCGTATTTGTAACAGTCTTTTCCAGCGGTCGGAAATTTCTCTTTGAACTCGTCGCGCTTCGACATTTCGAAATAGCAGCGGCTCATGAATAAGTATGGAAGCGGGTCCTTTTTTGTCTTTTCATTTAACGAGTATTTTTCAGCCTTGTATAGACACTTCTCGTATTTTTCATCTACGAACATGGCTAACAAGTCTGGATACTCATTTTGCGCGAAGCTCTTCAGTGAGCCTATTAAAAAGATGAATAACAATAGTTTTTTCATAGGGATAATTTTTTGGACATAGCCAAATACAATGCCTAAGGTAAGAACAGATTGTATTCAAGCCAAATTCAATCGAGAATTCAAGAGTGGTTTGAATGAAATTTATGCGAAATCCTTGTTCATTGTAGGGTTGAAGTATCTTATCTTCGCGGCTATTCGAATTGAAAATCATGAAGTTGAAGAATATCTTTTTAGTAGTTGCCTTGCTTAGCGGACTTATGTCTCAGGCTCAGGATTGTACCATTCGTGGTTTTGTAAAAAGCAAAGAAAAGGGCGAGCCTATTCTTATGGCTTTGGTGGCCCTTGAGGGAACTACCAACGGCACAAGCACAGATGAGAACGGATATTTCAGTTTAACGAAGCTTCAGCCCGGAACGTATGTCTTGTTCGTGAAAATCATCAATTACAGCGAATACCGTGATACCATTACAGTGAAGCAAGGACAGTTGGTTTCTACCAATGTTCTGTTAGATCCCGGGTCCAACATAATGGGTATTTTGGAGATTAACGATCAACGTTCAGAGCAAATCAACAACGTAAATATTTCATCAGAAACATTGCGTCCGAAAGATTTTAAGAGAGTTCCGTCATTTGGTGGACAGACCGATATTGTTCAGGTCTTAACAACATTACCTGGATTTATTTCTACGGGTGATCAGGGCGGACAAGTCTTTGTTCGCGGAGGAAGTCCGGTTCAGAATAAAGTCGTGCTCGATGGAATGATTGTCTATAATCCGTTTCATAGTATTGGACTGTTTTCTGTTTTCGATACAGACATCATTTCGAATGCCGACGTTTATACAGGAGGATTCGGGGCTCAGTTCGGCGGTAGAATTTCTTCAGTAATCGATATCACAACGCGCGATGGAAATAAGAAAGGCCACGATGGTAAGATTGGATTTAGTCCGTTTGGAGGAAAGATTCAATTGGAAGGCCCGTTGAAAAAGTTGACTACGAGCGGAAGTGGTATTTCCTATATTCTGAGCGCGAAGAACAGTTATTTAGACAAGTCTTCACCTCGGGTTTATCCTTTTGTAAACGATGGGAATGGTCTTCCATTTAGCTATACAGATTTATATGGAAAATTATCGTTCGGTGGTTCGAACGGGAGCAAATTCAACCTATTCGGATTTTCATTCGACGATAAGGTAACAAAGTATCAGGCGTTGTCTAATCTGAATTGGAAGAACGTAGGTGCGGGTGGAAACTTTGTGGTTGTTCCAACGAGCTCGCCGGTTTTGATAAATGGAAATTTCGCATGGAGCAAGTACAACATTCTGCTTCAAGAAGAATCGGTAGCCGATCGTAAAAGCGGAATTACATCTTTCAATTTCGGATTGGATTTCAATTACAGCCTTGGAAAAGATGCAATTAAGTACGGCGTTGAAGTAGTTGGATTTTCAACCAACTACAATACGTTTAATCCACTTGGAGTTCGCATAGACATTGAGCAAAACACTACCGAATTGAATGGTTTTATTTCGTACAAATACAACAGGAAGAAATTAATTATCGAACCAGGATTCCGCATGCAGTATTACAGCGCGTTGTCTGCTGTTTCACCTGAGCCACGCATAGGTATGAAGTACAGAGTTAACGAGCGCTTGCGTTTAAAGACTGCGGCCGGACTGTATTCTCAGAATCTAATGGCAACCAATAGCGACAGAGATATTGTGAATCTGTTTTATGGTTTTTTAGCTAGTCCAGATGAAATCCAAAATACAATAACTCGTCCAGATGGTTCGGTGAAAGATGTTTCAAATTCCCTGCAAAAAGCATCACATTTGGTTACAGGCTTTGAATTCGACATCACTGATGAGTTGAATTTAAATGTGGAAGGGTATTTAAGAAATTTCAAGCAGGTCACAAACACGAACCGAAATAAGATTTTCCCAGACGACGCAGATAATCAGGACAAGCCAGAGTTGCTTCGCAAAGATTTTATTTTGGAAAGTGGATTTGCGAAGGGTATTGATGTTGTTTTGAAATACGCAACGAAACACTCGAATGTGAATGTGGTTTATTCGATTATGAACGTAGACCGTTGGGACGGCTTGCGTTGGTATGACCCGGTCTTCGATCGCAGACACAACGTGAACGTGGTTGCTTCGCATTCATGGGGAAAGAATGATTCTTGGGAGATGAGCGCTCGTTGGAACTTAGGAAGTGGACTTCCATTTACACAAACGCAAGGTGGTTACGAACCCCCAACCTTGACCGGTGGAATTTCAACCGATTACATCTACACAAACTCGAACACGTTGGGAATTCAATACGCTCCTTTGAATGAAGGAAGGCTGCCTTGGTATCACCGTTTAGACGCGAATATTCGCAAGACATTTAAGTGGGAGAAATCTACTCTGGAGATGAACTTCGGCTTAACCAATGCTTACAACAGAGCCAATGTCTTTTACATTGATCGTGTAACCTCTAAACGTGTGAATCAGCTTCCAATGCTTCCTTCTATCGGATTGGAAATGTCGTTTTAATCGTTACGTTTTCCAACTAGATAAACGCCTGCGAAAATGAGCAGAGCGAACAAAATCTTTTCTAAGGTGATGCTTTCTGTGTGGTCTTGATTGCCTATTCCAGCAAACAAAAACGCGAACACTCCGGCCAATAATGGTTGAAGGTAAATGTACGCGCTAGTAACTGTTGGAGAAACTTTGCTTAGCGCGTAAATATTCAAGAGATAGGCTAGGAAGGTTACAGCAATAACAATAAACGCTAGACTAAGCCAATGCAATGGAGTTAGCGTTCCCCAAGCAATTGCATTTGCGTCTGAAAATCCAATGGGAAGTATGAAAATTAATCCAGCGGCAAAGACCCATGTAATTGCAGTAATGGGTTTGTATTTTTTCATTAGTCTAGGGGCAGTAGTTAGATAAAGCCCATAGGAAAGCGAGTTAATGAGAATATACAAGTCTCCTTTGAGGTAATCGGAACTGGCTTCGAACGGCGCGCGCAGGAGAATAATCCCAAGGGCTCCTATGGAACCCAGAAGTATCCCCACAGTAGTCATGAGCGATGGCCACTTCCTTTTTCCAACGAAATAAAGTATGGCAACTAAGATGGGGTTGGTGCACATAATAATGGAAGCGTTCACAGGCGTTGTAAGTGCGAGACCATTGAAGAAGAACAATTGGTTGGTCGCAACGCCGGTTAATCCGCAAAATAGAAAAAGAGGGACGTCTCGAAGTTTCGGAAGTTCGAGGAACTTAAATGAAACCAAAAAGAAAAGGGCTAATGCTCCGGAAACACGCAGAACAATGAATGCATTCGGGCCAATAGGATTTGGCATGACCCATTTGGCTATAAGGTAGTTCGCGCTATAAATAAGCGCTACGGCGAATAAAGCAAGGTGAGCACCGAGGTTCTTGTTTTGTGCCACAGGGCAGAGTTATTTCTTTTGGAGAAATGCCTGGGCCGCTGCAACCGTTTTAGGAGCGTTGCCAATGAAAATTTGGTCGTTGAAGACCATAACTGGGCGCTTCAAAAAAGTGTATTCCTGCAGAATATATTTCTTGTATTCTTTTTCAGAAAGCGTTTTTTCATTCAAACCTAATGCACGGTACTTCAACGCACGACGACTGAATAAGGCTTCGTAACTACCAGCAAGGGCGTGCATTTCAGTCAATTGCTCTTCAGTTATTGCCGAAGTTTTAATGTCTTGAAGTTCGGTTCCTTTTGGAAGAGGACTTAGCTCTTTGATGATATTCTGGCAGGTTCCGCAATTTGCGAGGTGATATATTTTTTTCATGTTGAAGTTTTAATGAGGAAAAAGAAATCCAATGTTTTTACTAAATAGTTTCAATGCAATAGCTAACAAAATAATCCCGAACATTTTCTCCAGAATAGCAAGTCCATTTGGACCTAAAAGGCGTTCAATGCGATTGGTTAATTTCAATACAAGGAAAATAATGGGCATATTTAAAAGAACAGCAATGACTATGTTTATGCTCTGATACTCTGCTCGGAGCGCTATGAGCGTTGAAATGGTCCCAGCACCGGCAATGGTGGGGAATGCTAACGGCATAACCGCGGCAACGCTGGACGAAGTTTCCTTTTGTTTAAAAATGCGAATCCCTAAAATCATTTCCAAGGCAATGAAAAACAAGATAAATGCGCCAGCAACAGCGAATGAATAGACATCTACTCCGAAAACGCTGAGAATTGACTCTCCTGCAAATAGAAAGAGGACCATCAAAAGCAACGAAATCAAGGTTATTAGTAAGGGTTGAATCTTGCCTGTTTTCTTTTGCGTATCGAGAATAATGGGAATGCTGCCAACGATGTCAATTACGGCGAACAAGACCATAAAACAAGAACCAATTTCTACCCAATTCATGGAACGAAATTACACCTCATTTCTTAGTAACAAATTACATTTTCGAAATAAAGTTTTCAATAGCTTTTGGAAAGTGTTCAATCTCAAGGGCTCGAACTTTTTGTTCTATCTCGTTAGCTGAACAATTCTCAACATTGGCTTTGGCTTGAAAGAGAATTTCTCCTTTGTCGAACTCTTCATTTACGAGATGTACGGTAATTCCGCTTTCGATTTCTTTTGCCTCATGCACCGCCTCATGCACGAAGTGTCCGTACATACCTTTTCCTCCGAATTTCGGAAGCAAGGCAGGGTGTATGTTGATGATTCTATCAGCGAAGGCTTTTACCAAGTTTGTTGGGACTAGCCATAAAAACCCCGCAAGAATAACAAGATCGATTTCTCTCTGTTGAAGTTCATGCACGAACTGATCAGAAGTTTTGAAATTCTCCTTCGTTAATTGAATTGAATCTATTTGATTGTCTTTCGCAATTTGAAAAACGCCGGCATCTGCTTTATTGCAGGCAATAAGTGAAATTTGAACAGACGTGTTTTTAAAGTGTTGAATAATGTTTGCTGCGTTGCTTCCAGCTCCAGAAGCTAAAATGGCAATTTTCATGAAGTTGAATTCGAGTGAATGAGTTGATTTAATTCTTTTTTAACGAGATAAGTCAGGCGCGGTTGCATGTTTAGAATAATCTGAAGTTCAGAGTTTAGTTCATGACTGTTTAAAGTTTTTGCTCTTTGCTCAATTCGTTCGAGAAGAACCCCTGTTTTGTTCAGACCGAAAAGTCGAAATGATGATTTCAATTTGTGTGTAACAGCTGTAATTTCATCTAAATCGTTTTCATTCAAAGCGAATTTTAATTCGTTGAAGTGCTTTTCAATTTGATCGAGAAAGACTTCCGTCATGCGTATCATCTGTTCTTTCGAACCATTTAGAAGCGTGGACAAATTGTCTAGAGAAATTTGTTCTGAATTTTGATTTTCTGATTTTGATTTGTTTTCATTCATACCAGCTAGTGATTCGCGCTTCAAATATACGAATTAAAAATGCGCCTTGGAATTGACTAAAGTCAGAGGCTAAACGGACAAGTGATTTCTGCTATCTTTACACTCGTGTTTTAGAAAACTTTAGATTAAAAATTACATGTCAATTTCCGTAAGTCAGGTAGTGAAAATGTTCGGCACCCAAACCGCTTTGAATGGTGTTTCTTTTGAAGCAAATAAAGGAGAAGTTATTGGCTTTCTGGGTCCGAATGGTGCAGGAAAGAGCACCATGATGAAAATTATCACGGGTTACATCCCAAGCAATTCAGGTAAAGTATCGGTTTGCGGATTTGATGTGAATGATAAGCCGTTAGAAGTAAAGCGACGTATAGGTTATTTGCCAGAGCACAATCCGTTGTACGTAGACATGTATGTCCGCGAATATTTGACTTTTGCTGGAAGCCTTCACGGAGTTAAGAATTTAAAAAACAGAGTGGAAGAAGTTATTGCTTTGGTAGGCCTAACACCAGAAGCACATAAGCCCATTCAACAATTGTCGAAAGGTTACCGTCAGCGCGTAGGCTTGGCCCAAGCCATTATTCACGATCCGGAAGTACTCATTCTTGATGAACCTACGAGCGGATTAGATCCGAACCAGATTGCGGATATTCGTAAGATTATTATTCAAATGGGGAAGGAGAAAACGGTTCTGCTTTCTACGCACATTATGCAGGAAGTAGAGGCCATGTGTTCTCGTGTAATCATTATAAGCAAAGGAAACGTGGTGGCGAATGCGCCTGTGAGTGAGTTAATGGCGTCTGATCAAAAATTAGAACAAATATTTAAAGAACTGACAACGAAATGATGTTTGCGACTATTGGTGGAGTTTTAAAAACCATACTTTGGATTTTTATTATTTCAGGAATTATTCAATTTATAGTGAAGTTCACTGCGAATTACGCAGTGCGTAAGGTGAACGAAGAAGTAAAGAATAAAGAACGTGCGCAGAGAAACACTCAAAATGAGAGAGCTAAACAAACGTCTGGAAATAAAACTCCAGACAGTGAATATGTAGATTTTGTTGAAATAAAAGATCAGGAATAACATGAATAAGTTTTTGAAATTGTCTTGGCCACACGCAGTGGCAATTCTTGCACTCGTTGTTTTGTCGAGTGCGTATTTCTCTCCGCTGTGGCAGGGATATGATTTAGATCAGAATGATATTGTGCAATGGAGAGGCATGTCGCAAGAGCTTTCTAACTATCGTCAACTGCACAATGAAGAAGCCCTTTGGTCGAACTCTATGTTCGGAGGAATGCCGGCTTACCAGGTATCTACAGAACACAATGCCAACTTACTTCGTCCGATTTTATTAACCCTACGCCTAGGTTTACCCGGTGCCATAGGAACTTTGTTCTTATGCTTCTTGGGTTATTACATTTTAGGTCTGTGCCTTCGCCTTGGCCCTTGGTACAGTCTCGTCGGCGCAGTCGCTTTCGGATTCGCAACCATTAATATTTTATATCTCGGAGCAGGACACACGGGGAAGGTAACGGCCATTGCATTCTTGGCACCGGCGCTCGGTGGATTCATACTGGCCTTTAGAGGTCGAGCGTATTTAGGTGGTGCTATTTTTATGTTGTTCTTGGGATTGAACATCGCTGCGAATCACCTTCAAATGACTTACTATTTGGCGTTTTTGCTGGTAGCTGTTGCATTAGGAGAATCGATTCGTTTACTGATTACAAAACAATTCAAGGCTTTGGGTATGTCATTAGCTGTGTTGGCTGTTGCCAGTATTGTTGCTGTTCTCCCAAGTGCCAGCAACCTCATGACCACCTTCGAGTACAGCAAATACACCACGCGTGGTAGTTCAGACCTTACTCTTAAACCGAAGGAAAGTTCCAACATTGAACAAGAAGGTCTGAGCGGTTCTTACATCCTTGATTATAATTTCGCTTCAGGCGAACAATGGTCGTTGCTTATTCCAAATGCAAAAGGCGGTGCATCTGCTGCAATCGGAGATAAAAACAAAGACGCCATTTCGAATGCTGCGAAGGGAAACAAGAACGTAAATAAATTCAAAGACGATTTAAAGGGCACGAACTCATATTGGGGTGCTCAGCGATTCACCGGTGGTGCGTTCTATTTCGGTGCTGCAATTATGACTTTGTTCATCCTGGCTTTTGTTGGATTGAAAGACGGAATCAAATGGCCTTTTTTGGTAATTACGTTGCTTGCTCTCGGATTGTGTTTGAAGGAAATGACCGGGTTGAATTCGATGTTCATTGAAAAGATTCCTATGTACAACAAGTTCCGCGATTCGAAAATGATCTTGGTTCTTATTCAAGTCATGGCAGCTGCAATGGGAATGATGTTCCTAAAGAAATTGGTGGAAGGTGAAATTGCCTGGGGCGAAAAAGGAAAGAAAATTTTAACTAGTGCAGTGGCTGTTTTCGCTATTGTAATCATGTATTTGTATGTAAGCCCGAGTTCAACCGGGACAATGATCAGTCCGCAAGAGCAAGAGCAATTCGATCAGATGTCGAAAAGTGGGCCGAAAGAACAAGCCGCTATGGTTGAAGACTACAGCAGCGCGTTGCAAGATGTTCGCGCAGAAATTTTCAAGGCAGATGCCAAGCGCTCTTTGTTTTTCGTGATTGTAGTTTCAGCTGCTGTTTTGTCGTTGATCTATGTGAAAAACAAGAATTTAAAGCTAGCTGTTTTGCCGGTGATTGGTGTTCTAGCCTTAATGGACGGATTCAGCGTTTCAAGACGTTATTTGAATTTGGAAAAGGAAAAAGGTGCTTACAAGAAATTTGTAACGCTTGAAGAAAAAGAGATACCGGTTAAGCCAAGCGCTGCAGACTTTTCTATTCTCGATTTGGAAAAACCGAACGTAGTGGATTTCGATAATAAATCGAACGAGCTTGAACAAGCTTTAAAGAATTCAGGTATTTACGACCATGTTAAATCGAAAGATGCAATGAAGGAAGTCGCTAATTTCGGTGCGCTTCAATTGAATTCAGATTTCCGTGTTGCGCGATTGGGCAATCCGTTCAACGATGCAGAGACTTCCTTCTTCCACAAGAGTATTGGCGGTTATCACGGCGCGAAGTTGAAGCGCATTCAAGAAGTAATTGATTTTCATTTGGCTGAAGAACTAGATAGCGCGCTTGCTTATTTGCAGGCTGGAACATTCGATTCATTGGGCGGCAGTCTTTCCATATTGAATATGTTGAACACGAAATATTACATCGGCAATCCAGAGCAGCCGGCCATTCCAAACAAATTCGCCATAGGCAATGCTTGGTTTGTTTCGAAGGTGAGAACAACCAACAACAGCGACGAAGAGATGATTGCGTTGGGAGAAATTGATTCGAAGATGGAAGCTACAACACAAGCTTCTTTCGGCACACAATTCCATGCTTCTCAAAGCGCAGTTGACAGCACTGCATCTGTTCGCATGTTAGCATACGAAACCAAAGTATTGCGCTACGAAGTGAACAACACTTCTGCCGAGGCGCAGCCTGTGGTGTTCAGCGAAATTTATTATCCGGAAGGATGGATTTGTAGAATAGATGGAAATGAAGTGGATGCTGCACGTGTGAACTATGTTCTTCGCGGGACCATGGTTCCTGCTGGAACACACACCGTTGAATGGTCTTTCGAACCAAAAGTTTGGGAGAAAGGAACTACCATCTCTTACGCAGGTTCTGCTTTGCTTTTCGCATTGCTTGCCTTCGCAGGATTTATGGTTTACAAGGAAGAGAAGAAAGCGTAATTACATAACGGGCTTTTCGTGATGCGTGAGGTTTTGAACCAACAATGCAACATTGGAAGCGAGTATAAGCGGGAAGATCACAGTGACCATCCATCCGTATGGAAAATGGGTGGCGGCGTAATTCGGTTGTGTTAGTCCAAGCCATTGTGAATCGCTCGGTACGCTTCCCAACACTAAAATATATTGCCATACAATAGAGGCAATTCCAACAACATTGAAGATTGAAAAAGCAAGTTTATACTTGCTTTTTTTCTTGGGGAAAATAGGCATGCAAATCAAGGCAAGTATTCCAACTACAACATCGAAATTCATTCCGTAAAAAGTCATTTCCCAAGGTGTTTGCTTCCACGTTGCTAAAATGTAGAACATTGAAGCGATTGGGATTCTTAAATACTGCAAACTATACAACCACGACGGACGTAGAGCTCTCAAAAACCTTGCTCCGCGGGGCGTAAAGGCCAATAGTAAAATTAGAATTGAAGAAAATACAATCGGGAAAAGTAAATGCCCCGTCCCAGTGTTTTTATCCATGTACCAACGATTCAGCGCAAGTGTTGACTGAAAGATTGTCCATCCCAATAAAGCCAACGCGAACATATGCGCTCTTTGCTGTGCCCGGAAATGCCCGCGGACAAACGCGTACGTCATCATAATTCCAGCAAGCAATGTGAGAATGCAGGTGACAACAATTAGAGAAAAGGGAATGTTTTCAATCATGATTATGGAAGAATTTTCGATTGCAATTTAGGTTCAAATTCGCAAGAGGATTTTCCGTTTATGCGGTGTCTGTTTCGCGCAATAAAATTATAAATTCCATTCAATAAAAACAGCGGACAGACGAATGTCAGTATTAACAAGATTGAGAGGGGTGCCTTCACTTCGTAAAACAATTGTCGAAGGGCGAGTCCTTTGTGGAATTTCCTTCCATTTACAACTAAAATAATCCCAGATAACGACTCTCGCTCTTGCGCAGAGAGAAGACTCTCGGCCTCTTTTCCCTTCAACCCAGAAAAAAATAAATCGGAATGTTTGGAATGTCTATGAATTCGCTGCACCCAACGGTTGCAAAACAGGCAGTCGCTGTCGAAGAAAAGTATCTTTTTGGTGCTTAACATTGTTTAGAATTAAACAAAGTTAACCTTGAAGTGTCTTTACATTTGCGAATCTCTTGAGAATTATGGTAAACTGCTGTGTGTTTGGTGAACGAAAGAAGGTGCGATGGTCACTGGGCTCCTCTGAGCTTAGTTACACTGTAACCGATAAGTTTGCAGATGTCCCAGCAGAGACTTGGGATTCTCTGAATCACGAACAGAACGTATTTCTCTCTTCAGAATATTTATCGGCCCTTGCGAAATGTTGGGAAGGAAACCTTTTTTACATTTTGTTTTTCAAGAATGAAGTGCCCATTGGCATTGCGGTTTTGCAATACACGTATTTCGTTTCAGGAGAATTCAAGTCGCACGTGGATGTAGATGGCGGCGCTGGATTCGTTGCACGCGTATTCGGAAGACAGTCGCGACAATATCCCTTGATTTTATGTGGAAGTCCATTTTGCACGGGTCCGCACGGATATATTTTTCAGAAAGAAATTCAGGTGGAAGAAGCCACAACGGCTTTGTGTTACGCCCTTACAGATGTTATCCATTTTTTGCGGAAGAGCAACAGAGATACGCAAGCGGTTGTGGTGAAAGACTTTTATCCGAAAGATTACAACGCGTTGAATGAGTTGAAGGAATGCGGATTTCACACCTTTGCGGTGGATCATTTGTTGAAGATGCCTTTTGATAGTAATTGGAAAACATTCGACGATTATCTAAATGCTTTGAGCACGAAGTTCAGAACGAAGGCGAAAGCGGCATTGAACAAATTCGAAGACGTGGAAACACGCGTCTGGAGCGCCGAAGACTTGGCAACGAATTCAACGGTTGTTCAGGCATTGTACAGAAATGTATATGACCGCGCTGAATTCGCCATGGAGCCGTTAACGGTTGATTTTTTGGTTGAATTGAAAAACGTACTCAAAGAAAAAATGCTCATTCAGGCCTATTATGTCGCGAATGAAATCATTGGATATCAGATTGCCTTAATTAATCACAAAGAACTCGAAGCGTTTTTAGTTGGAATAGATTACGACGCGAATTCAACTTACGGATTGTATTCAAACATGTTGCTTTCGTTTGTTAAATCCGCTATTGACCAGCAGTGCGAGGAGATTGCATTTGGAAGGACAGCCGGAGAAATCAAATCAACATTTGGCGCTGTTCCTGTGGAAATGCGCATAGCACTTCGTCACCCAGGAAGACTTCGCAATGCATTATTGAAATTATTCTTCACGAAAGTTCATCCAGGAAATGAGCCGCAACGTTCTCCATTCAAACAGGAATGGCAAGGCGTACTCGATACAAAACAGCGGGAATGGAATTCCCAATTCAATGGCTAATTCAACGAGTAAGGAACGCTGGATTTTAGTTGCCTTGGCAGCCATTCAGTTTACGAATATTGTGGACTTCATGATTATGATGCCCATGGGCGATATCTTAAAGCGCGACTTGGGTGTTGGTCCAACAGGATTCGGATGGCTCGTGAGCTCCTACGGATTGGCAGCAGGATTGACTTCTTTCTTGGGCGTTTTCTATCTCGATAATCTTCCTCGAAAAAAAGCATTGTTGCTAGCATACTTAGGATTCATGCTCGGAACGTTAAGCAGCGCGCTTGTTCCAACCACCGATAACAATGAATTGAATTATTACTTGTTTGTTGGAACGCGAATTTTAACAGGAATTACAGGCGGATTGTTAGGCGGATTGGTGATGTCTATTGTGGCCGACGTTATACCTATGGAACGAAGAGGAAAAGCTATGGCGGCTATAACACTAGCGTTTTCGTTGGCTTCCATTTTGGGAGTTCCCATGGCGCTAACCATGGTCGATTTTTTTGATGGAAATTGGCACGTGCCTTTTTATATGGTGAGCGCACTCAGTCTTCCTTTTTGGTTCATGGCGTGGAAGACACTTCCGCCGTTGCGCGATCACTTGGATCGAAGAACGCACAAGTTCGAACCCATGGAAACCTTCAAGGCTTCGTTCTCGAATGTGGCGCAGCGAAATGCATTGCTGTTTACGGTGTTGCTGGTGCTCGGACAGTTCACGATTATTTCCTTCTTAACACCCTACATGATTAGTAATGTGAAGTTGGAACAACACGAAGTGAAGTACATTTATTTGGTCGGTGGATTCTGCACAGTAATTAGCAGTATTTTAATTGGAAGGGCAGTCGATAAAATGGGAAGGTTTAAGGTGTTCGGATTCTTCGCGTTGCTTTCTTTGATTCCGATTTTCATCAACACAAATCTTCCGGAAACAGATTTGTGGGTTGTTTTAACCATTGCCGGATTTTTCTT
>CANKYR010000011.1 GCA_947488195.1 Flavobacteriales bacterium
GATAGATGTTCCCATGTACATCGGATCAGAATTGATTCGCACAGAAGAAAAGCTTCCGCTTACTTCTCCGCAAGAACATGGGAAAGTGTTAGGGTATTTGAATCGAGGAACGAAAGAACATGTAATTCAAGCGATTGATACAGCCTTGGCTGCACGCGAACGTTGGTCGCAATTGCCTTGGGAACATCGCGCAGCTATCTTCCTTCGTGCAGCTGATTTACTTGCTGGTCCATACAGAGACCGCATGAATGCAGCGACCATGCTGGGTCAAGGAAAGAACGCACATCAAGCTGAAATTGATGCGGCATGTGAGTTCATCGATTTCCTTCGTTTCAATGTGTTGTACATGCAACAGATTTACAACGAGCAACCGGGATCACAACCGGGGATGTGGAACCGTTTGGAATACCGTCCGCTTGAAGGATTCGTTTTCGCGATTACTCCATTCAACTTCACAGCTATTGCGGGTAACTTGCCTGCAAGTGCGGCTATGATGGGTAATGTATGTGTGTGGAAACCTGCAGATACTCAGGTATACAGCGCGCATGTAATTATGGAATTGTTCCGCGATGCTGGATTGCCAGATGGTGTAATTAACATGATTACCGTTGACGGACCAGTTGCTGGAGATGTTGTATTCTCGCACAGAGATTTCGCAGGACTTCACTTTACCGGATCTACCGCTGTGTTCAAGCACTTGTGGAAAGAAATTGGAAGCAACCTAGACAAATACAGAACCTATCCGAGAATTGTCGGAGAAACAGGAGGAAAAGACTTCATTGTTGTTCATCCATCTGCAAATGCAGAAGAAGTTGCAACTGCTATTGTTCGTGGAGCGTTCGAGTTCCAAGGACAGAAATGTTCTGCAGCAAGTAGAAGCTACATCCCTCGATCGTTGTGGCCTGCGGTGAAAGCGAAAATTGTAAGTGATTTAAAAGTTATTAAAGTTGGAAGTCCTGAAGACTTTACCAACTTCGTAAATGCTGTTATTGACCGCAGATCTTTCGATAAAATCAAAGGATACATCGAATACATCAAGACACAAAACGACGCGGAAATTATCGCAGGAGGAACATACGACGACTCTGTCGGATACTTTGTTCATCCTACAGTTGTTGTGACAACCAATCCGAAGTTCCGCACCATGGAAGAAGAGATCTTTGGTCCGGTTGTAACGCTTTATGTTTACGAAGATGAGTTGTGGGCAGATATGTTGCATTTGGTGAATGAAACCAGCGATTACGCATTAACGGGTGCAGTTATTTCGAAAGATCGTTATGCCATTGATCAGGCAATGCGCGTATTGGAAAACGCGGCTGGTAACTTCTACATTAACGACAAGCCAACCGGAGCAGTTGTAGGACAGCAGCCGTTTGGTGGCGCTCGTGGAAGTGGAACCAACGACAAAGCCGGATCTTACTTGAACTTATTGCGTTGGGTTTCTCCACGCACCATTAAAGAAACCTTTGTTACTCCAGGACATTACACGTATCCTTGGAATGCCTAAGCAACAAAGCTTGTGAACGCGTTAGAAATATTAAAAGAGACCCTTGTAGACAATCGATCTGTTATCTTTTCGATTGGAAGCAAGGGCTTTTTTCGTTTTAAGGTTTGGCTTGTTGCTCATTTTTTATATTCGGAAGCAACCCGCAACCAAGGTGTGTTCATTGATTCGAACAACGAAGGAATCATTTGCTTCTTCGAAGCGAAGAACAAGCGCTCTGCGACATTTGTTACTGAGCTTGCCCTTATTATATTTGGAATTGGAACGCAACGTATCATGCGCGTCTGGCTTCGAAAGCGAGAGGTTCATCGCTTTCATTCACAATGGGAGAACTACATTCATTGCAGTTACTTGGCTGTTCGGAAATCGGCACGCGGACACGGAGCAATTTTCGAATTGCGCGATGCCTTGTTTCAATTTCAACAAGAAAAACAACTACCCATTTTGATTGAAACCACCATTGAGAAAAACAAACGCGTCTACGAACGCATTGGATTTCGTGTTCACGAAGAACGCGTGGTGAGTGGGTTTAAGACGTATTGTATGGTGAAGGATTACAAGTAAACCGCCATTTCCTCTTGCATCTTCTTCGCTTCAGCAGCAGCAGCACTTGCGTAATCTGAGCAAGATGAAGCGTACAAGATAGAACGACTAGCGTTCACTAAGAGTCCTACTTCGCTATTCATTCCGTATTTCACAACGTCTTGAAGGCTTCCGCCTTGAGCGCCAACGCCGGGAACAAGTAAGAAGTGATTCGGAATAATCTGACGAATCTGTGCAAGGCTTTCGGCCTTGGTTGCGCCAACTACGAACATGGTGTTCTCATCGGTTCCCCATGAAGCAACATCGCGAAGTACTTTTTCAAAAAGATACTCCTCTCCTATTTTCTGTGTTTGAAAATCTTTCGATCCTTCGTTTGAAGTTAGGGCCAAAACAATTGCCCATTTGTCTTGAAATTGCAAGAAAGGCGAAACGCTGTCTTTGCCCATATATGGAGCAACAGTGATACTATCGAATCCGTATTTTTCAAAAAATGCTTTCGCGTAATAACTCGAAGTGTTTCCAATATCGCCGCGCTTCGCATCGGCTATGGTGAAGTGTTCGTTTCCGATATAAGCAACGGTTTCTTTCAAGATATCCCATCCTTCTCTTCCCATGGCTTCGTAAAAAGCCAAATTCGGCTTATACGCCACTGCAAACTCTCGAGTGGCATCAATAATTGCCTTATTGAATTCAAGCGCACTAACACCCGCTGGAAGCTTCGAGGGGTCTGTATCCAATCCAACGCACAAGAAACTTTTTCTTGAGCGAATGAGCTCTACCAATTTTGCTTTATTCATCTTATGAATTTCCTTCTTTGAGTTTCTCTGTATTCTCGGCCAACTTCAACGCTTCAATGACTTCGGCTATTTCGCCATTCATGGCAGCATCTAAATTGTACAAGGTTAAATTAATGCGGTGATCCGTAACACGTCCTTGCGGATAGTTGTAAGTTCTAATCTTCGCGCTTCGGTCTCCCGTGCTTACCAGAGACTTCCGCATACGTGAGCGTTCTTCGTGTCTACGATTAACTTCCGCTTCAAAGATTCGTGAGCGAAGCATAGTCATTGCTTTATCGAGGTTCTCGTGCTGACTTCTTCCTTCCTGACATGCAACAACAACTCCGGTTGGAAGGTGGGTCAAACGAACGGCAGATTCCGTTTTGTTTACGTGCTGTCCGCCTGCACCACTTGCGCGGTAGGTATCTCTTCGAATATCTGACATGTTTATAACCACATCGAATTCTTCTGCTTCAGGCATAACAGCGACTGTTGCCGCTGACGTGTGCACACGTCCTTGCGTTTCCGTTGCAGGAACTCGCTGCACGCGATGCACACCGCTTTCAAACTTCATGGTACCATAAACTTCATCTCCTTCCACTTTGAACGAAACTTCTTTAAATCCGCCCATAGTTCCATCACTCAAATTCAACACTTCAATTTTCCAACCTTGGTCTTGAATGTATCTCGTATACATTTTGTAGAGGTCTCCTGCAAAAATAGAGGCCTCGTCTCCGCCTGTTCCTGCGCGGATTTCCACAATAACGTTTTTGGTATCTTCCGGATCTTTTGGAATAAGAATAAATTTAATTGCCTCTTCCATTTCAATAATCTTCGGCGATAACTCGTTGTATTCTTCTTGCGCCATTTCTTTCAAGTCGGCGCTCTCATTGCTGTATAGAATTTCCTTGGCGCCTTTCAAATCGTCGAGCGCTTTCTTGTATTCCAGGTAAACGATATTTATTTTTTCCAACTCGCGATACTCGCGCATGAGCGTTGGATACTTTTTCATATCGGCAATAACCGTAGGGTCGGTGATGCTCTTTCCAACTTCACTGTATCTGTCTGAAATAGCCGACAACCGATCTATTAACTCCATGCTTTCGATTTAATATTGAAATGTTCCGTGCTCGGAACGAATTTCCAATGTGTTTCCTTCCCCTGCTTCAACACGTCCAATGACCTGAGCTGCGCATCCAAACTGATCAGCGTAATTGATAATCTCCAATGCCGTTTCTTCATCAGTATAAAACTCCATACGGTGTCCCATGTTGAAGACCTTGTACATTTCCTGCCAAGGTGTTTTCGATTCTTCTTGAATCATTTTAAACAGTGGCGGAATTGCGAATAAGTTGTCTTTCACAATGTGCACATTGCTAGTGAAGTGAAGCACCTTAGTTTGTCCGCCCCCGCTGCAATGCACCATTCCTTTGATTTTATCCCTTCGATTCGATAAAATTCGTTTAACTATTGGGGCATATGTTCTTGTTGGTGAAAGAACTAATTTACCTGCGTTCAATTCAGCATCGTGCACATAATCGGTGAGAGTATATGAGCCAGAATAAACCAAATCCTTTGGAATAGCGCTATCGAATGACTCTGGATACTTAGCAGTAATTCCGTTGTAGAACACATCGTGACGTGCAGAAGTAAGACCGTTACTTCCCATTCCACCGTTGTATTCAGATTCGTAAGATGTTTGTCCGTAGGACGCCAAACCCACTATAACCTGTCCCGGAGCAATGTTCGCATTGTCAATGACTTCATCTCTGCGCATGCGGCAAACAACAGTTGAATCAACAATGATAGTTCGAACTAAGTCGCCCACATCGGCCGTTTCTCCACCTGTCGTGTGAATCTTCACACCGTATTTCTCCAACTCCTGACAAAGTTCTTCAGTCCCTGAAATAATTGCTGAAATAACTTCACCGGGAATAAGATTCTTGTTTCTTCCAATGGTGCTGCTCAGCAAAATATTATCAATGGCACCCACGCAAAGCAAGTCGTCTAAGTTCATGACAATGGCGTCTTGTGCAATTCCCTTCCATACAGAAAGATCTCCTGTTTCCTTCCAATAGATGTAGGCTAATGAAGACTTGGTCCCTGCACCGTCGGCATGCATAACAATGCAATGCTCATCGCTACCGGTGAGGTAGTCGGGAACAATCTTACAAAAGGCCTTTGGAAAAAGACCTTTGTCAATGTTCTTAATAGCAGCGTGAACGTCTTCCTTGGAAGCACTTACTCCCCTGCTGTTGTATCTGTTTTCGGCTTGACTCATATAAATAAAAAGGGCTGACAACGAGTGTCAGCCCTTTCGTTTGTTTTAATGCTATTTCTTCGGAACGTAATCCGTTCTTAGGATTCTGAATGTTGTACGACGATTTAATTGATGAGCTCGCTCGCTAGAATCGCTGTCAGTGAGAGCGCTGATGAAGGCCTCATTTAAAATGGTTCCAACTGGGAATTCAATGAAAGTCTCTGGAGACAAACGATCACCTTCTTTGATTGTACGTGGCTCACTCTCGCCTTTTCCTTTTGCAACCAATCTGTCGGCAGCAATTCCTTTTGAGGTAAGGTATGTTACGCAAGTTTCGGCACGACCTTGAGAAAGTCTGTCATTGCTTGGCACATCGCCACGAGCATCTGTGTGAGACTCTAGCTGAACAACAAATGTTGGATTTTCTGTTAAGATATTCAACAAATAGTTTAACGAGTCGGCACTGTTCACTTCGTCGTTCACTAACAATTCTGTTTTGTTGAATGGATACAACACCGTTGGCATTGGGTACTCCTTTCCAATCTCAATAGGAATTAAGAAATAATCTTGTTGGTAGTTCGTAGACTCCTTTGCTCCTTTGGTAGAAAATTTATCTCCAGTACCTATGAAATTTTCCTTTTGAATATCTACCGTATATTTTGTCTCAACTTTAACCTTTGTTTTGTCTAAGAAGAAGCTTCCGTTAGCATCTGTAACTGCATTGTATGTAGATCCATCAGATCCAACGATGGTCACTTTGCAACCTGAGAGTGTGCTTCCCGTTTTCTTGTTGTAAGCAGTACCTGTCATTGTGAATTCCAAAGGACGCTCATATGCATGCCAAATATCGTCTTTTCCCTTGCCGCCTGGACGATTCGAGGAGAAGTAACAAGCGAATACACCTTCCATTAATACATTATCCAAAACCGGCTTCTTATCTATGATAAACGCGAAGTCATCAGAAGCTGAGTTAATTGGAGCAGGCATTGCAGTTACATCTGCATATGTCATCTCGCCTGTCTTCTTTGCCTTGAAAATATCCAATCCACCAAATCCTGGATAACCGTTAGACGAGAAGTATAACGTTCCGTCTTCCGTCATGTGAGGATAGTACTCATCACCAGCGGTGTTCAAAGAAACTAGGTTGGTAAGATTGTTCCAAATCTTCGCTTTTTTATCGAAGGTCATGTACCACAAATCTCTTCCTCCCTTGCCACCTGGCATGTTCGAAGCAAAGATTAAATATTGCTCATCTGGGGAAAGGCATGGTTGCCCAACACGAGAAGAGTCATCAGACTCTCTGTTAATGATATCAATGATTGATGCTGTAGCGAAGTTGTCTCCTTGCTTGTTAGCTGTGTAAATATCACAACCCATTCTTCCTTTCTTATCGAATCCGCAACGAGTGAAGAATAACGTTTTATAATCCTTATCGAAAGCTCCGGCAGCTTCGTGAGACTCGGTGTTTACAGTAATGCTTGCAGGCATTGGGGCTCCTTGGAACTTGAACTTTTTGTCCAACTTAGCTACGAACACATCTTTGAACTCATCTCCATTGATAGGGCTTAAACCGCTTCCAACAGACTCTTTACGAGCTGAGGTAAATACGAATTCTTCGTATTTCTTTGAAGCATAGGCCAATCCAAAATCTTCTTCAGTGGTATTCAAGAACTCAACATTCTCTGCCACATAACGAGATTTCAAGCTTGTCTTTTTCGCTGCCGCTGCATTTGTACATGTTTGAATGCGCATGTCAGCTAAAGCAGCGTTTCCACCGCGCTCCTTGTACTTGTTGTATTGAACGATGGCGTCTTCTATGCGATCCATTTCTTGAAGAGCAATACCATAGTTCAAATAAACATCTGCAGTTTTCTTATCGTACTTGGCGTTAATAGCCTTGTCGTAATAATCCAAGCTCATTCCATAACGCTTGGTATTTCTGTAACATTCCGCTATGTTATACAAAACACGCGCCTTTTCATCGATGTTTTTGATCTTAGTAACCTCACCGATGTACAATGTTGCGGCTTGGTTGTAGCCTTGCCCAGCAAACTCGATATCGGCTTGTTGAATCTTTTTATTTTGAGCATTCATCAACGTTGACGTCGACAAACAAACAAACAAAACCAAGATAGATTTGAAAAATCTCATACGTTATGTTTTAGTCCAGTTAAAAGTTAGTAATTGCGAAAATAAACAAAAATGTGACTTTTCCGCACAAAATCGCAATTATCTAGAAGCTCTTTTTAGCAAGTGAACAAAAGCTCACGCATCTTTGGTATTGGCCAAGTATTGTCGTCAATGATTTGCTCTAAGGCATCGGCAGCATCTCTTGCCGCATCCATTAAAGGCTTAATCTTGTGACAATATATTTCTGCCATCTTCTCTGTATTGCTGTGATTAACCTTGCCTTGCTCTACCACAATTCCTTCCGTGCAAGCCTTCAATCCGTTAACATGCTGCGAGATTTCCGTTATGAGTCCCAACTGAGTCTTCGACATCTCTTTGTATTCCTTTGCTCCTAAGACAGCCTTTAAACCCTGAACGTTATTGATTAACTCACTTTGGTATCTTAAAGCAGCTGGGATAATCTGATTCACCGCCATGTCTACCACAATCTCAGCTTCAATTTCGCGACGACGCCCGTAGTTCTCTACTTCAATCTCATAGCGTGCATGAATTTCTTCTCCGGTTAGCACGTTCAGCTTTTCGAACATAGCTATTACCTTCTTGTCTTTCCATACTTTCAATGCCGCAGGAGTATCTTTTAGATTTGACAACCCTCTCTTCGCAGCTTCTTTCACCCACTCGTCACCGTAACCATTTCCTTCGAAACGAATGGCCTTGCTTTGCTTGATTAAACGCTGAAGTTCCTTCAAAATAGCTTCGTCTTTATCGTCTCCTTTTGCAATGCGCGCGTCAACGTCCTTCTTGAATTGAATCAATCGGTTCGCAACTATTGTATTCAACGTAATCATCGCATGAGCGCAATTCGCGCTTGAACCTACCGCACGGAACTCAAATTTATTTCCCGTGAAAGCAAAAGGAGAAGTTCTGTTTCGATCAGTGTTGTCGAGAAGAACTTGTGGCAACTTTCCGATATTCAACTTCAATTCAGTCTTATCTTCTGGAGTCATTTTTCCAGCCTTGATGTTTTTCTCGAGGTTATCGAGCATAGCATTCAACTGTTCCCCCAAGAAGCAACTCATGATTGCTGGAGGAGCTTCGTTTGCTCCAAGGCGATGGTCGTTTCCAACGGTTGCAATAGAAGCACGAAGAACATCTGCATTTTCGTGAATAGCAGCGACCGTATTCACCATGAAGGTTAAGAACTGAAGGTTAGACTTTGGATTTTTTCCCGGACGAAGTAGGTTCACGCCTGTATTCGTAGCCAATGCCCAGTTGTTATGCTTTCCACTTCCATTCACTCCTTCGAAAGGTTTTTCATGAAGAAGCACATTGAAGTTATGCTTCTGAGCAATCTTCTTCAACAAGTCCATTAATAACTGATTGTGGTCGTTTGCCAAGTTTGCTTCTTCGAACATTGGAGCAACTTCATATTGATTCGGAGCCACCTCGTTGTGACGCGTGGTTACAGGGATGCCTAATAAATGAGCTTCGTATTCGAAATCTTTCATATAAGCCAATACTCTTTCCGGAATACTTCCAAAATAATGATCTTCCAATTGTTGACCTTTTGCAGGCCTATGTCCAAATAATACTCGACCCGTCATAGCCAAGTCAGGACGCGCTTTGTGTAAAGCTGAATCGACCAAGAAAAACTCTTGCTCCCATCCTAAGGTTGTATTTACCTTACTTACATCCTTGTCGAAATACTGACAAACCGCCGTCGCTGCAGAATCTACAACTTGAAGCGCTTTAATCAAAGGCATCTTGTAATCAAGAGCATGTCCTGTGTATGAAATAAAAATGGTAGGAATACACAACGTGTTGCCTACAATGAATGCCGGTGAAGATGGATCCCACAAGGTATATCCACGAGCCTCGAAGGTGTTGCGAATTCCTCCATTTGGAAATGATGATGCATCTGGCTCCTGCTGAACCAACATGGTTCCCTCAAATTTTTCAATAGCTCTTCCATCGCCCAATGGCTTGAAAAAACTATCGTGCTTTTCTGCAGTTGCGCCTGTTAAAGGTTGAAACCAATGTGTGAAGTGAGTTGCCCCTTTGCTGATAGCCCATTCCTTCATGCCAGATGCGATATGATCTGCAACGTTTCTATCGATGCGCGTTCCTTGGTTGATACATGACATTAAATTGTCATACAAATCTTCAGGTAGATATTCACGCATTTTATGCGGATTGAATACATTATCACCGAAGTACTCACTTATTCTTTGGCCGCTTATAACCCCCGGCAATGGAACTCTACTGTTAATTTCCTGTTGCGCGTTTTTTCTTAAACTCATATATTTTTTCATTATACCCCCTAATTTATGGGGGTGGTTAGTAAATTTTTCTAATTTTTAGCAAATATACCCCCTCAAATGCAAACACGCAACCTCAATTTTGCATGAATTATAAAAAAACAACTGCTTTTGTTGTGAATAACTTCATTCTGCCGAACCTTCACTAAATTTGAACCATGAAAAAGACACTTCCCATTATTCTATTCGCGCTTGGGTTTTTCACCCATAGCAATTCATTCTGCCAAAGTTTACAAGTCAACCCCCCTTCTGCGAATAACGATAAATTAGTTGCTATTCCACAATCATTATATCCTTCGAATTTCTTTTTCAATGAGCCTCAAGTTCTTTCTATTGACTTGAATGAGGCTGGTGACAGGATCATAAAGTTACAAGAATCAGCGGGAATAACATTTCTAGTTCTCACAGATGTCGCATCGGAGAAAAGCGATGAAATTAGAAGTAAAAGCCTTGCGAATACTTCACAAGTTTTCTTTATTAATGACCAATTCATTGCTTTAGAAGTTCAAGGTGAGAATTCTTCCTTTGAAATTATTGAAATTGCAACGAATAACGTTTTAGCCAATATTCCCTCAAACAAATACATCGGCTCAACATCAGCTGCGGCGTATTTCAGCAATCAAAATGGAAGTCAAGCTACCATTGAGAAATTCGACATCGCTTCGAAAAAACAATATACAGTTGGATCTCTGACTGGAGAGGTTTTCGGGTGGTATTTTTCCAAAATGAAAGGTATCGTAGGAGTTGCCGTTCATAGCAATATGCTTTCAAAAATCTATAACGTCGAAAAGGAAAAAATAGGTAAGAGTCTATTTGAATTTTCTTCAGGATATTATTTTGAAACTAAGGGATGCAATTTTGCGGGTGATGTATTTTACGGAATAACGAATTTCCAGAGCGTAACAACCTATTCATGCGCCATTTCTAAAACAGGAATAAAGCCTTTAAAAAATAAACTCGGTGAGAGTTGCACAGATATTTTCGTTCATGGAAATGAGGTCGTACTGAACACAAACAATATAAATGCAGCCGAATATCAAGAATCTCAAAACCCAACAATACAAAGAATTCTAGCTTTCGCGCAAGATGGATTCAAAGGCTCTTCCGTAAACATCATTAAATACTCCAGCAAAAACAACAACATCTTATTTTGCATACAAGGCGAAACCATCAAACCAAAGTATTTCGTTTGGGAAGGGAATACAGCGAAGCCTGTTTCCTTCGATAAATTCGATGGGAAAAACTTAAAATTTATTGCTAGCGAAGTGGCCCAAATTCAAACCGGTGAAGATGCTCCTCAGACAGGTCGCATGTATCTTCCAACGAAAACAGAGAAGGCTTCGTATCCCTTAGTTATTTATATTCCGAAAAACATATTCCTTCCATATGCGAATCAATTCAACCCAACGGTGCAGCATCTTTGCGAGAGTGGCTATGCCGTTTTCGTATGGAATACGAGGTATTCTTTCCGCCCGAAAATTGGATTTGCATATTCCGACCTGGTCGGGTCATTTCCTGAAGACATTGAATTACTTCTCCGTTCTTTAACTAAATCATACTCTTTACTTCCTGAAAACACATTTATTATAGGCGAATCACTGGGAGGCTATATTGCACTGAACGCCAGTAAATATTTCACAGGTGTTGTAATTAGCAGACTTGATTTTCCCGGAAAAACCTTCGGGCAAGATTTAACGGCAGCGAGAATGTTTGGTGAAGACGCTCAGTCTAAATGGACAACATTGGACCAAATGGAATTGCCTGGAAAAGTTAACTATTTATGCTATCAATCCGCCAAGTCTAACCCTGAAGTTCGATTAACAAATTCGATTAAACAGAATCAAATTAGGTGGACAGAGCACATTGCGACAAGAAATAGTTCCATAAATATCACCTCTAACGAACTCAAAGAAATTACATTGTGGATGCAACATTTGTCTCAAATTGAGCCGCGTGTAATTGATGACAAACCGAAAGTTGAAGTGAAAAAGAAATGAAGTATTCTATAGAGGCGAAGGACGCGTTATCGAAAGCAAGAGCAGGAGTTTTAGAGACTCCACATGGAAAAATACAAACCCCCATTTTCATGCCTGTTGGTACCATTGGCTCCGTGAAGGCAGTATCTCAGCAGGAACTAAAGGCAGATGTGAACGCCCAAATTATTTTAGGAAATACGTATCACCTCTACTTACGTCCTGGAACGGAAATTTTAGAGCAAGCCGGCGGACTTCATCAATTCATGAATTGGGACCGCCCTATTCTTACCGATAGTGGCGGATATCAAGTGTATAGCCTTTCAAAAAACAGAAAGATAAATCCTGAAGGGGTTGTTTTTAAATCGCACATCGACGGTTCGAAACACACGTTCACTCCTGAAAATGTGATGGATATTCAGCGCAGTATTGGTGCCGACATTATCATGGCTTTCGATGAATGTCCTCCTTACCCATGCGATAAAACATACGCACGTGAATCGCTTCACATTACCAATCAATGGTTAGATCGTTGTTTCAAAAGACTTGATGAAACAGCGCCAATGTATGGACATGAGCAGGCTTTATTTCCCATTGTTCAAGGGAGTGTATTTCCAGATCTTCGAAAAGAAAGTGCTGAATATATTGCGAACAAAGGGGCTTTTGGAAACGCCATTGGCGGATTGAGTGTGGGAGAGCCTCACGAGATGATGTATGAAATGACCGATCTTGTTTGTTCCATTCTTCCTGCCGACAAACCTCGATATTTAATGGGTGTTGGAACCCCAGCTAATATTCTAGAATGCATTGCTCTTGGGGTAGATATGTTCGACTGTGTGATGCCTACACGAAATGCACGTAACGGAATGTTGTTCACTTGGAACGGCACCATGAATATGAAGAACAGAAAATGGGAAAACGATTTCTCTCCCTTGGACGAATCTGGCGAGAGTTATGTAGACTCGTACTACACCAAAGCCTATGTCCGTCATCTATTTGCGGCCAATGAAATACTTGCACTTCAAATTGCCTCGGTGCATAATCTAAATTTTTATTTACGTCTAGTTGAAAAGGCGAGAGAGAAAATTATTGAAGGTACCTTCGCAACATGGAAAGATGAAACTGTGAAAAGACTATCTGTTCGCTTGTGATAAAAAAACTTGACAACTACATCATAAAAAAATTCATTGGAACCTTTCTCTTCATGATTGGTGCCTTTGTGGTTATTGCTGTAGTTTTTGATATTAGCGAGAACATAGACGATCTGCTTCAATCGCAAGCCTCACTGTGGGAAATTACAGTCGATTATTATTTTAACTTCTGCCTATATTACGGAAATCTATTGAGCTCGTTTATTATATTTCTTACTGTTATTTGGTTTACCAGTAAGCTTGCTCAGCGTTCGGAAATCATTGCCATGCTTTCTTCAGGCATTAGTTACAACCGCATTCTTCGCCCCTACTTCATTGTGGCGTTTTCACTCATTATTGTTTCTCTCGCCTTCGGTCACTACGTTGTTCCTCTAGCAAATAAGCGCAAGTTTGAATTTGAAGTGAAGTACTTAAAAGAACAACTCACCATTCAAGATAAGAACATTCACAGAGAAGTTGAACCTGGACTTATTGCCTATTTTCAGCGCTACAATCCGGGTAATTTAGGTGGAAGTAACTTTTCGTTGGAACATTGGAAGGATGGGGAACTTACTTTTAAACTTATTTCATCCTCGGCGAATTTCAAGCCGGAAACTCAATCTTGGAGTATTACCAATGCGCAAGTGCGAGTTTTTAAAGACAGTACCGAACACGTTTATTTCAAACAAAAATTAGATACCGTTTTAGAAGTTCGTCCGGAAGATTTCGGTTTGCGTTCTGAAATTGTCGCTACCATGAATTGGTCTGAATTGAATTCATTTATTGAAGACCAAAGGCTCAGCGGATCTGGAAACGTGGCCAAGTTTGAATTGGAAAAAGAGAACAGAACGGCAACACCATTTTCAATTTTAGTCCTTACCGTTATTGGTGTTTCAATTGCGTCCCGAAAATCGCGTGGAGGAATTGGCTTTCACCTGGCATTGGCCATCATCATCGGTTTCATCTTTATTTTCATTTCTCGCATTACAGCAGTAAGCGCAATGAACTTAGGAGTTCCAAGTGAATTAGCGGTGTGGCTACCTAATTTACTTTTCGGAATACTCGCATTTATACTTTACAAAAAAGCTCAGAAATAATGTTAAAGAAAAGAATCTTAATTACCGGTGCAACCAGTGGAATTGGTGCAGCAACCTATGAAATCGCTATTAAAAACGGACACACTGTTTTTATAGCTGGAAGAAATGAAGCCGTTTTAGCCGAAATGGCGTCAAAGAATGCGAATACCTTTTTTCTTAAAACCGATGTTACAAATGTTGAAGAAGTAAAGGCTATGACCAGCGCTGCGGTTCTGCAGATGGGCGGTATTGATGTGTTGTTAAACAATGCTGGATTAGGAATTTTCGATTTACTTGAAGATGCTAAACTCGAAGATTGGCACACCATGGTAGACGTAAATATTAAAGGAGTGTTAAATGTTTTACACACTTGTCTTCCGCATTTGGTAATATCTACAGGACATATCATCAATCTCGGGTCGTTGGCTTCTCACTTTGTGTTTCCAAATTCCGGAGTCTATAGCGCTACAAAACATGCCGTATTTGCTATTAGCGAAAGCATTCGAACAGAGCTGGCGAAAAAAGTTCGGGTGACTACTATTAGCCCAGGCTCTGTAAACACCCCCTTTGTGGAGCAAACTAAAAACGAAGTTTTACTTGCGCAATTCCGTCCAAGCTTCGCGGCTGGAATGCCCGTTGAGTGGGTTGCTCAACAAATCATAAATGCAATTGAAGTCCCCGACGGGGTAAATGTGAGCGAAATAATCATGCGTCCTTTTCTTCCCGAGAAAAAATAAACAATTTGTGAAGTATTCTTAATAAGTTCTTTTTCTCAAAGGCCTTAAATAGTCCTATTTTTGCACGTTGCCCAAAAAAGCAATGTTCGCATGTATGAGTGAAGAATTAGTAGAGAGAAAAAAACTATACGACTACCAAGAAAAAGCTCTTGAGAGAATCTTCGCGCGCATTCATGAATTTCCTAACAATTATAATTTGTGTTTTCAACTTCCAACAGGCGGAGGTAAAACAGTTATTTTTTCTGAAATAGCTCGTCGATATATTCAGGAAACAGGAAAAAAAGTTCTCATTCTCACTCATCGCATTGAATTATTAAGTCAAACCAGCAATGTCCTGAATAATTTTTCAGTAAAGAATAAAATCATCGTCAGCAAAGTCAAGCAATTACCCGATGAATCGGATTACGAATGCTTTGTGGCCATGGTGGAAACGCTTCACAATCGTCTTCGCGACGAGAAAATGGAATTCGCGAATTTGGGACTAGTTATCATCGATGAAGCACACTACAATTCATTTCGAAAACTGTTCGGATGGTTTGAAGAACAGGTGATTCTCGGTGTAACGGCAACTCCTTTGAGTAGTAACATTAAGCTCCCCTTAAAAGACAATTACCACGATTTAATCATTGGAGAAAGCATTGGCAATCTTGTTGGAAGAGGATACCTCGCAAGAGCCACTACATATAGTTACGATGTCAGCTTGCATTCTTTGAAAGTTGGAATAACCGGAGACTATACCGTGAGCAGTTCCGAGAAGCTCTATGGGAATATGTATATGCAAGAAAAGTTGCTGTACGCCTATGAACAAAAAGCTAAGGGAACAAAGACTCTAATCTTCAACAACGGTATTAACACATCGAAACAAGTTTTTCATTTGTTTCGTGAACAAGGATATGAAATTCGACATTTAGATAACACACACAACGAACAAGAGCGCCGAGAAATTCTCGATTGGTTTAAAAACAAACCCGACGCCGTATTGTCATCTGTTTCGATTTTAACCACTGGTTTCGATGAACCTTCGGTTGAAACAATCATTATCAATCGAGCAACAAAATCGCTTACGCTCTATCATCAAATGATTGGACGTGGCTCTCGTATATTCAAAGAGAAAAAAGAATTTACAGTTATAGACTTAGGAAATAACGCCAAGCGATTCGGTTTGTGGGAGCAGTTCATTGATTGGTTCGACATCTTCGCGCATCCGCACAATTACCTGGAGAGCATTGTCAGCGACGAGCAAATGTCGCGCGAAATGAAATACGAGATGTCGCCAGAGATTCGCGATATGTTCGCTCTTTCTCCAGTGATAGACTTCGATATTAAAGAAGAGTATTTGCGCATAACACGTTTCGGTGGCAAAGGGAAAAGTGTGCTAGATAAGAGTATGCAACAGCACTCTACCATTATTCAAGAAAACGCACCAACGTTAGAAAGGGCTTTCGAACTACTAAAAATTCTAGATCAAGATATAAAGAGCCGTATGAAGCAATACAGTTATTGCATTTCAAAAAGCACCGATAGTTATCTCGATTGGTTGAAGGAAGAGTACATACGTAAACTTCGTTTAGATCTTGGCAATTTATACAGCCCAGATGTAAATGAAGATTAAACAATTCCATATTTTTGTTGTTTTTTAATAGACATTATGAAATTTACTCTTCCACATAAAAACGATTTTTCTGCCTCGCTTGTAGTATTTCTTGTTGCACTCCCTTTGTGTCTTGGAATCGCGTTTGCTTCAGGACTTCCTGCGATTACAGGAGTAATATCAGGAATATGCGGTGGTCTCCTCGTTGGTGCAATTAGCGGGTCACAGCAAAGTGTTAGCGGACCAGCCGCCGGTTTATTGGTCGTTGTTACTACCGCTATTTCAAGTTTAAATAATGACATTTCGTTATTCTTCACAGCCGTTTTACTTGCGGGGCTTATTCAAGTTGTTTTGGGAATCTTGAAAACTGGTTTTTTGGGTGGATTTATTCCCACTTCGGTGATCAAAGGAATGATGGCAGCCATTGGCTTCATTTTAATATTTAAGCAAATTCCTCACCTAGTTGGGTTCGATGGGGACTTTGAAGGAGACGAAAGTTTCTTTCAGCGCGATGGAAACAATACCATCACAGAACTTTTTCATGCGACCATTCATAGCGAGGCGGTTCTAATAGGACTAAGCTGCTTAATTTTATTAATTATTCTCGATTTACCGCGAATAAAGAAGTCCATTGTTTTAAAAATAGCCCCTCCATTTCTAGTCGTTGTTGTATTAGGTATATTCCTAAATATTTGTTCCTCTTTTTTCGGCATCACTGAGCAACTCGGAAGTGAACACCTAATTCAGCTTCCTCCATTAAGCACAGCTGCCGATTTATTCCTCTGGAACAAATTCAGGTCGGATAGTTTGTTTAACTCTGCAGTTTGGATGCAAGCTTTCATTATTGCTATTGTTGCTAGTTTAGAAACCATATTAAATATCGAAGCCACTGACAAATTCGACGAGGAGAAACGGATTACGCCTCCTAACCGAGAGCTAGTTGCACAAGGGATTGGCAATATATTCAGTGGCTTATTTGGAGGTCTGCCTGTAACATCTGTAGTAGTGCGCAGTTCTTCAAATAGATTAGCGGGGGCTAAAACAAAATGGTCGGCAATTCTTCATGGTTTTTGGTTGCTTTGCGCCATTCTTTTTTTAGGACAATACCTCAACCTAGTGCCTCTCTCGGCATTGGCTGCGATTCTGATATTCGTTGGATTCAAATTAACCAAGCCATCTATTTTTCGAGATCTTTGGTCTGAAGGCATTTCTCAATTCTTACCATTTATTGCTACATTCCTTGCTATCTATTTTAGCGATATGCTGAAAGGTGTGCTAATTGGAATCGCCTTCGGTATGTTCTTTATTATTCGAACGAATTTCAAAAGTGCCATTCGAATTACAAAAGGCGACAATAACGACAATTTGCTTCGTTTCCGCAAAGAAGTTTCCTTCTTAAACAAGCCCGCTTTGAAAAAGATATTGATGGTTATTCCTGAAAATAGTGACCTTTTCATAGATGCTCGTAAATGTGAATTTATGGATCCCGATATTATTGAAATTTTACAAGATTTTGTTATAAGTTCGAAATCGAAAAATATACGAATTGAACTCAATAAAGATAACTGGGGAGAACTGCCTGAAGTGTTTAAAACTCTAAAACTCTAAACTCTAAGTATATGTCTAACATTGAAAATCTTTTATTAGCGAACAAAGCTTGGGCTGAAGATCGAATTGAAGATAATCCTGATTACTTTAAAAAGCTAGCGGCGCTTCAAACTCCTGAATATTTATGGATTGGTTGTTCAGATAGCCGTGTGCCAGCAAATGAGGTTACAGGCACTGCTCCAGGTGAAATATTCGTGCATAGAAACATTGCAAACATGGTTGTGCATACGGATATTAATTTATTGAGCGTTCTAACCTATGCCGTTGATGTATTAGAAGTGAAGCACATTATTGTTTGCGGACATTACGGTTGCGGCGGTGTTAAAGCTGCAATGGGCAACGACTATTTACCATTGATTAACAACTGGCTTCGTAACATTAAAGATGTTTACAAAACGAATAGAACGGAGCTGCAATCAATTCAAGATGAACAAGAACAATTCGACCGCTTGGTTGAATTGAATGTCTTGGAGCAAGTCCATCACTTAGCTGAAACCAACATTGTTCAAGGTGCTTGGAAAAAGCGAGAAATGCCTTTGGTTCACGGTTGGGTATACGGACTCAACAACGGTATAATTAAACCGTTGATTACCATTGGTCCTGACAGTGATATGGATCCACTTTATAAGTACAAAAACTTATAACGGGTATCGACTTAAGGGAACCATTTTCAAATCTGAAATCTTATTTGCTTCCATTAAGTAATGCGCTGCTATGCCGATCATAGCCGCATTATCTGTGCAATATTTAAATTGAGGAATAAAGACTTCGACTCCATTATTTACCCCATACTCTGTAAGTTGTTTACGCAATTCACTGTTCGCTGAAACTCCGCCACAAATAGCTATTTGATTGGTCTTTGTTGAAGTCAATCCTCTTTGAATTTGTCGAAGCAAATAGGTGACTACTGTATGTTGAAACGAAGCACAAAGGTTCGCTCTTTCTTCTTCAATAAAATTCTGATTTAACTTTTGATTGTCTCTCAAGAAATAGAGCAACGAAGTTTTCAATCCGGAAAAACTAAAATTCAATCCTTCCACTTTTGGAATGGGAAAACTAAATTTCTTCGCATCCCCTGTTTGAGCCATTTTGTCCAATAATGGTCCCCCCGGGTAATCCAACCCCAAAACTTTCGCAGCTTTATCAAAGGCCTCTCCTCCTGCGTCATCAATGGTCTCACCCACTACTTCCATTCTTGTTGGTGAATGAACCACCACCAATTGCGTATGCCCGCCACTTACGGTCAAATTCAAAAATGGAAACGATGGTTTGTTCTCACAATCATCTGCAAAATGTGCAAGGATGTGTGCTTGCATATGATTCACTCCAACTAATGGGATTTCCAATGCAAGACTCAAACTTTTGGCGAATGAAATCCCAACCAACAAAGAGCCCATAAGTCCAGGCCCTTGGGTTACTGCAATGACATCCAAATCACGTAGCTCCCTCCCTGCTGTCTTTAACGCAGCCTGAACAACAGCAGTAATCATGGTTTGATGCGCACGACTGGCAATTTCTGGAACTACACCTCCGTATTGCGCATGTTGCAATTGTGTAACGACTTCATTCGATAAAACTTTAGCACCCAGTAACACAGCTGCCGAGGTTTCGTCGCAGCTGCTTTCAATGGCTAAAATTAATTTATCTTCCATTTTATTGTTTCGAAGGAGCCACCATCATTTTATTGAAATTCTCTGTTGAAGCTGATGCTCGCTCAGAATCCGATTTCATGAAATAAAGCAACGACTGAATATCGCTCTCAGAATTTGACTCATAAAACTGACCAATTTCTTCCACACCCATAACCATGAATGCTTCAGCAAAAACATAAGATTCTACTATTGTCTTTGCAGAAACATAACTCTGATACATTTCATTCTGAACAGGAGAAAGCGTCTTCGGGTCGAGTAGCGATAATTTATTTCGTGCGTCGTATGTTGCATAAGCTCGATTCACCACGCGCAAAAGATTTCCTGTGTTTTGCCCTGAGGTTTTCATGTCTAAGACATTTAAACTGTCCACTGCTGTTCCAAATCCAGCCTGCCACACATCGGTCTTCACAACGGCTTGCTTTACAGATACATTTCGCTCTTTCAAGTATTCAAGTATTTTATCCAAAACCATGGCACTTCCAAACTTCTGCAAATCAATTTGAACCTTTGCATTGTTTTTTCGAATGCGAGTTAATTTATAGACCCCGTTCTCTTCAACATCCTCAACATCAACATTAGCCGAATACATGCCTGTAAAGACTTTCAAGGAATCAATATTTGGAACTTTCGGCATTGGATTCAACAATTGTGGCAACCAAGCTATTTGGGCCGGAGAAAGAGTAAAATCCCAACTACCGCCTGAACGATAATTGAATTCTCTTGCCATGGTTAACATCACGCCCATGATTCGATTGTAATCTGTAAACTCAAAAAATCCGGTTTCAGCATTCGAGTAATTGTATAGCATACATGTGCTATTCGGATTGCTCGCATCGATATGCATGCGCACCGCGTTTTCAATCGAGTCGAACGCGAACGAATAGTCGGTGGTGTCACCAACTACGCTCACCGCATACTTCATTCCCAAAAAATCACGATCGTAATCTCTCCCTATCAATCCCCCATCTGTTTTACTTTTATTTCCACATGAATGAAAAACAATTCCAAACAAAACGATTGCAAAAAATAGGATTAACGCATTTTTTTTCATGACACAAAAATAAACTGAATAACTTTATCGCATGCGGAATACTTCAACTATCCTCGTTTATTTTTTTCCTTGTTGTTTCCTGTTATTCTTTGTTGAATTGAATGCACAAATTCCAACATCAAATAGCAACTTCGTTCATTCCGATTACGACTATTTTTCGGTTGAAGCACACGCCAAGAACGCTGCTCTTTCCGGACCATTCTTAAACCTATTGAGTAACGACGTCATTCAATTTGAATTCGATGTGTTCACTTCTCCTGATGAAGATTTATACTATTCCATATTTCACTGCGACCCTTTCTGGAATACCGATGACAGCAATCCTTCAGACGTTATACAAGGATTCACAAGTCAACGCGTTTCCTTCCCCGAAAACTCCATTCACACAACCGCTACTTTCGATCACTACCGATTCGAATTGCCCAATACCATGACCAAGTTTATTCAATCTGGAAACTACTACGTGGTTGTTCACGAAGGAAGCGAATACACTGAATCGAGCGTTCGAATTGGGTTTCGCATGGTGGTTTATGTTGAAGGGGATCACGGATTGAATGCCGATATGAATATTAAGCGTGCTTCTACCATTCAACATCTTCAGTCACATCAGGAAGTTGATTTCACCATTTCACTAGCTAACACTCCTGTGTACGACATGAACAAAGTCATTCCCGTTATTCTTCAAAACGGAAGATGGGAAGACGATAAAATGAATTTCCAACCGACTTACATTCAACCCAATAACGTTCTGCTGTATGATTATTCAAACGGTGAAAATGAATTTCCAGGGGGCGGCGAATGGGAAGCTTTTGAAACGAAGGATTTGAGAGTAAACGGATACAACGTCCAAAACAACGTTCGTGTTGAAAATGAAAATCACATCTACCTATACCCCAGTCAGAATGAAATGAATCTCGCCTACACCAGTCGTTCCGACCTCAACGGTGCTGCATTGATTTCCAGTGAAATTTATGAAGATGACGATCTAACCAGCGACTACACTTTTGTTCATTTCGAATTGAATTCACCCGAATTACTTAACAAGGTTTTTCTTGAATGTGGAAATGAATGGAATACTCCTATTCTGTGTGAATACAGTGACATTAAAAAAGCGTATCAAGCAACCATGTATTTGAAACAAGGTGTTTACAATTACCGTTTTCGAATTGAACCTTCAACCTATAACCACGAAATTAATTTTGCTGAAGGAAACCATTCTGCCACTGAAAACAATTATCAGCTATTGGTATACTACTACGACCGGAATGCTGGCTTTTTCAAATGCGGGGGAAACTTCATTCAAAATTCGAGAAGGAACTAATCCTTGTCGTAATTGAAATCTTCTTCCTTCCACTCTCTTCTTCCACGTCTCCAAATTTTGTATTGTTGAAACTCTTCCTTCACAAAAATTAAGAATTCATACTGCGAACTCTGACGGATGAATTCGTCACTCACATGCATGAAATCAATAAACGCATCAAACTCTTCATTGGTTAAATCAATTATATCATAGTCGACATACAAATGAAAAAGCTCTTTCAGCAAAGCCCGTTTCTTGTCTTCGTAAACCATGCGAGAAACCTCTAGCTTGCTTCTTTCACGTTTACTAAATTGCTCGTATAAAAACGTAATTGGATTACTTACATTAGCCGTCTTAAATTGATTTTCATCGAAGCCCAAACCGCGCAAATCTTCCTCAATGGATTCTAAATCTCGGGGTGAAATGAATTCAACAACGGGTAACATATATGTTCTATCATCAAGGAAAATTGTCGGGTGATAAACGTCCTTCACCAAAGAATCTTTCATACACAATTGACGCGTGTAATAACTCAAGGCAGTAATGCTTAATGTGTCTGTCTTCTCACAAACAATGGAATAAAAACCACTTGAATTTCCGAAACTACCCGTCTTTGTTCTGTTGTTAACTATGATAGCGTTCGGAATACCTTGACCGTGAGGATCGCGCACTCTTCCTTCAATACGAATGGTCTGTGAAAATCCAATTAGGGAAAGAAATAAAAAGAAAAACAGACTGACACACCTCATATAGCGAAGGTAACGAAGAATTGAAAACTATATTGAATCGTCACTAAATTTGCGGCATGAAAAAGTTTTTACTTCAGATTTCTGTGGCAGTTGCATTCGCGAGTTGCACTGTACTTCCACATGAAAAAAAATCAACCGAAAGCGTTGCTCATTTAAAAACAGATGTTACGGTTTTGGCAGGTGATGCGTTCGAAGGAAGAGCTATAGGAACACCTGGCGCTGATAAAGCTGCTGTATATATTCAAGATCAATTTCTTCAAATTGGATTACTTCCAAAAGGAACTCTCGGATTTTTTCAAGCCTTCTCATTTATTCCGCAAGGACATGGACAAGTGCACCAAGTGGGTGACAGTTTGAAAATGGGAAAGTCATTGGTGAAAGAAATCAATGGGAAAAATGTTGTCGGATACATCGACAACGGTGCTGCGAATACCATCATCATTGGCGCACACTATGATCACTTGGGTTATGGCGACGAGAATAGCTTGTGGACAGGAGAGCGCGCCATTCACAACGGAGCAGATGACAACGCCAGCGGCGTATCTGCAATGATCGAATTGGCTCGCAAATTCAAAGCAGACAAATCTGCTTCAACCACTAAATACAACTACCTCTTCATCGCCTTCAGCGGAGAAGAAAAAGGACTGTGGGGAAGCAACTACTTCTGCAAGAATCCGACTGTTGATTTGGCAACCGTGAATTGCATGATGAACATGGATATGGTTGGAAGGTTGAACGCAGAGCACGCTCTTTCAATTAGCGGAACAGGGACTTCTCCTGAATTTGAGAACTGGCTCACAAAAAACAACACAACGAATTTCAAATTGTTGTTCGATAAAAGTGGCATCGGTCCAAGCGATCACAGTTCGTTCTACAACATGGGACTACCCGTGTTACACTACTTTACCGGTCAGCACAGCGACTACCACAAGCCAAGTGATGACTTCGACAAAATCAATTATGAGGGATTGAATGAAGTGGTGAATTACATGTATTCGATGTGTGTTGAAATGAATGCGCATTCGAAATTGGAATTCACAAAGACCATAGATCCAAAACCAATGAACTCTTCGTTTAAAGTAACACTAGGTGTTATGCCAGATTATATGTTCAGCGGAGTTGGAATGCGTATCGATGGCGTGAAGGAAAATCGTCCAGCTGCATTAGCGGGACTTAAGCAAGGTGACATTGTTGTTCGCCTTGGAGAGAATAAAATTGCAGACATGAGTTCATACATGGAAGCGCTTGGAAAGTTTAACGAAGGTGACACAACTGAAGTTGAATATATTCGTGAAGGAAAATCAACTGTAGGTCCTGTGATATTTAAGTAATATGAAGAAACTATTTTTCTGTGCGGGGTTGGTGGTTTTCGCCAACCTTTTACATGCACAAACACGCGTGTTGTTCATTGGGAACAGTTACACTGCGGTAAATAACTTGCCTCAATTAACCGCCGATTGTGCCTTGAGCATTGGCTTCGCAGGAATGCCTTTGGAAGTGGCAAGTAGCACTCCTGGAGGCACTACATTCCAAATGCATACCACCAATGCAACATCTCAAAACCTCATAAATCAAGGAAACTGGGATTATGTTGTCCTTCAAGAACAAAGTCAACTCCCCTCCTTTCCAGATGGGCAAGTCGCAGCGGAGTGTTTTCCATTTGCAACGCAATTGAACAACCAAATACTTGCAGTAGATTCTTGCACCGAGACGGTTTTTTATATGACTTGGGGAAGACAGAATGGAGATGCCTCTAACTGCGCTTCTTGGCCACCCGTATGCACATATGAGGGCATGGACAGTTTGTTGAATCTTCGCTACAGACAAATGGCCATTGATAACCAGGCAATTCTTTCTCCGGTTGGAGCACTGTGGAAATACATAAGAACGACCTACCCCGAAATAAATTTATATTCCGCAGATGGCAGTCATCCTTCTCTTGAGGGAAGTTATGCCGCAGCATGCAGCATGATTGCGGTAATGCTTCGCACTGACCCGTATCTCATTACATATTCCTCAACATTAGATCCTGTTGTTGCCGAAAAAATAAAATTAGCAGCTCAAGAAGTCGTATTTAATAATTTATTGGAATGGCACGTAGGTGAATATGATCCAGCTGTATCAATTAGCTCATCATCCAATGGATTAAATCTTCAAATTGAAAATCTATCTGCAACGGGTTGGAATTTCACTTGGGACTTTGGAGATGGGAGTTCTTCAACCGATTTTGCTGCGCAACATGTCTACAATTCATCCGGAAGTTATGTGCTAAGTTATTCAGCTATCGATGCCTGCGGAAGAACAGCGCAAGATTCTTTTGATATTCAAATGCAAGAAAATAATATAGAGGAAATAAATCGCGAGTATCGCGTGCGAAATTTAGAGAGTGGTTTCGCTCTGGATTTCAATTTTCCTGTTACCAAAGTTTCTGTTTATGATCTAAACGGAAGACTTATAGAATATTCAACGGAAAATGTAAATACTTTTTTTCTAAAAAAATCAAGCAGCCCTAAAATTATTCAGTTCATTATGAATGGAATAAGTCATCGGATAATACTAGGCGTTTTATAACTGCGTTATTGTTCAAAACTACTACAAATAATAACATTAAAATACCCCTGAACCTGCGTATTTTCGCGCCGTTAAGTCCATTCGCAGTTTCTGCTGTGGGTCTTTTTAGTTAAGGTAAAGCAAACCCTCGAAAACGTTCGGGGGTTTGTTTTTTCTTAAACTTTCCCGTTCAACTACAATATTTATTGCAATAAAAAAAGGCTACCTTCCGGCAGCCTTTTTCTAAAATTAATCTGTTCAAATGAATTATTGAACTGCGATTTGTACAGCAGTTCTTTCAATTCCGTTTGACAATTCGATAGCATAAATTCCACCAGCAACACCTTCTAAGTTCACACGAACTTGATTGTTACCAGTTGGAAGATTACCCATGTACTGAGTAGAAACTACTTGACCTAAGTTGTTCATTACACGAACAGTGATAGGTGCAGATTTTACTTGTCCGAAAGAAAGAGTTACGAACTCATTCGCTGGAACTGGGTAGGCATTCAATACAGTTAAAGCCATAGCCTCTTGAACACCAATGATACAATCAGCGCAAGAATCGAAACATACTGTGTTCAATACCTCTGCAATACCTGTGCGAGTGTGAAGACGGTTGTAACCACCAACACCGTTAGCAATACCACAGTTCATTAATCCTGCAGCCTCTTCATTCGCAGAAACAGCTACATCTCCATTAACAAACTTGTACTGAATGTCAGCAGAACCGCTAACGTTCACTGTGCACTCATAAACTCCGTCTAAGTTGTCATCAGTCATTTGAACTGCACCTGCTTGCCATACTGGAGTTGTGAAACCACCAATCATCCAAACACCTGCAGCACTCGCACCGGTAGTGAACATATTCACGCGGAAAGTGATGTCAGCAGCAGCTGGATCAACAATACACTCAGCTCCACATTGGTTGTAGCAGAAATGCTCAACAACTGGATCAGCAGCAACTACTAATTGACGGTTTCCACCTACATTACAATCTGCAGGTAAAGATTCATTAGGGTCGTCCCATGAAGCTCCGTTTACAAATTTGTATTGGTAATTACCCGGCTGAAGCACAAGAGTTAATTCATAAATATTGTCACCGTCTGGGTCAGTCATTAATGTGTTAGCATCGCCAGGATTCCATTCTTGGAAAGAACCTGCAACGTGAGGACCTGCAGAGTTAACAGTTTGCAAAGACATATCAACTCTGAAAAATACAGAGGTTGGAGCCTGGCAAGGACCGCAAGCACTGAAACAAAATACGTCACCAACTGTATTTGTTTCAGCTATATCCGAGAAGCGGTCGCCTGTAAGAGCACATTCACTGGGAACGGTTTCTGCGAAAGCGAAATCATTTCCATTGAGAAATTTATACTTCACTGATGTTGCGGTACCGATAGAAAAATAACCCTCGTAAATACCGTTACCGTCTGGATCAATCAATTGTGATACAGCAGGGTTCCAACCTTGGAAGTCACCTGCCACGAAGATACCCGCTGGGTTAACACCTTCAGCTTCTTGAGTCATGTCTACACGGAAACGAACCGTTTTTTCCCCGCAAGCAGCACATGAAGCATAACAAACTGTCATGCTCTCTGTAGCATTCAATCCTGAAATAGACCAAAAACGATTGTCGTTTCCATTTACTTGAACTTGACAAGCCGATGGAACATCTTCAACGAAAGGCCAATAGTTACCATTGATGAACTTAAACTCATAACGCTCAGCAACTAAGTTCAAGGTAATGGTATAGATACCGTTCGCTTGCATGGTCATTAGATTTCCTGCTGGATCCCAGTTAACATAAGACGGATTTTCAGCAGAACCATCACCATTAACATCATTAAAATTACCGGCAAGATGCACGCCGTTTGGACTAACCGTTAGACCGGTCATGTCGACATTAAACGTAACGGCAACTGGGGTCTGAGCCATCATTGCAGTTGTTAACGCGACGAAACAAAATGTAAAAATTTTTTTCATAGGTTTTTAAATTAAATTACTGTAGTTCGTGTACTTTTAACACTTTCCAAATATATATCGAAAAAATGATGCACACCCAACTAAGACGTAAATCATGAAAAAAAGTTTCGTGTACTTTTCCACAATCCTATTGTTCATGTCCTGTTTTGCCTTCGGGCAAAATTTGGAATACATCAGTCGTATTGACCCTCCTAACTGGTTCAGCGGTATGGAGAATAAAGAGGTAGAGCTCCTATTCTATTCGAATGGCAAAGAAAATTTGAGTTTTTCTTTTACCTCTGAAAGCGCAAAATACGCGACCATTAAAAGCGTTGAAAAGTCGAAGTTGAACAATTATTATTACGTCAATCTATCCATTTTAAGTCAACCAAAAAGCAACTACCTTTTCTTTGAAATTTCAAAAGCAGGATACACCGCAACTGCCGTGCATCCCTATTCCATTGCTCCAAAAGCAACTTTACCTAAAGGCCTTTCGCAGGAAGACGCTATATATATGGTCTTCCCCGATCGCTTTGCAAATGGCGATGCTACCAACGATTCTGTTGCCAATTATTTCCAAGGTGTTAATCGGAATGAATTAAAAGGCAGGCGTGGTGGCGATATTAAGGGAATATGTGACCACCTCGAATACATCTCAGATCTAGGATTCACAGCTCTTTGGATAAACCCAATGGTTGAGAACAACGAGAAGAGAGATTCGTATCATGGCTACGCAAGTACAGATTCATATCGTATCGATCCTCGTTTTGGAACGCTCGAAGAATTGCAATCGCTAACTTCCAACATGAAGAAAAAAGAGATGAAGCACGTTTGGGACGTTGTGTACAATCACTGGGGCGATCAACATCAACTCTTCCGCGAAATGCCAGATAGTAATTGGTTTCATTGGTTTCCGACCTACACCAAAACAAACTATCGTGCTGAAACGATGATGGATCCTTACGCCAGCGAATACGATAAGAACTTAATGGCAAACGGTTGGTTCGACAGGCACATGCCTGATCTAAATCAGCAAGACGAGCACCTTTCAAAATACCTCATCCAAAATTCTCTTTGGTGGGTGGAAATGGGAAAGATTGATGCATTTCGAATTGACACCTACAGCTATCCAGATCAATTATTTATGTCGAAATTGAATGCTTCACTGAAGGAAGAATATCCGAATCTCTTTCTATTCGGAGAAACTTGGGTACAAGGATCTGCCGTCCAAGCTTGGTTTCCGGAAGGAAAAAAAGTTGGACAAAATTTCGATTCGAAGTTAGACGGGGTAACCGACTTCCAATTGTACTTCGCCATGACCAAAGGACTTACAGAGCCGTTCGGTTGGGAAGAAGGCCTTCGAAGAATTGAATTAGACTTGGCGCATGACCACCTTTATGCCCATCCGGAAAACCTCGTGACATTTCTCGACAACCACGATCTAGCGCGCATCTATTCCCTCCTGAATAAAGATTTAGAAAAATGGAAAATGGCGAATGCTATGCTCTTCACCCTTCGTGGAATTCCTTGTATTTACTATGGAACTGAAATTCTCATGTCCGGATTTTGCGATCCAGATGCACACGTCCGCGAGGAGTTTCCAGGGGGATGGTCCGATCATAAGGTAAATGCCTTCGAAAAGAAAGGCAGAACTGACATTCAAAATGAAGCCTTCGATTTCATTCAAACACTTCTGAACTACCGTAAGAAAAACGAATGGCTTGCAACAAGCAGACTCACTCAGTTTGTCCCGAATGACAATACCTACGCATACGCCAGGAAATCGGCAGACGGAAAGAAAGCTCTTCTCTGTCTTTACAATTTGAATGAAACCGAATTCAACTTTCCCATGGAATCTCTGAAAGAAGTTGCCCTTCACTTGAATACTGGAAAAAACATTCTAACTGGAGAATCCGTTTCTTGGAAAAAAACACTCTCCATTCCATCACAAGGATTTACTTTGATTGAAATTTCATTCTAATATTGCAATTAAATAATAAAACGATGAAGTCATTTTTTTCACTTTTAGCACTCGTAATGATCAGTGTTATTTCTTTCGCGCAAGTGCAAAAGAAAAATCACGTTACCATTATTAAAATCGACACTTCCATTGCAGGACAAGTCGATACCCTCATCTTCAATTTTGAAGGAGATCAGATGGGCAATATGAAAGATCTTATTAAGGGATTTCCAGACATTGATTTATCCATTATGGACTCGTCGTTTAACTTCAAACTCGACAACAATTTCCAAATGCCAGAAGGAATGGGGTTCGCTATTCCAGATGGAATGCCTTTCGGATTCGGCGCGCCAGACAACAGCGCGAAAATTGGAATTATTCCTGCTCGTTCATTTAAAGGTGAAGGCGTAATGATTGAAACCGTTTCTCCTATAAGTTTAGGTGCGGCGCTTGGATTACAGACAGGTGATGTAATTGTTGAATTAAACAAGCAAGCCATTCACGATTTCGATGAATTGGTTGAAACCTTACAACAATATTCTGTGGGCGACGAGGCGAATATTATAGTACTTCGCAACGGTAAAAAGAAAAAAGTAACTGGGTATTTTATTCCCGCGCAAGGGGGGCCTGTAGGACAACGAGAGATTAAAATTCAACGTCCATAAACTGAACTCTTCGAAGAAAATACTTTTCGCAGCACTCGATTGGGGTTACGGACATATGACTCGCGGTAGCGAGCGAATTACGCAATTCATCGAAGAAGGAAACATTGTAGAAATCGCTTGTTCGGACAATCAGAAATCGTTTTTCCGAAACCGATTTCCCGAATTAATTCTCTATGTTAACCTTCCCAACAATCACATTCAAATTGAGAGTGGAAAAGGGTTATTCTTCAAACTAGGATTGCGTGCGTTTGAATTTCGCTCCAACTGGAAAAAAGAAAAATCGTGGTTGAAAGAACACCTTGAATCAAATTACTACGACCTCATTTATTCTGACAACCGCTACGGATTTTACCACCCGAATGTTCATTCGGTATTGCTAACACATCAATTAACTTTACCAGGCCCTCGATTCCTATTGGCGTTGCCTCAATTGGTGTTAAACTCTAATTTGCGGAATTTCAACGAGATTGAAATTCCTGATTTCAAAAACGCACCAAAACTTAGCGGAAACTTGAGTCATTTGAAAGATACTTTTCATGCCACATTCATAGGGCCACTTAGTCAAGTAAAGCCGATTCACACTTCCACGAAAAAGCAGCTTTTGCTCATTCTTTCGGGACCAGAACCTCAGCGATCGCGCTTCGCTAAAGACATTCTTGAGGAAACTTCTCAACTTGGATTTCATTTGGTGGTCGCGGGAGAAAGCAATGTCAAATCAACGAATTCAAACGTGACTCAATTGGGCTATTGCAATGCAAGACAATTGGAACAATTGATGAATGAATCTTCACACATTGTTTGCAGATCCGGATACAGCACACTCATGGAGTTAGCGACTGTTCAAAAAAAGGCACTGCTTATCCCAACTTCAGGACAATACGAACAAGAATATTTGGCGAAATATTGGGCAGAACAATTTAACTTTCCCACGGCAAATGAACACGAAATCTCAACGAAAGATTTTGTTAATTACTTAAACGACACCACTCATTTTGAACGACGCCAATAAAGACGAGTATTACATGAAGATGGCCATTAAAGAAGCCATCTATGCAGCCGAACAAGACGAAGTCCCGGTGGGATGCGTTATAGTTGCGGAAGACCGCATCATAGCCCGCGGACACAATCTTGTTGAGCGGTTGCACGACTTCACCGCACATGCTGAAATGCAAGCTTTTACAGCCGCTTCAGAGTACCTGAGTGGAAAATCATTGGATAAGTGCACCCTGTACGTCACGCTAGAGCCTTGCGTGATGTGCGCAGGAGCGGCTTACAATACCCGCATCGGTCGAATTGTATTCGGAGCGTTCGATCAGAAGAGAGGATTTTCAATCTTTCAAACGGAAGATAAAAAACTGCTACACCCTAAGACTGAATGGATTGGAGGTGTGTTGGAAGAAGACTGCGCTATCATTCTGAAGCAGTTCTTCGAGAACAAGCGGAAATAAATCAAGGACTACTTTTCCACATTTATTAACATTCCTTTTCGAAGCGACGCAAGCCGTTTAGATTTGTGTGTTCGGTGCGAATTTGTCGCACAACACATGACCTAAACTTTTCCGTATGATAACCCGAATTATTGGGATAAACACCAGCACCTATGTGAACGCTGAAATGCGTCTAGACGATTGCGATTCATTGCAGTTGGTAGGTCCTAACAACGTTGGTAAGTCAACCCTTATATACACCTTGAACTTCTTGTTCATTGTAGATGGATCGAAGATGTCCTTTTCAGGACAGCGCCGTGGAGACAAAGAAACCATTCATCACTACTTCCCTACTCACAACCAGAGCTACATCATTTTTGAAATCAAGAAGAACAATTCAAGCTATTGTATTCTTGTCAAGCGCGACAGCGATGGCGAGTTGGAATACTTCCGTTTTTCTGGAGAATACAATGCCGAAAACTTCTTCAAAAAAGAAGGCGCACACCAGCGTATTCGCAAATGGGACGAAGTTCAAGATGAACTAAAAACTGCTGGCGTTGAATTGTATCTCTTCAAGAGCAAAACTGAAGTATTCAATACGGTATACTCTAGAGGAAGAAAGAACGACGCTGCTATTTGGCTGGAAGACAGTGTTCGCACAGACGGACTTTCAAACAACTTCTCGAAGGTTTATCGCTACTTGATTAACTCGAAGTTAATCACGAACAAGACCCTAAAAGAAAGCTTAATTGTTGCGGATAACCGCGAGAACGAAGGCTTAAGCTTTTCACAGAAAAACAAAAAAGACATCAACGATTTACTTCGTATCAACGAAGAAATTCGCACAGTAAAAAGCATTCAAAAAGAGTTCGAAGAATTCCGTGAAGTGGTGAATTTGTTCAAAGCAAAAACACGAATCGTTAGCGATTTGGTTTATGCCTTCGATAAACAATACAACGGGGTAATCAACGAACTCGACAGTTCTCGTTTAGAAAAGGAGAAGCAATATCAAACTACGCTTCTCAACCTGAATGAAAAACTAAAACCGAAGCAAGAAGAGTTAAATCGTGAATTGGGTAAGCGCGAATTGGAGGTTGAAATTCAAGAAAAAAAATTCATCAATCTTCAAACACAATTAGATGAAATAACTTCTTTCGAAGGAAAGAAATTCTTGGAAGAATCTCTTTTGAATTTAGATGCTAAACGTCGCGAATCAGAGGTGCGCATTACCATGGTTGAGAATCAAAAATTAGATTCGAAAAACTTGGAGGCGAAGCTTCAGAAGATTGATGTGACTTGCGGAAAGCTTGAAGCACAAATTAAAAATTACGACGACCAGTTGATTCACAAGATTACAGCGAAAGACGACATTCGCAAAATCTTGAACACCGTATTTTCTCAAGAATTCGCGGCACTTCCAAGTAAGTTGGTGAAGAAAAAAATTACCAAGGCTGGAACAACGTTAAGCATTTTCGATGGTGAAATTACACTTCCGAAAGACCTCGTTCTTGCTGACATTCCTTCAGTTAAGTCTTTGAAAGAAGAACTTCAAGAATTGAAAAGAGAAAAAGTTGAGTTAGAGAAACTATGGGCCGTTGCTCTAAATTTCGACAAGGCACAAAAAGAACTCGATAAGATTCATGCCGACATTGAAGAAGTGAAAGCGAAATTGAACAAGCTCAAGAATAAACCGAAACTTGAAAAAGAGGCTGACGCTGCAGGAAAAGAACTGCGCACAATGAAGGCCGAAAAAGAAAAGTGTGAAGGTGATTTGAGCAAATTGAAAAAAGAGCTTTCCGACAAAACACTATTGCTCGATTCTCTGCGAGAAGAAACACGCAGAAGTGAAGAGCGTATTATTGAATTGAAACGTCGCAAAGCAGAAATTGAAACCTTCGGAATTGTTCCAACAGAATTCGACACGACAGAATCTCTCGACGAAATTTACGGCAAGATAAAAATTTCGAACACCGATCGCGATACGTTGAAAGGCAACAAAGACCGGATGTTCGATCACTTGCGTTTCAAAACAAATTCTGCAATGGCCGATGAAGAAGAATTCATCAAATATTTGGAAGATGAAATAGCGTGTATCAACGATAAAGTAAAAAGTATCGACGGTCTTTTGGGAAGTATTTCAACGCAATTCGCTAACCCTGCTTTCACCTTGCGGAAGCGTTATGAAGAATTCAAAACATTCGTTTATAATCGCTTCAACGAGAGCTTGGCTAAAACCAGAATCTCAAACATTGAATCGCTTCGTATTGAACTTGTAGACAACAAACGTGTATTGTTCGATTTGGAAAGAATCGCTTCTATCGAAAACTTGAACTCTCAACTCGCGTTTGAATTCGAACAAGGTGAAGATTTGAAAATTCTGAATCAATACTTAGACGCCGGGAAAACCATTGAATTCGAAGATCTATTCGATATAGAACTTCATCTCGATGTGAAAGGAAAGTTGAAGCGGGTGGACTTGAAAGAACAAGTGGAATCCGACGGAACAGACCGCATGATTCGTTTAGTCATTGTCATGGCTATTATTAATCGTTTGGCGATCTCTACGCCAGAAAACAAAATTGCCCTCTTTATTGACGAGATTGGAACCATTGACGAACACAACCGTCCACAATTGGTTCAGTTCTGCAAAGAGCACAACTTCTTGCCAATCTTCGCTGCACCGCAGCCATATGATGGATTCTCGAAGTACTACTTCATCTTCCGCTCAAAAGGAAAAATTAATTTGAACGACAAGCAGCACGCTGTGCGTCGTGAAGACCTAAAAATATCAGAAAACTAATGTCAACATTCCTAACTCCCCCAAACGGCGCAATTCTTTATCCTTCGAACATTCAAGACATTGAAGAAGTAAAAGTTTGCTACCATTTAGAATCAGAAGAAAAATGATCAAAGCCGAACCACGGACCATATTAAATTTCCTAAACACCTACTTCGATGTGGTGCGCGACTTGTTTGAATACCAGCAACAAGACGGGCTCATTACAAAGGAAGTATTCGATATGATATGTCACAAGCATGGCGCGCAAATGAAAAGTCGTTTGCGCGAATACCGCGTTGTTCGTTCAATTGGAAGTGATTTCGAAATGCGCGATGTGTATTTCAAGTTGATGGAATTTTTGTTGTTTGAATTCAAACCGCTTCTTCCTGAAACCATTGAAAAATACAAAGGAGCCATTTCTGAATTGTTCATGAAGATTCGCAAAAGCGAACATTCTGATCGAGATATTCTTCAAGAAAGAATAAAAAATCTCTCCGGGCAAGTGCGAGAATTCGTCGATCTTGTTGAACGCAACGCTTTCAGATTACTGGCTGAAACGCGCGATTTGAAATCGAACATCGACCGCGTACAATATCGCGAAAAGGTTCACAAGGCTTCCTTCTGGATTGAATACTACATTCTTCCACTGAATCGAATTCTAGATGTAAATCACAGCGAATCGGTAACCAGCAAATTGGTTGAGGTATGCGAATACGCTAACCGCAAGCGTCTCGATTATTCAGATGAGACTACGCGAAGTGAATATGAAAAACTTTACACGCAGCTCATTCAAACCAACCAAGACTTGTTAAAGCAATCGAAGATTCTAACCAATGAATTGATTCCACTTCTTGAACGCATTCGCACAGAATCTTTGATCCTAACTGGCTTTATAGAGTTCTTACGCAATCCGTATAAAGTAGAGACACCACCATTATTGAAAGGAACGCGCACAATGGTTTACGCGAAAGACATGTACTTCAAAGTACGTGAATTCTTCGAGCAGTTTCAAATTGAAGCACCCGTTATTGTTGAAAATTCAGAAGCAGATTTCGATAGATGGATTTTCGACAGAACATTATTCAAGGAAAAGCTTGCAGCAAGTATGCCCGTGAACGATTTCTTCGGATGGTGCTTCAAGGCATTGAAAAAAGATTTCGATCAGATTGAAACGGATAAGTTCTTTGCGGTAACCGGATTGTTATTCGACGAAGAATTACAAATTGATTATTCAAAGAAAAGTGAACGCGTTTCCATTGAGACTACAACATCACTGCTCAACGTGCCTAAATTAAAAATCGAACCCGCAATAAAATTATAACATGGTATATCCAGCGCACCATAGACAAATTGTTGAAGAACTCATGAGTGGTAAGTTCTTATTGAACAACGAGGAGCATTTCAATAGTTTGAAAGAAAACGAATCGTTTTACACCGAGTTTTTCAAAGTGTCATTCGACCTTGAATTGATCATGAAACCTGAATTCTCTTATCTCCTAAGCAAAGACACTCAGGAGAATTTCTCTCGCGATGTAAGTATTTTCATAGCCATTCTAAGCTATGAATTAGACCGCGACGGTCGCAATTTCATTGAATCCTTCGACTTCAACGAATTTACTTTCGAAGAGATTGACAACTATTTCCTAAATAGTTCTTTCGTGGATTTAATTGAAAGCAACAAGACCTTGCGCGATAATGAAAGTAGAAGAACATTGCTCAATGGTATGGCGCGTCGAAATATTATTTACAAAACTTTCGAAGACCGCTTTACCTTTACTCAAGCGTACAAAGTATTTATAGACTTCGCTAAAGAGCTTGCATTGAAACGCATTAAAGGCGAACCAGAAACACAAAACACTGAAAAATGAAAAAAACAATCCTTACACTTGCCTTCGCAGTAGCTTGCTTATTCAACAGCAGCCTAAATGCACAGTCACTTGAAAGTCGCGCTGCGGCAAATATTTGCGAATGCTCTCACATAATTGAAAACAATGTTAGCCCTGCATTTAGAGAAATCATCCGTTATAAATTAATTGCTGAAACACAACAGGATTTCGATAACGCAATGCTCACTTATGTGACGAATAATCCCGATCAAGCAGCTAAAGATATGCTGTGGATGCAAAGCATGAGTGACGATAACGGTCAGTTTTTGCGATGCATTTCGAAAATGGAAATGCAATACGACAACACAGAGCTAGACACTCCTGAGATGTATAATTCCATTATGGTAGAATTGTATGAAATCGAATGTGATTTTGCAGCTGCACTCTTCCTGTTTGGAGCTGAGGTTCAAGAAGCCGAAGTTACTGAAGGCGAGTAATCCTCATTTTACTAACACTCAAAGCGCTGAATATCAGCGCTTTTATTTTTTTATGCACAATTGTTAATAAAAGTGCTATCTTTGCGCCGCCTTTAAGGGGCGGGTTTAACTATCACATTTCCTTTTTCTGTTGGCGTAAACAGAATTTAGCTCAGGGAATACGGTCGTCGAATTCAATCCGACATCGGGCGACTAAATAAAATATATGACAACATTTCAAGAACTTGGTCTATCGAAGACCACAGTTTCAGCTATCGCTGAAATGGGGTTTGAGACCCCAACACCAATTCAAGAACAAGCTATTCCGCACATGCTAACAGGCACAACAGACGTTGTTGCACTAGCACAGACGGGAACAGGAAAGACCGCAGCGTTCGGACTTCCATTGTTAGAGCTTCTTGACTTTCAAAACAAAAAAACGCAAGCTTTCATTCTAGCACCAACTCGCGAGTTGTGTGTTCAAATTGCGAAAGACATTCAACGCTATTCTGCACACACAACCGGAGCGAACGTAGTTCCTGTATACGGTGGAGCAAGCATTGAAACTCAAATTCGCGAAATCAAACGCGGCGCGCAAATCTTAGTAGGTACTCCTGGTAGAA
>CANKYR010000012.1 GCA_947488195.1 Flavobacteriales bacterium
GGTGGCGTTAACTAAATCAATTCCTTGAATTAAAAAACGCAAATCACTAGCAGCTGCTTGATCTTTGTATTTCGCAGCAACGCCTTCACTCACTTCCATCAAGGAAAGTGTTTGAGCATCGCGACAAACCAAAAGATTTCTGAAGTGTGCTCCCAAACCGGTCACGAAATGATGGATATCAAATCCCTTTTCAACCACTTCATTCAACACCATTAAGGCACTTGGAATATCTTCTTTGAAAAACAAATCGGTTAATTTGAAGTAATACTCGTAGTCGAGCACATTCAAATTTTGAATAACTAAATCGTAGGTTAATTTTCTTCCACAGAATGCTACCACCTGATCGAAGATGGACAATGCGTCGCGCATAGCGCCATCTGCCTTGGTTGCAATGATGTGCAACGCATCTTCTTCCGCCTCTATTCCTTCTTGCTTACAAATGTGTTGCAAGTGTTCGGTCATGTCTTTCACTTTGATTCGATTGAAATCAAAGATTTGACAACGACTTAAAATAGTTGGGATAATCTTATGCTTCTCTGTTGTAGCTAGGATGAAAATCGCGTGCGGTGGTGGTTCTTCCAACGTTTTTAAAAACGCGTTGAATGCTGCTGCAGACAGCATATGAACCTCATCTATTACATACACCTTGTACTTCCCTACTTGTGGCGGAATACGGACGGTATCTACAATAGCTCGTATGTCTTCTACCCCATTGTTTGAGGCAGCATCTAATTCAAAAATGGTGAAAGCCAAATCTTCCGGTGTGGCATCTAACATGTTGTTAATGGCCTTCGCAAAGATTCGCGCACAAGATGTTTTACCTACTCCGCGAGATCCGGTAAAGAGATATGCCTGTGCAATCTGATTGGTTTCAATGGCGTTGCGCAAAGTGGTGGTGATGGACTTTTGTCCAACCACTGAATCCCAGTTGTCTGGGCGATACTTCCTTGCTGAAACGATGAAATTCTCTGCCATTCTGGTACAAAGATGAAGAAAAAATCGTGGTTCATCGAATTCAAATATTCACAACCTATTCACATCTTGAACTAACTTACTGAAATAGCCTATTTTTAGCCCATGAGATTGATTAACCCATTCATGAAATTGCTGAGTATTCTAATATTTGCTCTGACTTTGACAACGATTCAGGCGCAGAATTTCCAGTTGCAACTTAATCCGAACACCCACAACATTGGCGACGGCACGGCAAGCGTAGTTAGCCAAGACAGCATTGTATCTGCACATTGGTCTAATCTTCAGAGTATCGATTCTATTTCGACAGACGGGTTGAAAGAAGGCATTAACTATACCGTGCAGGTGTCTTTTGCTAACGGGAATAAGCAAGAACAATCATTTGTTATTCCCGCAGTTTCAAGCGAAGAAAAAATGAATTCTTTTTTCGTGCCTATTGTGGATGCATTTGGAGTAGTCCTTTTCTTCGATCCTTTTGCAGCCTTTAATTTATATGATCAGCATTTATACGACAACAATGGAAATCAAATTAAACATCCGAATGGAGATCCGGTAAAATCTGAAATATGGTTAGTGGTGGTATTGTTAATTGGAAGTGCGGTATACTTCACCTTCTACTTCCGATTTATAAACGTCCGTGCATTCGGTCACGCTTGGAAAATCACGTTCGGTCAATTCACTAAGAAAACAGACGAAGGAGAAGTGACTCCCTTCCAGGCCTTATCTGCTGCGTTAAGTGGAACATTGGGATTAGGAAATATTTCTTTGGTAGCGGTGGCTATTGCGGTGGGTGGTCCGGGGGCAACATTCTGGATTATTGTTGCTGGAATATTTGGAATGACGACCAAGTTCGTTGAGTGCACTCTTGGTGTGAAATACAGAAAAATCTCTCCAACCGGCGAAGTAAGCGGTGGGCCCATGTATTACCTCAGTGCTGGATTAGCGAAAAGAGGATGGCAGCGCAGTGGAAAAGTGCTGGCAATCATTTTTGCTATTATGTGCGTGGGCGGAACACTTGGAGGAGGAAACATGGTTCAAGCGAATCAGGCGTTTGACATGGTGAAAACCACTATTCCTGGCTCTGAAGAATATGCACTTTGGATTGGCGTAGCTTTCGCCATTTCAGTAGGATTTGTTATTGTAGGTGGAATAAAAAGCATTGCTCGTGTTACGGATAAAATGATACCCGCATTGGTGGTGGTTTATTGCGGATTTGCACTTGTGATTATTGGAATGAATATTTCGCACATTGGGGAGGCCTTTTCATTGATTTTCAACGGCGCATTTTCTCCAGATGGAATGAAAGGTGGATTCTTGGGAGTAATGATGATGGGGTTTCGCAGAGCGGCGTTCAGCAATGAAGCTGGAATTGGTTCGGCGAGTATTGCACATTCAACGTCGAAAACAAACAAGCCTGTAACGGAAGGAATGGTTTCGTTGTTAGAGCCGTTCATTGATACTGTAGTCGTTTGCACCATGACCGCATTGGTATTGGTGTTCACCGGATTCGCAGCAGATCCGCAAGGGTTAAATGGAAGTGCATTGACAGCAGCAGCCTTTCGCTCTGTCTTCCCTTGGACCGATTGGATCTTACTTATTTGCATTGTCCTTTTCGCCTATGCGACCATGATCTCTTGGTCGTATTACGGAATGAAAAGCTGGGCATATTTGTTTGGCGATAAATGGTGGATCAAGCAATCGTTCAATCTACTATTCTTGTTCTGCACTGTTCTAGGAACCGTTAGCAGCTTTGGTGCAGTCGTAGACTTTTCCGACATGATGATATTAGGCATGGCCTTCCCGAACCTCATTGGATTGTGGGTGTTGAAAGATGAGGTGAAAAGGGAACTTCAGAAGTATTGGATGGAACGCAAGCAAGCTTGAGGGCAACTGAAGTTGCGAGGGCAAATAGCTTTGCGAGGGTGATGAATCACGAGGGCCTGCGGCGAGGGTCTTCGACGATTACAAATTGTAATTACTTCTCTCGTTTTTGAGCCTCGATTTTTTTCCTCATTGCTGTGGTTATTGCATAGAGGGCGGAACTAATACCGTTTATTTCTTTGTGCAATTCAGAATATTCAGATTCAGAAATGTATTCCGTTTCTTTTAGTAAAGTCAGCCAAGAATGGGTCTCACGAGATTCTTTGAAAGCAATAAAAACTTTGTGGGTATAGTCTTTCAAAGATTCAGAACTTCTGGCTTCATGTAAATTCGCATTTATTGAAGTTGCACTTCTTATGAGTTGATTCGAAAGATTAAACTCTTTGTTTGTTTTTTGTAATCTCATTCCCAACTTGACAATTGCGATTGCGAATTCTTTTGATTTTGTGTGTACAGGTAACATCTTTTTTAATTTCGACAAAGATGTTTTAAGCATTTGAACTTCTTTACAAATGCCTATTCCCATAACTATTTGACTGAACGTCTACATTCAAGTAAAACCAATGCATTCAGCCAATTTTCCAAACGAATAACTAAAGTCGTAACGCTAGTTGCCCTCGTGATTTATCACCCTCGTCGAAGACCCTCGCAAAGCATTTTGCCCTCGTCGAAGACCCTCGTGCATTTGCACATCAATACCCCTCTTCAAAGTACCGCTTCACCCCTCTCTTCCCTTCCTTTAAAAACGACTCCTTTTGTTCTTGTGAAAGCTTCTTCACTTTCGGACCAATACCGGCATCGCTGATGCTAATGGTTCGCTCCCAATCGAGTTCGGTTAGCATAAAGCGATTGAGGTTTTCTTTCATGATATAGTATACACTTCCAACCAAATCTTTCGTGCCGTGAATGGGATAGTAAGGATCTGTTTTCGTCTTGGTGCGATCTACCGTAATTTGATATTCACTGTCTATGCGGAAGCCTAGGGTGAGCATGGGGTCTTGGATGTAGGGCGCTTGATCAAATACCCAAATCGGGTAGTTCGAAAGAAATCCGCCGTCTAAACACACGTGATCGCTGTCGGCATAATGACGAACATCTACGCGCTTTCCCTCGTCGTTCATAACAAAAGGTTCGTAGTACAAAGGCACCGCCATGCTTGCGCGCACGCCGTCTACAATGCGCATATTCGGATAACGATAATAATCGAAATACTCTGCCTTCTGATGATTCATGCAGGTTGCCGTAACCACCAATTCGCGATAAGTAGAATCTTTATCGGCGAGTTTTTTCAAGTCCATAAATGTGATGTCCTTGTTCCCTGTTTTAGCAGCAACCAATTCTTCCATCCATCTTAAAAAACGCTCACCGCGATAATATCCCATGCGCTTGCGAAGTCGATGCAGTCCGCCAATAAAGAATCCACCACCGTCATTCAATTTAGCGAAATTCATTTCACCAATGATTACTGAAATTTCCGTTGGTGTATATCCCACTGCAAATAAACATGACGTAATAGCGCCCGAAGACGCTCCTGCAACGCGACGAATATCTTTCAAGTAACCGCGCGTATCCATTTCCATAAGCGCTCCGCAATAAGCTACTCCGCGAATTCCGCCACCTTCAAACACGAGGTTTTCAAAATGTGCATGACCGAGTCTATATTGACGTTCCATCTGCGCCATAACGTGGGGTGGTTCGGCTTGTGCAATTAAAAATTTCGAACTAAAAAAAAGCACGAATAATATAAAGAGGTGTTTACTTTGAAGCATAATTCAAAATTACATAGAATGTCAAATATTCATTTGGAAATAATAGCGACAAATCCAGAGTCGTGTTTAATTGCAAACGAGAACGGAGCAACGCGATTGGAAGTATGTTCTGCATTACAAGTTGGCGGATTAACTCCTGCACTGTCCTTAATTGAATTTGCAGTGGAATACACCGCGTGCGATGTGGCAGCACTCATTCGTATTCGTGAAGGATCGTTTGTTTATTCTGAAGAGGAAATTAAAATTATGTGTAACGACATCCGTCGTTCAAAGGATAAAGGAATTAAAGCCGTTGTTGTAGGTGCATTGAATGCCGACGGAACCATCGACTTCAAGGCATTGGAGCGATTTGTAAAAGCCGCAAATGGCATTGACGTGGCCTTTCAACGCGCATTCGATGTTTGCACCAATGGCGATGAAGTTATTGAGCAATTGGAAAGCGCTGGATGTAAGCGATTACTTTCTTCCGGAAAAAAAATGACTTGTGTTGAAGGAATTGAAAACTTGAAACGATACGCTTCTTTGGCGAAGAACATGGAAATTATGCCTGGTTCCGGACTTCGCAGTTCGAATATTGAGCAGGTGTATGATGAGTGTTTTTCAAGCTATCACACCAGCGCCTCTGAGATTGTCCATGCAGGTGAATTAGGTGTTATGCCCAAGGAATATATTCGTGCGAGTGCAAATGAAGTGCGTGCAATTGCAGAGTTTCTAGTAAATTCGCGGCATGGCAGTGGAGATAAAAAATAGAAAAGCGCTCTTTCAATATTTCATTTTGGAAGAGTTCACTGCTGGTATTGTTTTAACTGGAAGTGAGATTAAGAGCATTCGCGCGGGCAAAGCGAACATTGCAGAAGCCTATTGTAAATTGAATGGAAACTCTCTGATTATTCTGAACATGAACATTGCGCATTACGGCAATGCTGGATACGCGCAACATGAAGAACGACGTGTGAAGACGCTCCTTATTCAACAAACAGAAATTGATCGCTTGAAGCGAAAACTGAAAGATACAGGTGTAACAATTATACCCATGCGCTTATTTATTTCAGAAAAAGGTTGGGCCAAATTGGATATCGCTTTAGCAAAAGGTAAAAACGTTGGAGACAAACGCGCCGACGTTAAAGACAAAGACCTGAAACGCGAAGCGGATCGAGCTAAACTCCGTTAACCAAGAAAATCTTCTTCGACGAGATACTTCCGAATCTTATCGCTAAGCTTTTCAGAAACCGGAACAAGCGGCAGACGCAGGTAGTTTTCGCAGATATCTAGGTGAGCAAGAACTTCTTTGATTCCTGCTGGATTTCCTTCAGCAAACAACAAATGAATTAAATCTAAAAGCTTATAATGAATGGCTCTCGCCTCTTCGAAATTGTTACTCAAAGCTGCGTTAATCATTTGAGAGAATTCCTTCGGAAAAGCATTTCCAACAACAGAGATCACCCCGTCGCAACCAGCAGCAAGAAGAGGTAACGTCAACGCATCGTCGCCGCTGATAACCATAAACTCTTTTGGCGTAACGTTGATCACATTCATTATTTGCTCAACGCTTCCACTTGCTTCCTTAATACCAATGATGTTCTTGCATTCAAATGCAATGCGAGCTACCGTGTCGGGCAACATGTTTACAGCTGTTCTTCCTGGAACATTGTACAACACAATTGGAATTTTACTCGCTTCGCTTAATGCTTTGTAATGCTCAACCAAACCATTTTGTGTTGGTTTGTTGTAATAAGGTGTTACAGATAAAATAGCGTCAATTCCGTCAGTATCTAATCTGCTTAATTGCTGAACCAATTCGTATGTATTATTTCCACCTAGACCCAAAACGATTGGCTTCGTGCCGTTGTTTGCTTCAAGAATGGCGTCTAGAACTTCTTGTTTCTCTTCTTTCGTTAATGTAACCGACTCACCCGTTGTTCCTTGAACAACCAAATAATCGGCACCACCATCAATTAAGTGGGCAGTTAATTTTTTCAGTCCAGCGAAATCTACTGAACCATCTTTGCGAAAAGGGGTAACCATAGCCACACCTAATCCTCTCAACTTCTCTCTCATCATTACTTTATTTGCGGATTACTTAAATACACGTCTAGATTCTGCAGATATTTATCGATTGTAGGATTATCTCCCAAGTCAATCATTAAATCGCACTGACGCGCTGCAAGTGAATCTCTAAGACCAACTTTCATCTTTGCTCTACTTTCTTTGAGAATAAAATTCACCGGAATTTGATCTCCGTTAGTCAGATCTATAAGAATATCAAAATCTTCTTTAATGAATTTCGAAACGTTTTGAACCGGGCGTAAATACCAATTCAAGTCATCTTTGGTGAAATATTCAAACTCCAATTTTTGCGATTGCCAAATGGATAAATTTTTAATGGAATCATTAACAAAACCAACGCATCGAATGTGTCTTACACCAAACTTATCTTTCAAGTATTTCGCAAATGCTTTAATCTTGTTGAAGTAACGTTCGTCGTTATCGACATACAAAATACCAATAGACTGTGCGTCGTGAAAATTCGAACCCGAACGAATTCGCTTGGCATCAGGTAAATTACTTAATGCACGACGGCCAGCAGACAATTTAATTTTTTCGACAAACTTCATTCTCACAAATTTACGAACACTTTTCTATATTTCGAACCTCCTTGCTGAAAAGCGGAATATATTTGAAACCATTCAACCTGAATTATGAATAAAAAAGGACTCTCTCTTTTCGCACTAACCATGATTGCCATAGGCAGCACTATTGGATCTGGAATATTTAAAACACCAACAAGTATTGCTCAGGCGGTGCCTGACCCCATGTGGATGACAGTGCTTTGGATTGCTGGTGGTGTTGTTTCTATGATAGGCGCATTGGTCTATGCTGAAATGGGAGGACGTTTCCCAAAAGGTGGCGGGATATACACTTACTTGAAAGAATCCTTTGGTCCACTGCCCGCATTTCTTTACGGTTGGTGCTTGCTAACGGTGGTTTCTTCAGGAACTATTGCTGCTTTAATAGTTGTCTTCGCAGATTACTCACAAAAGATTGTCGGGTTTTCAGACCAGCTCATTCCAGTCGTTGCCGCTTCGTCCATTGTAATCCTGACGCTCTTCAACATGTTCAGTTTAGACAGCTCGAAGTGGTTTGCGAACGTTTCTACTGTTTTGAAAATCATTGGCATATATGGTCTTCTTATTTTACTTCTGTTTTTAGGTACGAACAACATCTTCGACAACAGCATTTCTGTATCTGAAATTTTCACGAATGAAAAAGCTCAAGGATTCGGATGGGCGAAAGCGTTTGTTGGAGTGCTTTGGTCATATACGGGCTGGCACTACGCAAGCTTCGTAACGAACGAAGCGGAGAACCCGAAGCGCAATGTACCGCTGGCACTAATACTCGGAACTTTAGTGGTTACCCTTTCGTACGTATTGGTGAGCATTGGATACATGAATGTGTTGAGCATTGAAGAAATTCAGAACAGTAAAACATTGGCGGCTGATGCCATGGAGAAAATTATTCCAGGTGGATCATTTGCAGTATCGATATTAATTGCTCTTTCTGTATTTGGATGTGCAGGTCTATACGTGCTTGCAACTCCGCGCATTGTTCAACAGATGTCGAATGAAGGACTATTCTTCGAAGCGTTCGGAAAATCACATCCGAAATTCGGGGTGCCTGTAAATGCAATTCTACTCCAGTCAGCTTGGGCCATTGTGCTCATCTTCGTCTGGGGAAAATTCGAAGCACTCTATACCTACGTTACAATTACCGAGTGGTTCTTTTTGGCGTTGGCTTGTTCCGGAATATTTGTTTTCAGAATGAAAAAAATGGGACAAACAGATGGCATTTTTAAATCGCCACTTTACCCTGTCTTACCTGTATTGTTCATTGCAGTAGTTGCCTGGTTCATTGTAAAAAATGCATTGAGCGATGATCCTGCTGCGTACTTCGGACTTATGGTTATTCCTGTTGGAGCAGTTGTTTATTACGTTTACGGAAAGAAAAAATCAAAATAACATTCGGTTAATAAAGACTAAAAGCCCACTTCGGTGGGTTTTTTCATGCGCTACAAGCTAGTAAATCAAGGCGTTTCAGAATAAAAAACTCGTGGTTATGAACAACTGTGGGGTTTTTTCAACAAAATGACAATTATTCTCAGTGTTTACTTGCTAATTAGAAAATGCTTCTTTTACATTTGGGATAACAAATAAATGTTTAATTTATAAAAACCAAAACAAAATGAACAAAGCAGAATTGATCGATGCTATCGCAGCATCTTCTAAGCTTACAAAAGCTGATTCGAAGCGTGCATTAGATGCATTCATCGAAGTGACTACTAAAGCGTTGAAAAAAGACGACCGTGTTGCCTTAGTTGGTTTCGGTTCTTTCTCTACTTCAAAGCGTGCGGCACGTAAAGGACGTAACCCACAAACTGGAAAAGAAATCCAGATCAAAGCTAAGAAAGTAGTTAAGTTCAAAGCTGGTACTGAGTTATCTTCTAAAGTGAAGTAGTCTTCAGTCTCGAAAAATATGAGGGCTGCTTCGGCAGCCCTTTTTATTTTTGCACCTCATGAGTCAAGAATTATACGACCTCTTCAGCGAAGCACTCACTCCGTTCAAGCAACAACGCTTCAATGAAGTGGTTGACTTACGCACGAGATACCTCACCGTTGTTCTAGAAGACTTATACCAATCACACAACACCAGTGCAATTCTCCGAAGCATGGAGTCGTTCGGAATTCAAGATGGGTATTTAATTGAAAATACAAATCCCTTTCAGCACCTTCAGCGCATTTCAAAAGGCGCTGGCAAATGGCTCTCTCTTCACCGATACAATTCAACACGAAACAACACCGTTGAATGTGTTCGTGATTTAAAAAGCAAAGGCTATCGTTTGGCTGTAACACATCTACACGGCAACTCCATTCCACTTGCTGAATTAGACCTTTCTCAAAAAACAGCCTTGGTCATGGGAACAGAACTTTCCGGCGCAAGCGACTACATGGTTGAACAGGCAGATGTCCTCGTGCACATACCCATGCAAGGCTTTACTGAAAGTCTCAATGTCTCAGCTGCAACTAGCATTGCGTTGCAGCACTTGACCACTAACTTGCGCCGCAGTTCTATTAACTGGCAATTGAGTGAGCAAGAAAAACTAGCGCTAAAACTTGAATGGGCTCGGCACAGCATTCACTGGTGGAAGCACATTGAAGCCGAATGGCAAAACAAAAAGCATGTCTGAAAAAATTGCATTAAACACTTCCAACAGAGCGCTATTGCAAATGGTTCTTCCTTTGTGTTTGGGAGCTTTCGTGCAATTCATTGTTGTGCTCGTTGATAATTACTTCGTTGCACAATTGAATGGAAAAGCCATGAGCGCAGTAAGTTTCGTTGGACTTATTTACATTGCTCTTGCCATGCTGTCGGCGGGATTAGCGAATGCCTCACAAATACTTATTGCAAGAAAACGAGGAGAAGGTCGAAGCGAAGAAATTCCTACCGTGTTCGCGAATGCTTTGTTCATAGGGGTTTTTATTGTCTTGATTCAATTTCTAGTTTTAGCTTTTTTCATCCCTACTTTTTTAGACCGAAGTATTGAAGACGAAGAAACGCGGAATTACATGAAAACCTTTGCTGAAACTCGCGCATACGGATTCATTTTCTTCACCTTCATTCAAGTGTTACAGTCGTTTTGGTCTGGAATTGCGCTAACGCGTAGCATAATCTATTCTACGATTACCGTTGCAATTTTCACTATAGTCTTCGATTATTTATTCATATTCGGAAATTTCAATTTCCCTCGACTTGAAGTTCATGGAGCCGCCATTGCCACCAATATTGGTGAAGCCGCTGCAGCTCTTGTATTGTTCTTTTATACCATCTTTCATTCGAAATACACCGAGGTGCGACTCTTTCGCAATCTCTACCGTGTTCCTTTTCGTTACACCAAAGAAATCCTTCGCTTGGGAGTTCCTATTATGCTTCAAATGCTTGTTGCCTTGAGCATCTGGATCATCTTCTTCGCGTTTATTGAAAAGAAGGGCGACGACTCATTTCAAAGCGCGTTCATTGTTCGGAACATGTATATGCTAGCATGGGTCAGCGTCATGGGATTTTCAAGCACAACCAAAACATATGTATCCGGATTACTTGCTGAAAAAAGAACCTCGGAAATTTTTCATGTCATTAAAAGATTGGCCCTATTGAACTTCTCTTTCATACTCATTCTAACGCACGGCCTCTGGCTGTATCCGGAAAGCATTGCGCACCTTTTCAATGCCAATGAAGAAACCACCCGACTCACCGTAAAGAGCATGCACGTGGTCCTGCCCGCCATTTCCATCTTCGCCTTCACGAGCATTTTATTGGCCGCAGTTGAAGGCGCGGGCAAAACTATTCAAGGTTTTTTCATTGAACTGGCCACAACCGCTCTTTATCTCACCTACGCCTACTACATTTCCTTTTATACCGACGCCGATGTTGCCATTATCTGGACTTCAGATTACGTGTATTTCTTAGGACTTGGCCTTTTTTCTCTGCTAGTCTTTCGAAATACATCATGGTTCAAAAAAAGACACCGGAAAGATTTCCACAATGGCTAATTATTCGAATGGGACGCTGTAATTTTATACTCCTATCTGAATAATTTCCATGTATTTAATTTTCGACACAGAAACCACCGGCCTTCCGCAAAGCTACAAAGCCCCTTTAACCGATTTTAACAATTGGCCAAGGCTTGTTCAATTGGCTTGGCAGCTGCATGGAGAACGTGGAAATTTAATTTCACAAGGAAGCATAATTGTTCAGCCGAACGGATTTTCGATTCCCTATACTTCAGAAAAGATTCACGGAATTTCAACCGAACGTGCTACGAAGGAAGGTATTCCACTGAGTGAATGTTTGGATCAATTCGAAGAAGCTCTTGCTCAAACACAATTTGTTGCGGGACACAATATTGAATTCGATATAAACATTGTCGGATGTGAATTCCTGCGTGAAGGAAGAGTCAACGTGCTTGAGCAAATGCCAAGCATGGATACCAAAGAATTTGGCACTGAATTTTGTGCTATTCCAGGTGGAAGAGGCGGGAAATTCAAATGGCCAACACTCACTGAACTTCACGAAAAATTATTTCATGTTAAGTTTGAAGAAGCACACGACGCGGCATACGACGTAGATGCAACCGGAAAATGTTTTTTCGAATTAATTCGTATTGGAGTTATCCCAAGTGCTAACGGCGTTGCGAAAGGTGATGTCGTTTACGAAGCGCCAATTTTACAAGACAGCAATTTCAAATCAGATAAAACTGACAATCAGGCCCCTGATGAAACGCTTTCGGAAGTTGATATTAACGAAAATCAAAAATTCGTGCATCTTCATGTGCACTCGCAATACAGCATTCTTCAAAGCACAACGACCATTGACGCGTTGATTAAAAAATCACTCGCCATGGGCTCTCCTGCTGTTGCTGTAACAGATGCTGGAAATATGATGGGAGCGTTTCACTTCGTGAGTGCCGCCCACAAAAAAGGAATTAAACCCATCGTAGGTGCTGAATTGAATTTGTGCCGAAATCACACCGACCGTTCAGTGAAAGACGATGGATATCCGATTGTATTACTGGCGAAAAATTTTAAAGGTTATCAAAATTTATCGAAGCTTTCTTCGATCGCCTACACCGAAGGATTCTATTATGTTCCGCGCATTAGCAGAGACCTTCTTGTTCAATACAAAGAAGGCCTCATCCTTTGCACCGGCTCACTTTGGGGTGAAATACCTTCAACCATTTTGAATATTGGCGAAGAAAAAGCGGAAGAACTTTTTGTCTTTTGGAAGGAACAATTCGGTGAAGATTTTTATGCTGAATTGAACAACCACGGTTTGGAAGAAGAGCAAGTGGTGAACCGAACGCTTGTTCGGTTTTGCGAAAAGCATAACGTGAAATACTTCGCCGCCAATAACAGTTACTACACCGAGAAAAGCGATGCGGAAGCGCAAGACGCTTTGATCTGCGTGAAAGAAGGCGAAAAAGTAAGTACCCCTTCCAAATACATTGGAAAGAAAGGAAGAGAATTCCGATTTGGTTTTCCGAATAACGAATTCTATTTGAAGAATGCACAGGAAATGGCACAAGCGTTTTCTGCTTATCCTGGAGCTCTTGAGACTACGATTGAAATTGCTGACAAATGCGACGGCTACAAACTCGACAGAGAAATCTTACTTCCGAAATTCGACATTGAAGAAACATTCATTTCGAATTTTCAAACTGAAATCATTGCCTCTCACGAACGATTGATTAGCCAACGCATTGAAAAATGGATTTCCGATGGATACGATGAAGAGCGCATAGCGCAAGAAAAAGACAAGTTAAAAACCATTGCGGAACAGTCGGCTTATCTCGAGCACTTGGCCTTCAAAGGTGCGACCTACCGCTACGGAGATTTCGATGAATCTATTCGTGAGCGATTGCAATTCGAGCTTTCTGTTATTGAGAAAGCTGGATATCCAGGATACTTGCTTATTGTTGAAGACTTCTGTAACGAGGCGCGAAAGATGGATGTTTCTGTAGGGCCCGGACGAGGATCAGCCGCAGGATCTGCGGTGGCCTATTGTCTTCGGATTACCGATGTTGATCCGATTAAGTATGACCTCCTCTTTGAGCGTTTCTTGAATCCGGATCGTGTGTCGATGCCCGATATGGATATCGACTTCGAGGACGAAGGACGAGAAAAAGTTATTGAGTACGTACGAAATAAATATTCGCGCAACGCAGTTGCGCAAATCATTACCTACGGCACTATGGCCGCGAAGTCGGCCGTGAAAGACGCTGCGCGCGTGTTCGACTTATCCATTAGCGAGTCGGAGCAATTGACGAAATTAATTCCGGATCGCGCATCGCTTTCAGACATCTTCAACAAAGAAGAGAAGCAGCTGAAAGAAGATTTTTCAAGCGAAGAATTCGAGCGCATGCAGCGCATGCGCCTTATTGCTACAAGCACTACACCGGAAGGTAAAGTGTTGCGAATGGCGAAAATATTAGAAGGGTCCATTCGCAACACGGGCACTCACGCCTGCGGCGTGATTATCACCCCTACGGACATCACGAACTTCGTTCCGGTTGCAACCGTGAAAGACAGCGACATGTGGTGTACGCAGTTCGATAACTCCGTTGTAGAAAAAGCAGGGCTTTTGAAAATGGACTTCTTGGGCTTGAAGACGCTGAGCATTATTAAAAACGCGATCAAACTCATTAAGCTTTCCCACAACATTGACATAGACATTGACAACATTCCCATCGACGATGAAAAGACCTACGAGCTTTTCCAGCGCGGTGAAACAGTTGCCATTTTCCAATATGAAAGTGAAGGTATGCGGAAACACATGCGCGACCTGAAACCTACCGTATTCGCCGATTTAATTGCCATGAACGCCTTGTATCGTCCAGGTCCTATGGAGTACATTCCGCAATTCATTCGTCGTAAACACGGACTCGAAAAAATCGAATACGATCTTCCTGAAATGGAAGACAACTTAAAAGAAACATACGGGGTTACGGTTTACCAAGAGCAAGTGATGCTGCTCTCTCAGCGACTGGCCAACTTCACAAAAGGTCAGGCCGATGTACTTCGAAAAGCAATGGGTAAAAAACTCATTGAAGAACTGAATAAGATGAAAAGTTTGTTCATGGAAGGAGCCATTGCAAATGGCCACCCTGCAGATAAACTTGAAAAAATATGGACCGACTGGGAGAAGTTTGCGAGTTATGCCTTCAACAAATCTCACTCGACATGTTATGCTTGGATCGCATATCAAACGGCGTATTTGAAAGCACACTATCCAGCAGAGTTCATGGCTGCTACCTTAAGCAATTCCTTGAGCGACATTAAGGGGGTTACTTTCTTTATGGAAGAATGCAAGCGCATGCGCATTCCCGTTCTTTCTCCAGATGTGAACGAATCACTTTCTCTTTTTTCAGTAAACAAAGCTGGAGCCATTCGCTTTGGATTGGCCGCCGTTAAAGCGGTTGGAGAGAATGCTGTAGAAAGCATGATTCGCGAGCGCGAAAACAAACCCTTCGAAACAGTATTTGATTTTTTAGAACGTGTCGACGATAAAGCCACCAACAGGCGTGTTTTGGAAAGCCTGGCCATGTGCGGAGCTTTCGACCGATTCGGCATTACACGTTCTGCGTATTTCGGAACCGACAACAGAGGCGAAGGATTCATAGACACCTTAGTGAAATACGCGCGTGCAGCACGTGATGGCAAAAACTCTTCACAAGGATCATTATTCGGAGAAGACTCAGGCGTGCAAATTCAACCGCCAACGATTCCAAAAGTAGAACCGTGGGATGCTCTCACCGAACTTTCAAAAGAAAAAGAATTGGTTGGAATGTTCATCTCAGGACATCCACTCGACGATTTCGCTCTTGAAATTGAAGCGTTCTGTTATCCAAATTCAATGGAAGCCTTAGAAAATCCTGAACCCAACAACGGACGTGAAATTTCCTTTGCCGGTATTGTCAAAAACGTTCAGCACCGCATGTCGCAACAAGGCAATCCATATGGAAGTTTCACGCTGGAAAACGGAGAAGGTTCGCACGACTTCCGCTTGTTCCGAAAAGACTACATGAGCTTTAAAGCGTATATGCAAGATAACTTCTTCTTATACGTTCGCGGACGTTTTCAAAAACGTCGCTATGGACAAAACACGGAAGAAAAAACTGAATTCCAAATTGCAGAAATATCCCTCTTAGCTGAAGTGAAAGAAAAGCTTGGGCGTTATTTGACTATTGGAATTGACTCGGAATTTCTCACCGAAAAAACCATTCAAAAACTCGATGATCTGCTGGTGAAAAACACCGGACACGCCCAGCTTCGCATAGAATTAAAAAATGGTGAAGACCGCGTGGTACTTCCTTCTTCGGAAAGAAATAAAATTTTGGTGACTAAAGAAATTCAGAATGAATTGGAAGCGATTCCCGGAGTATACTCCATTGCGCTTTCTTCGCGTTAACGAATACTAATTTTCTGAACGCCTGAATGTTTTTCTGATTGAAAAACGAGGAAATAAATTCCTGGTGAAGCATTCACTTGGAATTCGTTTGATCCTGAATGACTGAAGGTTAATTTACCATCAACGCTGTAAACCTGCACATTCAGATTATTTACTTGCGTTAAAGTCTGAAAGACATTGTTTCCAATTGAATAAAAAGAAAGGCTTTCATGTATCGAAAGGTCTTCAATACCCACGTAGAAACAATCGTTATTAACGCTAGTCGGATCTAACGCCGAAAGAACGACCGATTCGTTTCTGTATACCGTCGCTTGCTGCTGTTTGTTCAACTGAAAACCGTTCGAGCTTCCAACTAAATAAACGGTGTCATTCACAACTAATAAATCGTTGCACACTTCAAACTTGTTCGTTCCAACAGTGCCTCCACCGGCATATTGCCCTAAAACATTGGCTCTGTGCAACACCCATTCCTGCTCTCCAAATCCAAAGTCCGTTGTTTCGCCTCCAAGGGTATATCCTTCGGAATTTGAATGTGCCGAGTTGTACCACATATTAAAATTGAAGATGTTGTAGGTCTCGGTATTAACTGTACCATCTAGGTTGAAAGCGCAAGTGTATGGATTGCGAAGGGTACCATTCAAAAATTCTCCGGCTACAAAAACACCGTAACTCCAAACTTGCAAATCGTGAGCAAGTACACCTTGTCCCGAGACTTCATAGGTTTGTGAAACATATCCAACATAATCGAATTTCTTCACATCGTAATGCGCTGAAGTTCCATCGGCGTGGTTATTCAAAATATAAAAATCGTTGTTGTAATATTCCAGGGCCGCATTGCTGTTGACTCCTGTCTGATCAATATTTATTGGTGAAGAAAGATCTCCTGTGTCATTGAGTGAATAAACAACTACACGCTCCTCACCCGAAGGATAAAACGAATTGGTCGCGACCCAAGCATTTCCAAAATCATCCATGACCAAGTTCCGCGCCTCATCCCAAACACCTTCACCAAATTCCTTTGACCAAAGTAAATTCCCGTTGGCATCTAATTTTCCAACTAAATTCTTATACCCGTTCACAGAATTACTTAAAACCATTCCACAGAAATAAATACTTCCATCGGAGTATACTGCTACATCATTTCCACGTTCGATACCTATTCCGCCAATATTCAATGTCCATTCACACTCCAAACTTTCATTCAATTTCGACAAATAAACATCGGTTTGTGAACCCACTTCTCCGCCGGTAGTTCCAACAGCAACAAATCCTCCTGACGGATGAGCAACTATTGAAGCGTATTCATCTGAACCCAAACTTCCGTAACTGTGCACAACAGGCTGCGCGAAGCTCGCACGGACAAAAAGAAGCGTTACAATTAAAGAGATAAGTTCGAATTTCTTCATGAATTATTTTTTTATCACTGCGCGGATTTCCATTACCTGCTCAAGTAATTCTTCCAGTTTATTTAATTGAAGCATGTTTGCTCCATCGCTTAAAGCAACAGCTGGATTCGGATGTGTTTCAATAAACAATCCGTCTACCCCAACGGCAACAGCAGCCTTGGCAATGACTCCAATAAGTTCAGGCTTTCCTCCTGTAACACCACTGATTTGATTGGGCTGTTGAAGCGAGTGCGTGCAGTCCATAATGGCTGGGGCGTATTCTTGCATAACAGGAATTCCGCGGTAGTCGACTACCAAATCTTGATAACCAAACATTGTTCCACGCTCGGTTAACCAAACGTTGTTGTTTCCCGCTTCCTTCACTTTATTCACGGCGTGCTTCATGGATTCAGCAGAAAGGAATTGTCCTTTTTTAATATTCACAACTTTTCCCGTTGCAGCTGCCGCTTGAAGCAAATCTGTTTGTCGACATAGGAACGCAGGAATTTGTAAAACATCTACATACGCCGCAGCCATTGCAGCTTCGTCCGCTGCGTGAATATCTGTTACGGTTGGAATACCGAACGTCTTTCCTACCTTCTGAATGAGCTCTAAACCAATTTGATCACCTAATCCCATGAACGAATCAAGACGTGAGCGATTCGCTTTTCTATATGACGCCTTGAACACATAGGGCATTCCCAATTTGTCTGCTATCTCTTTTACACGTCCGGCAACTTCCATTACTAAATCTTCTCCTTCAACCACACACGGACCAGCCAAAAGCACGAGTGATTTGGTCTGCGCCATTTTCATTATATCTTCACTATTCATTGTCTTTCTTTTTTTGTTTTGAATAAATAACTCACTTGAAGTGAAGCGCTGATTTCTTTCGCCTCCTTGAAAAAATATCCTGGTAAATTCGATGTTTGAAAACCGAAATAAAACTGATTCGCAATTAACCATTGCACGCCCATTCCCAATTTCCAATTGCCGTAGGCACCGTTTGAGACATTCAAAGAAGCAATACAATTGCTTTTCGGCATGTACATGATTCCCACAGTAGCCAAGGGTTTCATAGGAACAGCAAACATTTCCAATCCAGCTGTCAATCTTACCTTTTCATTCCAACGATAAACAGAGCGCACATAAAACGATCCTCGAAGTGGTCTCCAAAAAGAAACGTTCCGAGAAGTGGTAATCAACGTATCTGCAAATCCTGAAGTTCCATTCAGCAAAGAGTCGCCGTTCAATATTGCATTTAAATCAACTCCCGTCCAAGTGAATGTTGAATCAAATGAAACCACTTCGCTTTGTCCGTTCCAATTCACCCAACCTAAATTTCGCACACCGAGTGTATTCCACACTTCTTTTTTGTCTTCGCCTCTGTCTCGAACGAAATTGTACTCACCATCAATGCTGAAACCTATGCCGTTTCCATTCGGGCGCGGATTAGCTGAATGCACGTATTCTCCCGAATAATCGAGTTGCAAAGTGTCTGCATTCGGTGAAGTGTAAAACGATGATGGCGGAAACAAACTAAATTGCTGATACGTTAATCCGTTCACCATTGAAATTCCAATCGAACTAAATGTTCTCTTGTCGTAAACTCCAAAACCAATGGATTGAAACCCTTGCATTTCACCTTGAATGGAATTCAATGGAACACGCGTGCCTTGATAATTGACATTGCCATTCGCAATTAAGTCGAACGCCTCTTTCGAAATTCTTCCACTACCGAAATATCCTTTTCCAACTTGAATATACAAGTCGAGCATTTCACTTCCAAACAAACTGTCTCTTCCACCGTAATAACGTGCTCTGACATTTGCATTGCCTCCGAACACTCCAAGGTCTGTCATTCCTGCAACTGCAGAATTTCGTGCTTCAGCTGTAACTGTTCCACCAACAATAAATGGCTTTACGAGTTCCTTCGTTAGAAAAGTACTACCCGCTGTTGCGCTTCCTTGAATATCTAATATTCCACGAAATGCCTTTCCTGTTGAATCAGATTTCGTTAACCACAAATAGGATGTCTGAGCGAACGATGCGCTTGCGAAAACAATAAATGATATTGCTAAAATTAATTTTCTCATTGAATTTCAGCATTAAGAACAACGCCTGCTTTCACTCGGACGTCTATGAAATAAGAGTTATATAGATTCACCATTTGCGGAAAAGTCGGGGTGTTTGAAATAACCTGCATGATTATTTTGCCTTCGGATTTTATGGCATTCCATTGCAATTCTGAAATTGGAATCTGTAAGGTCGATGAAGTCGGAAGTGCAAATGCATCAATGCTGTTTCCACTTGACACAATTAAATCTGAAGCTATTAAAACGCCTGATAGGGTGTACAATTTTAATTTCCATTCCATGGGGAATGCGTTCTGAATGTCCAACGTTAATGAGCTTACGCGTGCAGCATCTGTTGTGACTTCAACGCTCAGGGTATCGCGCAACGTTAGTTCGCTCGTTGCTATGCGCAAAGGAACATCAACAATAAGCTTCGCTTCGGTCAATTGATTTTCATAGAAGAAGTCGTTTCCATCGCTCACATTTCCAAACGGATTCAATTGCAAATTTCCTTGGAAAGAAATAGCGTTGGGTAAATTCCCCATGAAGGAAGTGATGTTACTATTTCCTTCATTCAGATTAATATCATAGTTGGAAATAGATGCGGTTCCGCCGTTATCGATGGAACGCGTGATGAAGAATGGGTCGTATAAATTTCCTCCGGACAACTGCACTGTATTTCCTGTTGAACTGTTTGTTCCAGAAACGTTTTCAATTTTCAACTTACCGTCGAAACCCATTTTGTGAGTGACATGAAATCCGAGTGAAGCCTGCTCCAGCGCGAGCGAACCTGAAGGCATGTTAGCACCCTCAGCCAGGTTGAATGATTCATCGAATGTGTAACTATCGTCTCCGAAATAACCTCTGGCATAATCGATTATCAGATTAGACATAAGCAATTCAAATCGAACGGAGTCCTGACCGTAAATGGTGTTCTGATCAGCGGTGGTATTTTGCTCAGTTCTAATTTCAAGATGCGTAGAAAGCTTGTTGTAATCGAATCCTGTTGTGCCGGAAAGGACAACATATTTGTTCGACATGTCTACGGTGAAATATCCTTCTGTTGGAGCAGCAGCGCTTCCCGGAGTTAAAGCAAAATCAATATCCGTATTGTTTCCATAAACTTCCGAAACATTGTATAACGTAAAGCTCGGATGCAAGTAAGCATTCACGTATGACTTCACATGAACAATAATTTGTCCGGACTTCACTTTCACCATGCGCAAACCTGTTCCGTTCGTTTCAACGGAATAATTTTGATTTTGAGTAATGATTGCTGTATTTCCCGGAATTTGAAAAGGTCCACCTGAAAGTGGCACTACGAATTTCTGTGAAATATTTGTGTCTGGGATTTGTGTCAAATCGTTTGTTCCAAATCCAGAGATATTCTTTTCGAAATACAAGTGATAAATGCCTGCGTTGTCTGTGTATCCGTTGTCTGCAGTTAAATCTGACAAAGTCAATCTCCCGTGAGCCAAAGGCGCCACCCAATTCGTTTGCCAAGTGGTCGCTTCCTCTTTCTTACAAGACGAAAGCAAAATGATACAAGCAAAAAGGCAGAGACAGATTTTCGAGTGCATGGTATCAAATATAATCTATCCTTGAACAGGTTTTGTGATTCGGTTAAATCGATAGATCAAAATCAACTGTGCCATCAACCACGGACCTATTTCATCTGGAAACGTTTGAATTCCAATAGCAGGAATGTATATGGCTAAAAGCACATAAGCAGAAAGTCCCATTTGAATAAAGGCGTACTTTCTAATCCACGCCTTCAACGCTTCCACACGTGCAAAGGCTAGAGCAAAAAGCATCGGGTTCGCCCACAGAATATTGAAATTCCATTTGGTGGTGGTGTGATCGGTTAAGAACCACATTACGAGCAACAAAATACCCAGCACTCCGAAGAAACCAAGGAAAAGGCGTTCTAAAAAATTCCAGCCACGCTTCTTCCAACCTAAATAAAGACTGAACCCCGCGAATAGCAAAGCGGATAGAGTGACATACAAAATAGGTTTTGCTGAAGGCGCTTGCTTTTCAAACAAGGAATCATCAACGGGAAGAATCTCGTTTGTTCTTCCCAAAACCTTTTGTCCGTTGAATGTCCAAGCCATCATGTTCGACTGAAGACTATCTGGCAAAAAAGAAGTTTGTCCCGCCTCTGGCGTTTTATCGCAAGGCATTCCCAAGACCAAATCAATCCCGAAATCCGCCCAGTACTGGTGAGCCAAATACACATCTATGTCGTGACGAAATTTTGGACGATTCGAAAATGTTTTTTCATTCTTTAGAATTTCCGGAAAGGCCTTCAAAACAATATCTCTGACACGTGTTGCGCAATTGTCATAAAAGAAATCGTATTGAAAAAACTTGTTTTCCTTCTTTGCATTTTCTATTAGCAAAGCTCCCAAGGATCTTATCTGCTCTGGATTCAGTTTGAATTCATTTTCAAGAATTCCCCTTCCACCGTATAAATAGGCTTGCTGAAACCCTGCAAATTCTTCTACGCTCAACATGTAATTCAATTTACCTCTTGCGAATTTCAAATAGAAATCATCTGAAAATTCAAAGGTTCCGTAATTGAAAACGAAGTCTACCCATTCACCATTCAAGGTGTCTGTGTAGCGAATAGCGCTGTGTCCGAAGCAGGTGTATAACTCTTCTCCCGGAGAGCACGTTAGTAGAGACATACGAGGAAGTTCACCCTCGTGGATGTTCACGGTGGCCTTCGCGCCAAATGCAATCGCTATAAAAATTAAACAAGCAATAAATCTTTTCATAATGTCCATTCTCCTTTATAAACCAATTGCGCTGGTCCGCACAACCAAATGTTTTCATATCCCTTCGATGTTTTTTCAAATCGAACAATCAAATCTCCTCCTAAGGCATGAATTTCCTTTTGACCGTCGTTGTTCGACAACTGATGCATCACAAGTGCGCATGCCGTCACGCCCGTTCCACAAGAAAGTGTTTCACCCTCAACCCCACGTTCATAAGTGCGAACCATAGCCTCGTCTTCATTCAACAAGGTCAAGAAGTTCACATTCGTTCCTTCTTTCTCAAACTCTTGACTGTAACGAATTTCGCTTCCCAACTCAATGACATGGAGATTCAAATCCTCAACCATTCGCACGATATGCGGAGAACCCGTATTTACAAAATATTCATTTTCACTCCGAACAATGACTTCCGAAACATCGGACATTCGAATGGAAATTTCTTCTCCTTCAATTTTCGCTTCGTGATAGCCATCGATTGCTCTGAAGGTAGCCTCTTCCTTTTTCAACATACCCAAGCTTTTCACAAAAGCTACTGCGCAGCGACTTCCATTTCCACAAAAAGATTGTGAACCGTCGGAGTTGAAATAGTTCATGTAGAATTCATTTTCCTCGTCGCCTTCAATGAGAATTAGCCCGTCGGCGCCAATGCCGAAGTGCCTATCGCAAAGCTCGGCAACCTCTTCCGCAGTGGGTTGCCATGCGTTTTCACGATTATCAATCATAATGAAATCGTTGCCCGTGCCGTGGTATTTGAAAAATTGCATGCTCCAAAGGTAAAACGGTTTCTGTGAAGTACCGCGTTGTTGTAACTTGCAGTCCGAAAGAAAATTTCATGGAAAACGAACTGAACTTGAATAGCGACACCTTGCTCTTGGCTTATGAAAAAATGGCCACGGCTCGTCAGCTGTCTGATTTGTACGAGACGAACTCCAAAGTGACATCGAAGTATGTGCACGCAACCTCCCGTGGACACGAGGCTTGCCAGATTGCGCTTGGACTTCAGCTAACGAAAGACGACTACCTTTCTGCTTACTACAGAGACGATAGCATTTTGTTGAGCATTGGCATGACTCCCTATGAACTCATGCTTCAGTTGTTCGCAAAGAAAGACGATCCGTTTAGTGGTGGAAGAACATACTACTGTCACCCTTCTCTCAACCGTCCTGACATGCCGAAGATTCCTCATCAATCTTCAGCTACCGGAATGCAAGCCATTCCAACCGTTGGTGTGGCTATGGGTGTCCAATACAAAGAGCTTCAAGGATTGAACGACACCGATATCCCTTCTGTTGTAGTCTGTTCAATCGGAGACGCCGCAATGACTGAAGGGGAGGTTAATGAAGCTCTTCACATGGCTAATTTGAAGCAGCTTCCTGTGTTGTTTTTTGTTCAAGACAACGAATGGGATATCAGTGCTCACGCATCTGAATTCCGCACGGGCGATGCCACAAACCTCGCTAAGGCCTATCCGAATATTCGTGTGAAGAGTATCGACGGAACCGATTTCGTTCAATGTTTTAACACGATACAAGAGATCTTGACCAGTATGCGCAAAACGCGTAAACCTTGGATGCTGCATTGCAAAGTTCCGTTGTTGGGTCACCACACATCGGGTGTTCGCAAGGAATGGTACAGACACGATTTGGAAGAAGCTGAGAAAAGGGATCCGCTTCCAAAATTCAAAAAACAATTAAACAATTTCGGATTTTCAGATAGCACGTTGGAAGACGTGTGGAAGAAGGCCGGTGAAAATATTTTACTCGATTACGATCGTGCATCAACTGCGGAGGATCCTTCCCCCTCTTCATTGATGGATCACGCCTACGCCCCTACTCCTATCACGGAAGAAAAAGGCGAACGCGCTCCCCAAGGAAAGGAAGCCACTGTAATGGTAGACTGCGCGCTGTTCGCTATGCAAGAAATTTTATCGAAGCATCCAGAAGCCCTGTTATACGGACAAGACGTGGGCAAGCGCTTGGGCGGTGTGTTTCGTGAAGCGGCAACTTTAGCGGAAAAATTCGGAGACAATCGAGTCTTCAACACGCCCATTCAAGAGGCCTTCATTATTGGAAGTACGGTTGGAATGAGTGTCGCTGGATTGAAGCCTATTGTGGAAGTTCAGTTCGCAGATTACATCTGGCCGGGCTTGAACCAATTGTTTACCGAAGCAGCTCGCAGTTATTATTTATCGAATGGTAAATGGAACGTGCAAGCGCTTGTTCGTGTTCCCATTGGCGCTTACGGAAGCGGTGGCCCTTACCACAGCAGCAGTGTAGAAAGTGTGTTGTGTAACATTCGTGGAATTAAAGTGGTTTATCCAAGTAACGGAGCCGATTTAAATGGACTTTTGAAAGCTGCGTTTTACGATCCGAATCCGGTTGTTATGCTTGAGCACAAAGGTCTTTATTGGTCAAAAGTGAAGGGCACTGAAATGGCTCGTTCAATTGAGCCATCAGAGGATTACATTATTCCACTTGGAAAAGCAAATACTGTTCTCACTTCCAAACATAAAAAATCAATTGCGGTAATCACTTACGGAATGGGCGTGCATTGGGCGTTGAACGCAGCGAAAAACTTCGATCAACAAATTGAAATTATTGATCTACGCACGTTAATGCCGCTAGACGAAGATGCTGTCTTTGCAGCTGTTAAAAAATGTGGAAGATGCCTTGTGTTGACGGAAGAGCCGGCCATGAATAGTTTCTCTCAGGCACTTGCAGGAAAAATTTCAGAAAACTGCTTTGAGTATTTAGATGCTCCGGTAAAAACTTTGGGAAGTGCTCCTACTCCTGCTATTCCACTGAACAGTGATTTAGAAGCGGAACTTCTTCCTAATGCTGAAAAAGTGAGTGTCGTCATTTCTGAAATTTTAAATTATTAATGAAACGAATAACGCTCCTTTTTTCTTTCTTATGCCTTCAACTGTGCTCGTTCGGACAGAGCAAGGAATTCGAGGGTGTTTTAATTTACGAGCTTCACACCTACAATGGAATAGAAAAATCGAGCAGCATCTCACACATTAAATACTCGATAAAAGGAAAATTATGGCGGGGTGAAATTGTTGGAAATGAAGACTCAATTGCGCCTGTTAGCTATTCGCTCCTTGTGAATTTAAAATCAAAGGAAGCAACCATTTTGGCTAACATCTCAAACACCAAAATGGCTGTAGCTAGCGAAAGCTTTTTTCAAATTGAAAAAACAAACTCTTTCTCATCAGAGGCAGACTCGAAAAAGCTGACCATTGCTGGACTTCAATGCAAATCAGGTGTTATACTAAGCAAATCAGCTGATAAAAAAACAGACACTACTTCTGTTTGGTATACAATGTCATACGCTGCAATTCCATTTCAGTTTGAAACAGCCACTGCCCCGGGATTGATCGTTTCCATTCAGCAGGACAAAAATTCCTTTTGGGAATTGAGCGAAATTATACCTGGGAAATTAAGCCCGGAAATTTTCGAAGTGCCTCATGACTACAAACACATGTCCATGACTGAATTGCAAGAGTATCTAGCCGCACTTGGAGAACTAGAAATAGAAGTAGAAAATCTAGAACTAGATTAAATCGATTATACATGAGTAATTGGTATTCAAGAAAGTTCGCTCGAGTTTTATCTGTTGAAAGACTTCTTTGGGTGGCACTAATCTGTGCGGGAGTTTTTACGTATTTCAGATATAAAACAGTACCTTCTCTTGAGCAAGACTCTATTGTCGTTATTGATAGTGCGGGAGTTCAGCACAAACTTTCGGAACTTACCTCGGGAAATACAGTGGTTCACTTTTACGCTTCCTGGTGTGGGCCTTGCCTGCGTGAACTTCCGGAAATAAAAGAGTTTATGCAAACACCCTTGGGCCAAAAGATTAACTTTGTCTTTATTACGGAAGACAGGGAAGATCAAGTAAAGGCTTTTCATGAACGCTATGGATTTAATATCTACCGTATAAACAAATTGAAAGAAGCAGATGTTTACTCTATACCTGTGACCTACTTACTGAATGACAAGCATGAAATTGTGAAGAGTGACTTAGGAAATTGGAATTGGAAAGAAGATAATTTAAAAAATGAAATTTCAACATTAATCAAATAAAGAGATGAGCAAAGTATCTATTACACTAGACAAAAAAACCATTGAATTAGAAATTAATCCAGATGGAGAAACGATTTTGAACGCGGCAATTGACGCTGGATTAGACGCACCGTATTCTTGTCAAGGAGGTGTGTGCACCACTTGTCAATGCAAAGTTTTATCAGGAACAGCCCGAATGGTTGCCAATCACGCGTTAACGCCGAAAGAGGTTGAACAAGGATATATTCTAGCTTGTCAAGCGCATCCGACAAGCGATGAGCTGACTATTACTTGGGATATATAACATTATGTTCGCTTGTATCATGATAATTGTTTCACCTTATCAAAAGACCAGATTGTAATTTTGACCGGATGAAAAAGTACACTTCTATAATTTTCGGATTGATTTTGATGACTCTTGTTTCTTGTAAGCATGAGCCGCCACCGGATTTAGATGGTACAATAGCAGAGAATTGTGATCCCGATACCGTTTACTTCGGAAATACAATTTTGCCATTGCTTGTCTCAAACTGCGGAATGTCGGGGTGTCACGATGAGACTTCTCATGAAGAAGATATTGTTGTTACAGATTATTACTCACTTATGAATTCGGGCATTATTGACATGGGCAATGCCAACAACAGCGATTTGATGGAGGTTATTACCGATTCAGATCCTGACAAAATAATGCCGCCCCCTCCAAGCAGCGCGCTAACAAGCGATCAAATAAACGCTATTCGTACTTGGATTAACCAAGGAGCGAAATTCAACAGCTGCGTTGGGTGTGACACGATCAATTACACGTTCAACGCATACATTTTACCTATTATTCAAACAAATTGCACGGGATGTCACAGCGGTGGTTCTCCTAGCGCAAATCTTGCGATTACCAATTACAATGAAACGGTTGCGATTGTGAACAATGGATCTCTGATGCATTCTTTGAACGCAACAGGAGGTTACACGATTATGCCTAAGAATACATCTGGACTTCAGAGCTGCAAGATTATTCAAATTCAAAAATGGATTAACGATGGTGCGCTTAACAACTAAGACGAGCATGTTGCTCTTAACTATGACTATGCTTTTGACAGCATGTTATTACGACAATGAAGAGTATTTGTATTCAGCAACACCCTGCGACAATACGTTTACTTTCACCAGTAGAATTGCTCCACTTGTTGCGCAGCAATGCGCAAGCGGATGTCATGAAGGCGCTAATCCGAGTGCGAGTTTATCCTTAACCACTTACGACGAAATTAAAGCCATTGTCGACAACGGCGGATTCGCGGGATCTCTGGATGGAAGCAACGGATATTCAATCATGCCTAAAGGCACAACAGGACTTAGCACCTGTGATAAAAATGCAGTGAACGCCTGGATTACTGCAGGTGCGCCCAACAACTAGAAAACAACATGAATAAAAAAGTAATCATTATTGTGCTTCTCTCCATTATTGCCATTGGCGGTGGAGTTGCATATTACCTGTGGAATAAACCGAAGACCAATGCGGCAGATGTGAAACCGAACTACATCTTACCAGCTGATTCCCTTGGTGCAGCATTTGCTAAAAACGAAGATGCGGCAAATGGCAAATTCGTAAAAGATTCTGTTGCACTCGAAATTCAGGGCGTTGTTGACACCGCATTTGTAAATGAAGGAAACGAAAGTGTTATTCGCTTAAAAACGTCCACTCCAGATTACCCTGTGAATTGCTATTTCAATTCTACAGATAAAGCAACAGCAAACAAGGGGGATTTAGTCGTAATCAAAGGGTTTTGTACAGGTTACCTAATGATGGACGGCGTTCAAATGAGTAAGTGCGCTCGAATCAAATAAGTGGTACAATAAATGCCTTATCTAAAAAAACAATACTATGAAAAAAATAATTTTAGCAACCGCATTAGTTGCATTGAGCTTTGGAGCATCTGCTCAGCGTTACTTCTCGAAAACCGCACATATTAAATTCTTCTCTCACACAAGTGCTGAAGACATTAAAGCGGATAATTATAAATCTACAATCATCATTGACCAAGCAACAGGTGCTGTTCAAGTAGAGACTTTGATCAAGAGTTTCGAATTTGAAAAAGCGTTGATGCAAGAGCACTTTAATGAAAATTATTTAGAAAGTGATAAATATCCAAAAGCAAATTTCAAAGGAAAAGGTGATTTTTCAAAAGTGAACTTCGCTGCAGATGGAACATATTCTGTGAACGTGGCGGGGCAAATGACCATGCACGGCGCAACGAAGGATGTGAGTGCAATTGCAACTCTTAAAATTGCAGGTGGTAAGATTGATGGAAGCACAAAGTTTTATGTGAATCCGAGAGATTTCAATGTTCAAATTCCTGATCTTGTAAAAGGACAAATTTCTGACAAGATTGAAGTAACCGTGAAGGCTACATTGCAACCACTTAAATAATTAAAATGAATTCAAATCCATTTTCAAAAGGGCTTCTACTTTTAGCTCTTTTGTTTTTTTCACAACTCGCCATTCTTGCTCAACCGGGAGATAGTCTTCTTGTTAAAACCGATGAAGAAGATCTACTTTCTTTGCTTGTAGGTGAGGAAGAACAAACCTACACCACTGCTACTTTTAAGACTACCCGCATTATTAATATGCACAGTGTAGAGAATGCAGCTGCTGGAGTAATGGATTTTCGTATCTCGCACAGATTTGGATTCATTAACTCAGGAGCGTATGATTTGTTTGGATTAGATCAGGCCTTGATGAGAATAGGTTTCGAATACGGAGTAACTGACCGATTAATGGTTGGCTTTGGAAGAAGTAATGTAAACAAGGCATACGATTCATTTTTGAAATACAAAATACTTAGACAAGGATCTGGCAAAAGGAATATTCCGGTTTCAGTTTCTTATTTTGCTTCAGCGGTTTGCAACACTGTGAAGTGGTCTGACCCAAACAGAGACAACTATTTCTCTTCGCGCATGCAATACACACACCAGTTGCTCATTGCTCGCAAATTCAACAACGACTTATCACTTCAATTGACACCAACTTTGGTTCACAAAAACCTAGTTCCTACTGTACAAGATAAAAACGATATCCTAGCCATGGGATTTGGCGGACGATATAAGCTCACCCAACGTTTTTCAGTGAATGGAGAATATATTTATGTTTTACCTAATCAGATCACCTCCACATTCTACAATTCACTTTCGCTTGGAGTTGATATTGAGACGGGTGGACACGTATTCCAATTGCATCTTACGAATTCAACATCGATGTTAGAACCCGGATTTATTACAGAATCTATTGGTCAATGGAAAAAAGGTGGAATACACTTTGGATTCAATGTCTCACGAGTGTTTACCGTAAAGGACAAGAGAGTAAATCCGGAAGACTAATTATACAATAGCTTTCGCTATTTCATCTTGAGTAACGGGTTTAACAAGAAAAGCCTTCATGTTCGTCTTCTCGGCATCTTCCATTGTTTTATTGTCTGAATTTCCCGAAATGTAAATAGCAGGTATGTTCAATGTTTGCTGAATAGTCCGCATGGCGCTTATTCCATTTGTTCCATCTTCAAGACGAATATCCATAACAACAACATCTGGCTTCAGTTCAAGAGCCATTCTTACTGCCTGAGTCTCTTCCTCGGCAACACCAACAACTTCGTGACCCTCACGTTCAATGAACATTTGGTGCACAAAGCGAATGAGCTGATCGTCGTCTACTAAGAGTATTCGCATTACTTTTTAAATTTAAGAAGGTACCTCAATCCGTCTTCCGACTTTATCTCCAACTCACCTTTCAATTGCGAAGCAAAGGTACGCATGAGTTTGAATCCTAGCGATTCGTTTTTCCCTTCTTCAAAATCGGCATTCAGACCAGGTCCGTTGTCGCAAATTTCCATTTCAATGCACTCACCCACTTCCTCCAATCGGATTCGAATTTCGGGATTTTCGACAAAAGGAATAGCATACTTGTATGAGTTCGTTAATATCTCATTGGCAAACAAGCCGCAAGTAACGGCCTTACTAATATTCAATTCTACAGGCTTGCCAATAAACTTGAGCTCTACAGTCTTGTTCACAGAAAGCAAATGCTGAAGATGCTCAGCCAAATTTTTCAAATACGCGAATAATTCTATTGCCTCGAAAGAATGAGACTTATATAACATCTCGTGCACAAGCGCCATAGCCTTTATCCGAGATTGCGATTCTCTATATGCCAAAACAATGTCTGCATTTTTTTCTTGAATGGCTTGTAATTCAAGAAGTGAATAAACTATTGTTAGATTGTTTTTTACGCGGTGATGAATTTCTCCAAGTAAGGCTTCCTTCTCCAACAGCGATTTCTGCAATTGTTCTTGAGCGTCGATTACAGGCGTTACATCCATACCGAAACCCATCATGTACTTGATCTCATCTTGGACAATAATGGGCTTAAATCTTTTCAATGAATAACGCGTCTTGCCCTCGGCATCTATAATCTTCTCCTCCATCTCTACCATTCGGCGTTCGCGTTTCGATTGCTCGAAAAATTCTTTTCGCATCTTGGCCATTGAATCATCGGTGCCCTTGAATTCGCAATAGTCAAAATCCGTTCTTCCAATGAGCCAATTGCGAACCTCTTTATTTTTAACGGCAAATTCATTAATGAGCATATAGCGCTGCTCCAGATCAAACACTGCTATATCCACAGCAGCTGAATTCAATACTACTTTATAAAAATCAGCTGAGAATTTCTCAAATGGTCTTTGAATATTTTTCAATTTGAAATAAATGATTTCGCCATTCATTTCATCTTGACTCAATTGAAATCGATGGAATTCATATTCAAGAACCACTCCGCGATAGGTATATGATTTCACTCCTCCTCCCTCTCCATTGGGCAATTCTAAATCATTCAGCTTTTCAGATATTTCAGAAAGACTTAAGCCTTGCTTTCCGAGACGAACTAAGGCATCGTTCAGCTGATGAATTGGATGGCTCGTTTTATCTTCAAATGAACAAACAACTCTACTATTCTCATCTATGAATATCCACTCTAACTTTGGAGTGGATGACACTAAATCAAATTTTTCATTTTTAGCAGTTGACAGAGAGGACGTCTCTATTTCTAACAAATCTGTCTCATGGACCCTTTTTAAACAAATCCATTGAAGGCCCGGTTCAACTATGATTGTCCTGTTATGATACCAAAAGATCCCGTCGAATTTATTAGAAGCAGCCCTGTTGAACGTTTCACTATTCTGAAAATACCAAGCAGCCTTATCACCCCAGAGGTAATCTTGATTCTGATTGTTCCAAATGAATTGATTCGACTTTAAAAACTGCATTGTCTCAAAGATAAACCCTGTTCAATAAAAAAAGCACCCGAAAGTGCTTTTAGTGTTTAATATCATCTTTTAAATTATGCGTTTACACCGCAGAAATGCATGATGTAATAAAACAGCGCACCTAAACCTGCTGAAATAGGGATTGTGATTATCCACGCCACCAAAAGTTTACCTGTTACACCCCACTTCACCGCAGAAATACGCTTTGTAATTCCGACACCAATGATTGAACCCGTTATGGTGTGGGTCGTTGAAACGGGGATGCCCTGAATGCTATCTCCCGCCAATTTCCATGGGAATTTCAGTCCTTCCGTGAAGAAAAGCGTAATTGCACCAGCAGATTCTGCGGCAACGCCTTCGAAAGGATTCACTTTGGTTATTTTGTTGCCCATTGTCTTTACAATCTTCCAACCTCCGCTTAAAGTTCCTAGAGCTATAGCAGTGTAGCAAGAGATTGGCACCCAATCAGGCATTTCTTTAATACTTCCGATTTCATTTGAAGCGAGCAGGGCAACTGAAATAATTCCCATCACCTTCTGTGCATCGTTACCACCATGGCCAATACTGAATGCAGCACTTGAAACCAATTGAAGTTTTTTGAACAATCTGTTGGAACCTGAATTGTTCAGCGTGCTCAGAAACAAGGCGCAAACACCTAACGACACGACAAGAAATCCTAACAAAATCCATTTGAAGTTCCCACCATAAAGGGCAATATCTAACCAATCCAAACCAATAATTCCATGTGCATTTACCTTGGTCATATCTGTTTCTAATGCTCTACCAACCAAGTAACACGCGCCAAAAATTATGGTTAAAGTAATAAGCTTCATGTACAACTCTTTTCTGAATGCATTTAGCAACCAAACAGAGATGAGGTATGACATTAGCATTCCAGCAATTGGAGCCACAACAATGAAGATTGCCGTTGCGATTACGATTCCAATGTTTATTGCATCTATGCCGTATGCCGCAAGAAAAGCTCCGGCAAAACCGCCGATCAGTGTGTGAGAAGATGATGAAGGGATACCATAGAACCATGTGAGTAAACTCCAAATGATTGCAGATAATAATCCCGCTGCAATCAAAGGAAGAGCTGAAACTTCCATGGTATACTTTATATCAACCGTTTTTGCAATTGTATTGGCAACAGCGTGGTCTTTGAATATAAAAAACGCAAGGAAATTGAACATGGCCGCCCACACAACCGCCTGAAAGGGAGTAAGAACTTTCGTTGATACAATAGTGGCAATAGAATTTGCTGCATCGTGAAACCCGTTGATAAAATCAAATATCAGCGCTAATGCTATGACCGCTAGGAGCAAGAATGAATAATCCATTCCAGTATCGATTAAGAGTTTTTAACTAAGATTGATTCCAAGACATTTGCGACATCTTCACATTTGTCAGTGGCTATTTCCATGCTGCTTAAAACCTCTTTGGTTTTAATCAATTCCAAAGGATCCGATGCTTCAGCGAACAATCGAGCAATGCTTTCGTCGAACAAATCATCTGCATGATTCTCAAGAGAATTTATGCGAATAATCGCTTCACGAACACGCTGCACATTTTTCATGCTTCTCATATCATTAATAGCGGCATCGATTTCAATAACCTGCTTCAATAAAACTTCGCTCATCAACTCCATTGTCTTTGAGAATTGCTTCACATTGTATAGCTGAATGCGCGTTGCACAACCGTTGATATAATCAGCAATATCATCAATACTTGTTGTCAAGGCATGAATGTCCTCTCTATCAAATGGCGTGATGAAATTCTCTGACAATTCCATAAATATTTGATGAGTAATATCATCTCCCTTTTGCTCAAAATCTCTAATTTGACGAATACAATTGGCTATCTGCTCGGGATCTGTTAGCTGAAACATTTGATTAAAAACCCTTGCTTGAGCTACTAGGTTAGAAGTATCCTCTGCAAATAAATCAAAGAACAAAGCGTTCTTTGGCACCATGAATGAAAAAAGACTCTTGAGCTTCATAAATATAATTTTACTTTGCAAACAAACACCAACTATGTTATGCTAACGTTAAATGCCTATTGTTTTATCGTTTATTTTCCTTGAAAACACTAGAAATTCCTGCGCAACGAGAGCAATTGCCATTTCGTTTGGATGACAGCGATCACTTTCAAAATAATCGTCGTTCCGAAGAACATCAGTTACAAACTCATATGAGGGGAAATAAGACAATGAATGTTGTTCGCACAAAGCGTGGGCTAATTCTATACAACGAGCCTTTGTGCGAGCGTTTTCCACCACGCCCATTCGCCAGTGCTTCACCGGTGAAACGGTTAATACAATGCTTAAGTTGGGGTTCATTTCTTTCAATAATTGAATTGCTTCCGTCCCATTGCTTTTCATTTCACTCAGTAAAATAATTTCCTGATGAAACTCTTGCTGTGGAAGTCGCTGACAATTTCCCACCAAACCAATTTCATTATGTATCCATCCGTGGGCTGTGCCAAGGGTCAGAACTAAAGTATCCGCTGATTTCAGCGCATCATGAAGAGCAGCTAGGTGCGAATGAATGACCTGTTTCAATTCCTGCTTAGAATCAGATCGCAACACCTTTCCTCCGGCTAACGATTTCCATTTTTCTTCATGAAAGATAATTTGCATTTCACTTTCTGAAATAGCATTCGCGCAGACATACTTCAACCAATTAAAAATAGGTATGGGATGAAACAACGTCCCGAAAATATTGGAAGTTACTTTGAACCCCTCTTCGTCGAGATATGGCTTAAGATTGTCTGAAAAACATGATCCTATCAAAACAATCTCCTTCCCTTCTGGCCTCTGCCAATGCTTGAAAAGATCTAGCATTGCGCAAGGATTTGAATTTGTTCGTGAGAAGATTCACCACATTTAAAATGTCCGAGTGGACAAGATTTTTTTCCATGCAAACCGCAAGGACGACAAGCCAAATTTTCATTTGACTCAACAATGCGCGAGCGATCTGACAATGGTCCAAATCCGAATTCAGGGATGGTAGAACAGAAGAAAGCCGTGGTTGGTGCATTCATAGCAGAAGCAAAATGCATGGGAGCGCTATCGTTCACGAAATTCATTGCAGCATCTCTCATGAGTGCCGCTGATTCTAAGAAATTCAGTTTTCCACAAAGATTCGTTGCGTTGAAATTTTCAACGCCCCTCACCTCTTCACACAAATCAAAATCTCCTTTCGCCCCCAATAAAAACACGTGATGCTTTTTCGCCAATTCAGAAACAAGTTGAATGAAATTCTCTTTTGGCCATTGCTTGGTAAACCACACAGAAGATGGAGCAACACACACATAAGGTTTACTTTTAAATTCTGTAACTGCCTCAAAATTTTGAACTGAAGGAAACAATCGCGGAGGGAAATCACCTGGAACAAATTCGCGAAGTAATTCTAAATTTCTGTTTACTTCATGAAGTCCATTATTCACTTCGTGCTTGAACTTCGAACTGAAACAAAATGAAAATGGATTTTCTTGAAATCCAATTTTCTTCAAGGCACCGCTTCGCCAAGTAAGGAAACCTGTCGAAGCAAAGCGTTGCAAATTGATCACGCAATCGAATTTCTCTTTTCGAATTTCATTTCCTAATTGAAATAAATTTCGGAGCTTGTTTTGGTGTTTGTTCCAAATCAAAATTCGATCGATAAACGGATTATTCTCTAGCAAAGACTCGTTTCCCTTTCTAACTAAAAAATGAACTTCTGCATTATCCAATTGCGCCAATGCCTCGGCCATTGGGGTTGCTAGAACCACATCGCCGATGAACGCTGTTTGAATAATGAGAAACTTCATACTTACTCGTTGCCGAGAATGCTAATTAAAAGTTTTACCGGAACATAGCTTCTTGAAATTCCATCGAACATATCCAAATTCACGTATTCAACATAAACTTCCTTGTTCAAATAAAACGAAGGGTCAGCCTGAATATCGTCGGATCCATCGAACCAATACAACCAAAGTAGTTTCTCTTCAACACCCTCTACATTAATAACAATGTAT